>DASTYE010000079.1:0-18429 GCA_035765135.1 Gemmatimonadaceae bacterium | reverse complement strand
GAACAGCGTGGCCATGCTCCCGCCATCGACGTTGAGCACATCCTGCACGACATGCAGACGTACCAGCCCGCCGGACAAGATCGACGCCTGGATGTCGAACAGCGGCCATTCGCTCGCTGGCCGCAAATCGCGGAGCATGTGCTCGTACCGCTCGTTGAGTCGCTCAACCTGTTCGGCCGCCGTGGCGTCGCGGAGGTCATGGACGGCGATGCGATACTCGGGTGTGTCCGGCAACACGCGCTGAGAGCCATCATCGCCAATGACTGCGCGGAGCATGTCGTGGCGCCGGATCAACGCATTCCACGCGCGCTCCAGGCGATTCAGATCGAGATTCGGTGCCTCGAGCTCGAGATATGCGCGCGATGCGATTCCGCCGAGCGCGAACGCGTCGGTGCGCCCGAGCCAGTAGGCCTGCTGGAGATCGGTGAGCGGAAATGGCTCGAACCGCGTTTCGGAATGCACCGGAATGGCGGGCACGGCTGCCTCGGTGATCGCGCCAGCACTGCGCCCCAGGCGCAATGCCAGTTGCGCCCTCTGCTCTGGGGAAAGCGCCGCCAGCCGCTCGCCGAGGTGTTTCATGCGGGAGCACCGCGATGGGCTTCGGCTGGCTGATGCTCCAGCTCGGCGAGCAGGCTTTCCAGGACTTCGGTGTCGGCGTTTTGCAGCAGGCGACTCTCGAGATAGGCGGCCAGGTCGGCCACCGTCGGCGTCTCGAAGATCACGCGCAGCGGCACATCGATCCCGAGGAGCTCTCGGATACGCATGGCGACCTGAATGGTCGTCAGCGAGTTCCCACCGAGTGTGAAGAAGCGATCGCGCGGTCCAATGCGCTCGACGCCGAGAACCGTGCGCCAGATATCGGCGACGAGCTCCTCGATCGCGGTGGCGGGCGCGTCGCTCACGTCATCGTGCCGCGCGGCACTCGCCACCGCCCCCACCGGCGGCAGTGCCTTGCGGTCGATCTTGCCGTTAGGCGTCAATGGCAGCCGGTCCAGCGTCACGACGTAAGACGGGACCATCGCGCCCGGCAGCTGCGCTTCCGCGTGCGCGCGAAGGTCAGCCTCGGCTGGACGTCGCGAGTCCGCCGGAACCACGTAGGCGACGAGCACCGGGTCGCCGTCCCCGCGCTGCCACGGGTTCACGACCACGTCGCCGACGTCCGGATGCGTGGAGAGGACGGCTTCGATTTCTCCGAGCTCGATCCGATGCCCGCGAATCTTCACCTGGTTGTCGGCACGCCCGAGGAACTCGATGACGCCATCGTCACGCCACCGCACGACGTCGCCGGTGCGATAGAGGCGCCCCTGTCCCGAAAAATGGTCTTCGACGAAACGCTCCGTCGTCAGGTCAGGACGCCCGAGATAGCCTCGAACGACTCCAGCGCCACCGATGTAGAGCTCTCCGGGGACGCCCACCGCGACCGGCTCGCCGTGCCGATCCAGCACGTAGAGCTTCGTGTTCCGAATGGGCCGTCCGATCGGCACCGTACCCCGATCGTCGCCTTCCACCTCGTGCGTGGATGACCAGATCGTCGTCTCGGTGGGGCCGTACATGTTGAGCACCAACCCGTCGGTGTGCCTCCGCAGCTCGGTGGCCAACGCGCCCGGGAACGGCTCCCCGCCGATCAACAGCACGTCGAGCTGCCGCAGCCCCGTGCGCGTTTCCTCGTCCGCGAGCAGCATCCGCGCGAGCGACGGCGTGCACTGCATGTGCGTGACGTCGTGGTCGCGCATGAGGGTCGAGAGCGCGGGAAGCGCCGCGGCTTGCGTGCTTCGCGTCACCGTCCGGCGCACCGCATCCAGGTCCTCGAGATGCGCGAGCACCTCGTCGGCGGGCACACCGAAGTCGATGAGGCACGCGATCTCATCGACGCCGGCTTCGCGAAGGCGCTGCGCGAGCTCCACGCAGCGGGCGGGCGAGCCGAAGAGGCCGCTCGTCTCGAAGTACCGCTCGAACGCGAAGTCCAGGAGCGACTCCATGTCCTCCGGCGACAGCGTGTCGAACTCGTCTCCGGTGGCTGTGGGGCTCGTCCCGCGCCGCGCGATCCACGCACCGGCAAAGCCCTTGATGAGACTCACCGAGCTCTTGAGGTAGCTTTTCATCGGGCCGCGGACCGTTTCACGCACCGCGTCGTGATCATCCCCGACGAACGCGTGCAGCATGAGCGTCACCTGTCCCGGCCCCTGGTGACCGGCGCTGCGCCGCGCCTCGCGATAGACCTGAATCATCGCGGCGAGGTCCTCGACACTTTGGCCGAGCAGGTGGGTGAGGATGTTCGCGCCCGCTTCGCCGGCGGCCCGGTACGTCTCGGCGCTCCCCGCGGTGGTCACCCACACGGGCAGCTCTGCCTGAATCGGGCGTGGGAGCGTCCGCACCTCGACCGGAGTGCCGTTAGGCCCGGGGAACGAAACCGCCTCACCTCGCCAGAGGCGGCGAACCACCTCGATTCCCTCCAGCATCACCCGCTTGCGATCCGCATACCGCTCGGGAGCGAGGGCGAAATCGTTAGGCTGCCAGCCCGCCGCGAACGAGATGTCCACGCGACCGTTCGACAGGTTGTCCACCAGCGCCCACTCTTCGGCCACCCGAATCGGGTGGTGCAGCGGGAGGACGACGCTGCCAGCGCGAATACGCACCCGCTGCGTGATCGTCGCCAGCGCGGCCGAGGTCACCGCGGGATTGGGATACAGTCCGCCGAAGGCATGAAAGTGCCGTTCCGGCGTCCACACTGCGTGGAACCCGTGCTCATCGGCGAAGCGAGCGCCCTCGATGAGCAGGCGATATTTGTCGTCCTGTGCGCCGTCGGCGGCGCTCGCGAAGTAGAACAGGCTGAATTGCGGGCCGGTCGCAGCCCGGCGATGCATGACCGCGCTCGATACCGGCGACCCGACCACCACCTTCAGGCCACGCGTCAGCGGCCACACGAGCTCGAGCACCGAGATGTCGAAGGCCAGGCTCGTCACCGCGAGCCACGCGCCGTCGTCGCGATACGGGATTCGCGCATCCATCGCCGCGAAGAAGCTCACGACGTTCCGGTGCTCCACCATCACACCCTTTGGACGCCCGGTGGACCCCGAGGTGTAGATCACATAGGCCAGCTGATCGTCCCGTACCTCGACTGTCGGACGCTCGGCCGATTCCCGCATCAACGCGTCCGCGTCACGCGTCAGATCGACGGTCGGCACGCCGCCGTGTCGAATACGCGCGGCTGCATCATCGGCGGTCACCAGCGCTACGAGCCCTGCATCCCGCGCCATGTACTCGAGACGCTCCGCTGGGTAGTCCGGGTCCAGCGGCACGTATGCGCCGCCCGCCTTCAAAACGCCGAGGACGGCGACTATCAGGTCGGCGGAGCGATCGGCGCAGACCCCGACGCGCCCGTCGGCCATGACACCCAGAGCCAGCAGTCGGTGCGCAAGGCGATTCGAGCGCGCATCCAGATCGCGATAGCATAGGGTGGTGGCCCCGTCAGTGACCGCCTCACGATCGGGGGTGCGCTCGACCTGGGACTCCACGAGTCCGTGGACCGTGCGTCCCGGCTGCAGCCCTGCATCCGTCTCGTTCCACTCGACGAGCTGTCGCCTTCGCTCGGCCGCACTCAGCATCGACACTTCGCGGAGCGGTCTTTCCGGGTCCCTTGGAATCTCCCGGAGAAGCGTGACCAGGTGGCTTAGCACACGGTCGGCCACGTTGTCGGCGAGCCGATCCCGGTCGTAGAGCAGCTTGACGTCCAGCTGCTCCCCGCCGAATCCGTAAATCGTCAGCGGAACCGGCGTCGGTTCCGTGAGCCAGAACCGCCGATTCGTCCATTCCGGCCGCTCGTTGCGCATCGTGTCGCCGAGTGAGGTGCGCTCGAAGATCACGGCGCTGTCGAAGACCGGCTGACCTACCGCGAAGCCGCTCCACCGCTGGATGTCGCTGATCGCCGTGTACTCATAGGGCCTCACCTCGATCTGGCCCTGGCGCAGCTCGCGGAGCCATTCGCCGACGGAGGCATCGGGGTTGTACCGTGCCCGCACCGGAACAGTCGTGATGAACAGTCCGGCTGCGTGGTCCGCGTTCGGGATCGTGCCGTGTCGCGATGCGCGGGCCGCTCCGAACACCACGTCATCCGTTCCCGCATAACGCGAGAGGAGCACTGCCCAGGCTCCCTGGATCACCGCGTTCTCGGTAACGCCCACCGACGTGGCGAGCTCCGCGATGGCAGCCGTCTCGTCTCGCGTGAGGCGGGCGACCTTTGCTCCCCTGCCGGTGCCCCGATCGGACGCGGACACCGCGTCCCCTGGGAGCGGTGTGGGTCCGGTGAGCCCCTCGAGGAGCGTTCGCCAGTAGCGCTCGTCCCCGCTACGGTCTCTGCGCGGTAACCACTCGAGGAACTCCGAGTATTGCGGCGGCGGGGCCAACTCCTCCAGCGTCGCACGACCATCGTACAAGTCGAACACTTCGCCGAGGATGAGCGGAATCGATCGCCCGTCGAGAAGGATGTGCGGCCACGACCAAATCACTCGCCACTCCGCATCGCTCCATCGGGCAAGCGTGAGACGCATCGCCGGGGCGGTCGTTAGGTCGAAGCCGAGCCGCCGATCGCTTTCGAGGAACTTGTCAAGGGTTAGGGGACGCTCGTGACCGGGCCGGTCGCGCCAGTCCAGGAGCTGGGGCTGCAGCGTCGCCTCGGGAAGTACTTCCTGCGTCGGCGTTTCCAGACCTTCCCAGTGGAATCTCGTGCGGAACGCCTGGTGGCGGGCGGCCACCGCACGCCAGGCTCGTTCGAACCGCTCGACATCGAGTTCCTCGCGCAGCTCGCCGATGACCTGCACCATGTCGGCGTCGGATTCCGACGCGGAGAGGTGATGATACAGCATGCCCTGCTGCATCGGCGACAGCGGATAGACACCCGCCTTCTCCTGCACACCGCGCTGCAACGTCACTTCCCCCGCGAGTTCAGAGCGTCGTCGTGACGGAAATTTTCGTGCCGAGCCGGCGTCGATCGCTATCCGGCGGTGATCGTCTTGCGCGTATCCTGCGCGCGCCTGGTCGGCACGGGTGGCCACATCTTCACGCCTACTTCGGAGAATGCCTCGACCGTCACCGGTGGCGCCGGCTCTCCGACGAACTCGCGAAGAACCCATCCCAGCGTGACGGCCAGACCATTCACGGCGTATGACAACATCTGGAGCGGCACCGCCGCGAGCGCGAACGTCAGTCCCTGCTCACGTGCAAACAGGCGGTATTTCGCCAGGTCGTTGACGACCACCAGCTGGAGACAAGCGGCGGCGATGACGAACGGCCAGACCCGTGCGGCCCACAATCCGCCGAACAGGAACGACGCGGCGAGCCATACGAGCCCGGTGTTCACGGTCTTGACTGTCCTCAGCCGCGTCCGACGCCGCCGCATCGCCGGGGCGCGCCGGTCGAAGATCCGCATCCACGGCACGGTCCGATCCTGAAATTCGGCCGTGATCATCGTCGCCAGAGTCCATCGTTTCAGCGAGGTCGCCTGGATCTCCGGACGAAGCACGATCCGATGTCCCCGCTCGCGAAGCTGATAGCCGAGCTCGAAGTCCTCGATCTGTCGTCGAGAAAAGCGCCATTCGTCGAACAGTCCGGCATCGACGAACGCTCCACGGCGAATGGCGCCGCACGAGGCCCAAAACGTCTCGGCGGGCCCAGCGTGCGCGTGGTGGTAGTAATGCGCGAGCAGGTTTCGATACCGGGACACCAGGCCGCGAGCCGGGGGGGAGGCGTCGAACGAGCCAAAGACGGCGCTCACCTCGGGCTCGCGACTGAGGACGAGCACGAACCGCGCGAGCGTATCGCGATGCACGCACACGTCCGCATCGATGAAGGCGACGTACTCCCCTCGAGCGTACTCGAAGCCGCGATTTCTCGCGTACGCCGGACCTCGCGGCGTTCGGGGGAGGCGAACGACGACGTCTGCGTAATCGGCCGCAACGAGTGCCGACTCATCGGTGCTCGCGTCATCGACGACGATCAGCTCCCACTCCGTCCGCGGTAGATCGCTCCGCACCAGTGCCTCGAGCGAGTGACGAAGGTCGGCCGCGCCTTGACGAACGGGGACCACGACCGACAGGTATGGCTGCCGCACAGTGACGGGCGTCGGCGAGGAGGGATGCGGCACCAGCTGTACCGTCGGCGCCCCGGCGACGGCATCCACCGTGAGGACGCTCCCGATCGCGTCGGCCTCGCGCCCGCCTCCGGCCGAGTCCGCGGGTCGCCAGCCGAGCCGCTCCATCCAGTGCTCGTTGGGCAGCGAGCCTTCATCGGTGTCGTCGAGAAGCGCGATGATGTCGCCGGCACATGCGGCGACACCCATACGGCGAAGCTCTCTCGTCGTGGTTTTTGGCGGGGCACCAATGAAGCGGGCGTAGGGATATGCCTCCGACAGCTCGCGAATGGCTGTCGCGGAACCCGCTCGCGCCACGATGAGATCAGCTCCGTTTCTAAGACATTCGGGCGCTAGTACAGCCAGGCAGTCCCCGAGCCAGTCCCGGCTTCCGGTCGACGCGAGCACCACGGCAATGGCCGGCCCACCGGCGCGTGAGGCATCCGGGCGTTCCGAAGCAGCCACTCCCGCCTGGTCGAAGGATGTCACTGGGTGCGTTTTCCCCCGCGCAACCGCGCGCCGCGTTTTCTGCGACCGATACTGTCGCTTTCAAAGCAGCACGCGATTCAGCGGGAAACGTGCCAATCTATGACTAATTCAGCTCGGCTGATCCGGAGCATGTCGTCGGCGACGCGCAAAGTTTGCGTCATGGACCGGCGACGTCAGGCACCTCAACCCTTCGCTACCCCTCCCCTGCACACGATTCTCTCCCGACTCGTTCAACGACTGCCGCCCTTTGGGCGCGAGATCGTCCAACGTCTGCTCGCTCACGACTTCGTGGGCGAGGCGGCGAAGATGGCGTATTTCTTCTTTCTCTCGGTATTCCCGGCGCTCCTCATCGTCTTCACTCTCACCGGCTTCGTCGGCGGGGACGTTACGTTTGCGCGTATCACCGCCGTGGTTCGCACACTCACTCCCCCAGATGCCTCCGCCTTTCTCCATGACTTCATCACCGAGCTTGCCCGCGAGCGCCGGCCAGGAGTGCTGTCCATCGGCGCGATTATTCTGTTCTGGGCGGGGTCGAGTGGCATCGCCGCGCTGACGGAAGCGCTGAACGAGCTTCACGGTGTGTCGGAGGGGAGAGGCTGGATTGGCCGCCGCGCGCTCGCCCTCGCGATTCTCGCCGTCGGCTCGATCCTCATCGTCCTCGGGACGGTCATCGTCGTCGGAGGAATCGCGGCATTGCGCGCTTTTGGCTTGTCAGCGGTGTGGGACGTCGTGCGGTGGCCGATGGCGGCGGCGCTTCCGCTCACGGCACTGTGGCTGGCCTTTTACTTTCTCCCCGATCGGGGACGACGCGGCGGGGCGCTGGAGGCACTGCTCGGTGCGAGCGTCGCGACCCTCCTATGGGCGCTCGCAACCGTGATCTTCAGTCTCTACCTCACGCACATTCGCGACTACAGCCGCGTCTACGGCGCGATCGGCGCGGTCATCGCCCTGCTCATCTGGTTCTTTCTCTCCGCGCTCGCGGTACTCCTCGGCGGGCTCGTCGACGCCACGCTCGAGCGACGCCGGCGCCAGGCACAGGTGCCTATCGAGTGAGCCACTTCATGACGCGGTGCAGGCTCGAGCTCGCCGACTACGTGCGAAAGGGTGACCGTCCGAAGGCGCTCGCGACGCATTTGTTCCTCCCCCTCGCGTACACGCCAGAGCGGCACGCCCTCACCGCAGCCGATCATTTTCTCCGCTTCAACCCGAGATCTCCGATGGCGCCGGTGGCCTATCGGCGCGCGGTCGCCCTCGCCCGTGGCCTTCCCGTTTCTGGTGAGCCCGTGACACTGGCCAGGTCGATCATCCTCAAGGCGCCGGACCACGGCGCCGGCGAGCGCGGCGTGCTGCTCACGTCGTTCGAGCCGGAGCTCGCCAAGCTCGCGCGTTATGCACGGCTGCCCGACATCACGGCTTCATACGACATCGCCTTTTTGGCGACGTGGCATCCCTTCTACTCGATGCCACTCTATCAGTACGTCGCTCGCGCCCCGCGTCGGATGTTTCTCATGCCTTCCTCGGCGAGCGATTACGAGCTGTGCCGACACCGCCATGAGGATGTCGTGGCCTTCCCGTTTCAGTCGTCGAGCTGGGTCAACCCCGATTTCTATGCGCCGCCGCCCCGGAAGGACATCGACATCATCATGGTGGCCAACTTCAGCCGCTACAAACGGCACTGGCATCTCTTCCGCGCGCTGCGCGACCTGCCTCGTCGCTTGAGAGTCGTGCTGGTTGGCATTCGAATCGACAACCGAACGAAGGAGACGTTGCTCGAAGAGGCCACCGCGTTCGGCGTTGCCGATCGCCTCGAGATCCACGAGGGACCGCCGGACGAAGTCGTCTCGGACCTCCTCTCCCGGGCCAAGATCTTTCTCGCGCTCAGCGCAAAGGAGGGCTCCTACATTTCAATCGCCGAATCGCTGTTCTCTGGCACGCCGGTCGGCGTATATAGAGACGCGGTCATCGGATCGAAGGACTATATCAACGAGCACACCGGCACGTTGCTCGATTCACGCGAGCCGCTCGCCCCGCAGATCGAGAGCTTTCTCGATCGCGCGAAAAGCTATTCGCCGCAGGCCTGGGCGATCGAAAACATTTCCGCGCGTGTGAACGGGGCGCGCTTGAATGAGCTCCTCCGTGCCCAGGCGATGAACGATGGGGGGCCCTGGTCGCGCGACATCGCCCCATTTTATTGCCGTCATTTCGACTTCTTCTACGAGCGCGCCGACGACGAGGCCGCCTTCTCGCCGATCTACGGTCGGTTCGAGCGTGATTACGGAGTCAGGATCGTGCGCCGCCCGTAGGCTTGCCGAACAAATCAAACATTGTTGATGTATTGTCGGCATGTGTCGACGTCGGCTCGTAGCGCGCGGGTGGTAGCATCGCTCGAGCCTCGCAGCCGCTCGACCAACTTCGCCAATCGGCTCAGCCCACTGGGGTCCAGCGAATACCAGACGGTGCGCCCCTCCTTGCGGGCCGAGACGAGTCCAGCATCGCGCAAGACCTTTAAATGAAATGATATGAGTGACTGCCGGCCGCCCACCTCCACGCAAAGGTCGCCGACGCACCGCTCCCCCGGCCGTAGACGATCGACGATTGAGAACCGGGTGGGGTCGGCGAGGGCAGCGAGGAGTGCGGTGGTACTAATCACGGCCATAACGTATGAGCCGCCATTGATTCGTGCAACTGGGGCAGGTGTGGTTTCCCCTTGACACCCTCGACACCCTCGACACCCTCGACACCTTCACTTGGCACCCTCGAACACCCTCCGTCAGCCCTTGGCCCCACCCATGCAGCAATTCCCCGTATCCCACTGGGAGGATCCCATGCGCTACGCTCGCGTGTTCGTTGCGGCGGCGGCCCTGGCCGTCGCCGGCTGCGCTCAACGCCAGTTCGCGGTCGAGACCGGCGATGTCGACCTCGAATCACGGTGGATTGCCACGCTTGCTCCCGTCGGCGCGAGAGACTCCGCCGCCATCACCGGCGCGGCAACCGTCACGCTCGGCGGCCGCGGTAGCATGATGCGCGGCGACTCGTACTCGGAGACCCGCGCCATGCTCTCGCTCTTCGGCGCCGCGCCGGGATCATCGCACGCCTGGCACATCCACCTGGGCTCCTGCACCAACGATCGCGGAGTGATCGGATCGCCCGACCTCTACAAGCCCGTCGTCGTCGGCAACGACGGCCGTGGCGACATCACGATCACGCTTCCCTTTACGACACCCACGACCGGTGAATTCTTCGTGGATGTCCACGACTCACAGAGCTCCGCGAGCCGCATCGTCGCGTGCGCTCCGCTCATCACCATGGGAAGCTGACGAAGCGGCGTTCACGCGAGCACGCGAGACGCCCCTGACGGCAGGCCTGCCGTCAGGGGCGTCGGGTTTTGGATCGGGGCGGCTGCTTTACTCGACGCGGACTTTGCCTTTCACACCCTCGTAGCTGATCCCGCGCTTGCGCCCTCGTTCGACGATGAGGTCCCCACCTACGTCGATGACGCGGATCCCGCCAGAGCCATCCCGAAGCACATGGACCGAGCCGCCGACGCCTCGCGCGGTAATCGAGCCAGAGCCATCACGCAACGATACCGATCCGGTGACGTCGCGGACGTCGATCTCCCCCGAACCGTCCTCGACGGTCACGTCACCCCGCACGTTCTCGATCTCGACGCCCCCCGAACCGTCCTCCACTCGTAAGGCACCACCGACCTCGCGGATCTCAATGGCGCCTGAGCCATCCCTGATTTCCAGCGCACCGGTGCCGTGCACCCGCATCTCGCCGCTCGAGTCCTCGATCTCGACTGGAATGGTCGACGGCACGTTCACGGTGAGATCGAGCGACGGTGGGTTGTCGTTATCCCAATCCCATTCCATGCCCTTCGTATCGGGGAGCTCGACGACGATGCGCACGACATCGCCCTCGCGCGTTCCCGTGAGCGTGATCTTGTCGAGCAAGTCATCCCGCGGAGCTCGCGCCGTCCCCTCCGCGACGACCTCGGTCGCGTCTGACTTGCCTTCCACCCGCAGCCACCCCGCGCGAGCAACGATGACGATTCGCGACGCGCCGCGCGCGTCGACTCGAGCCCTCCGCGGCTCTTCCGGCTGCACTACGTGAGTGGGCCTCGCTTCGTCGATCACGATCGGCGACGGCCCGACCGCGGAGAGAACTACGAAGAGAATGGAGATCATGAGGTTGGGCCTCCGATGTGCGGGGCGGCGCCTGCGGCGGCAAACGCCACCTCCGCGGTTGCTCCACCCCTTACGATGCCGCCGACTGCCTGGCTTCAACGGTGGAGCGACGGGTTGGACACCGCCGGGGCGGCCAGGGTTGGAGCCGGGACGGGCCTACGTAAAACCCTCCGGCTACGCAACGCTTCGGGCGCCGGGGAATCGTTGCGCCCCCTCGCGGGCCGGAGTTACCCTAAGGCGCGCCGACGCACCCCAGGCGCTGTCTCCCGCGCTCCGACGATGAGCGCCCGCCTCACCCCCTCTCGAGGATGCAGCCACATGCCAAGGCTCCGTGCGATCGCCAAGCTCGGCGTGCTCGTCGCCGCGCTCGCCGCACTTTCCCCCGCGACCCTCGCCGCGCAGGGCGTGACGACGGGGGCCATCACAGGCGTCGTCACCGATGAATCGGGCGCCGGCGTCGACAACGCGCAGGTTCAGGTGGTCAATCGGGCCACCGGGTTCACGACCGGCAGCCTCACGCGCGAGGGCGGACGGTATTTCGTGCAAGGCCTGGAGATCGGCCGGCAGTACGCGGTCACGGTCCGTCTCCTGGGATTCGCCCCGCAAACGACCGAGAACGTGATCGTGGTTCTGGGTACCGCGACCGCGGTGAACTTCCGCCTGCAGCGACAGGCCACCGAGCTCGCCGGCGTTACCGTCACCGCGACGCCCGCCGAGTTTTCGCCGACGCGACATGGTATCTCGACCGTGGTTTCCGATTCCGCGCTTCGCAAACTGCCTTCGCTCGAGCGTAACTTCACCGACTTCGTCGCCCTGACGCCGCAGGTATCGACGAACGTGCGGACGGGCGGCCTGTCGGCCGGTGGCGTCAACAACCGCTTCAATCACATCCAGATCGACGGCGCGTCCGAGACCGATCTCTTTGGTCTCGGCGCGACTGGTCAGCCCGGTGGGCAGGCGAGTGGTAAATCGATCGCCATCGAGTCGGTGAAGGAGTATCAGGTGCTCCTCACCCCGTTCGATGTTCGGCAAGGAAATTTTGCCGGACTGCTGGTCAACGCCGTGACGAAAAGCGGCACCAACGAGTTCCACGGCACGGCGTACGGCTTTACGAGGGGCGACGCATATACACGCTCCCAGCCTTATATCAGGGATTACGAGAACACGCAGTTCGGCTTCGCGGTGGGCGGTCCGATCGTGCGCGACCGCGCGCACTTCTTCATCAATCCTGAGTTTCAGCGAGTCAACGAGCCAGCGAGTGGCGTGTCGATCATCACGCCGGGCGTGGACACGCTGCTCGACGACCCGATCACCCGCTTCACGACGCTCCTCGGGCGGGACAACATCTCCCCCGGTTCCGCCGGTCCGGTCACCAACGAGAATCCACTCACCAACGTCTTCGGACGCGTGGACTTTCAGCTCCCCTGGAACACGTCGCTCGTCCTTCGCCACAACTACGGGCGCGCGGAGGACGACGTGTTCTCCCGCGGAAGTACGTCGCCGTATGACTTCCCGCTGTCGAGCAACGGCTACTTCTTCGAGTCCTCGAAGAATTCCACTGTCCTCCAGCTGCGCACGCAGTTCAGCAACACGATCTTCAACGAGCTAATCGCCGGGTATAACACGATCCGCGATCGCCGGACGCCTCTGGTTCGCTCACCATCGGTGGAGACCGTCGTTACCGGCGCGACGCTTCGCGCCGGAGCCGAGCGGTTTTCCCATGCGAATGAGCTGGACCAGGACGTCATCGAGATCACCGACAACGTTACCTGGACGCGCGGGTCACACTCGTTCACCATCGGTGGTCTCGCGAACTTCTACGAGGTCCGGAATCTCTTTCGGCAATCCTCGCTGGGACACTGGCGATTCGGAAGTCTCGACTCCCTCGAGTTGCGCCTGCCTAACCAGTATATCGTCGGCATTCCGGTCACTGGGGATGGCGCGGTGCGGTTCGACGCGAGCGTGTACGCGGGGTATTTGCAGGACCGTTGGGCCGCATCGCCCAACTTCACGCTTTCAGCTGGTATCCGGTTCGATGTGCCGGTATTCCGCGACCGGCCACCCAGCAATCCCACGCTACTGACGCAGCTGAACCGTGACACACGCGATATCCCATCGGGCAACTTCCAGTGGTCACCGCGCGTCAGCTTCAACTGGGACGTGACCGGTGATCAGCGGAACCAGTTGCGCGGCGGCATCGGTGCGTTCACTGGCCATCCGGCGTACGTCTGGCTCAGTAACGCCTTCCAGAACTCGGGACTCACCGGCGTCGCGCTGCTTACCTGCAACGCGCCTGACGCCCCGCAATTCACCTCCGCCAACATCGCGAGTCCGCCGGACCAGTGTACCAACGGGACGACCGCCAGCGCCGGCGCGGAAATCAACCTGCTCGCCAAGGACATGCGCTTCCCGCAGACGGGACGTGTGTCCCTCGGATACGACCGCGACCTGGGACGTGGGTTGATTGCAACGGTCGAGGGGATGTACACCGTGGGGATGTTCTCGCCGTTCTACGAGAACATTGCCCTCGCCGGCCCTCAGGGACAGGACGTGAACGGGCGCGTCATGTACGGACCTCGCCCAGGAGCGGCGGCGCGCAAGGTGGCGGCGCGAAGCCAGGTATTCGAGGCGAGGAGCTCGAAGTGGAAAGACCGTTACACTCAGTTGACGGCCGGTCTCAAGCGGCGCTTCGAGCGCAACTGGGAGGGGTCGGTGTTCTACACGTGGTCACGCGCGCGCGATGTACAGACGCTGACCTCCAGCACCGCGTTCTCGCAGCTGCGGTTTGGTCGAGTCTGGGCTGGCAATCTGTCGGAGACGGAAGCAACGCGCTCGTCGTTCGAGCAGCCGCATCGCATCGTCGCGACCGGCGTCTACACCTTCCCGACGCGAACCTCGGTCGCGCTCATCTATCAAGGCGGGTCGGGCAGGCCCTTCACGTACATTGCATCGGGTGACCTCAACGCCGACAACTTTACCCTGAACGATCCGATCTACGTCCCGACAGCGGCGGAAGTGCCGGCCATGAACTTCCAGCAGTATACGTCGGGCACCACGACGGTCACCCCGGCTCAGCAAGCGGCAGCGTTCGAGGAGTTCATTGAGAGCACGGACTGCCTGCGAGAGCACCGCGGGCGGATCCTGCCTCGCAACGAGTGCGCATCGCCGTGGACCAACCTGCTCAACGTTTCCGTGAGCCAGGCACTCCCGGTGTTCCGAGGGCAGAACGTCTCACTCCAGCTCGACGTCTTCAACCTGCTCAACCTCCTCGATCGGGACTGGGGTGAGCAGACGTTTCTCGATCCGCAGGTGACGCTGCTCGACTATCGCGGCCTCACCAACAGCACCGGCTCACTGATCGTGGGCGCACCCACCCCAGCACAGCCGATCTTCCGCTATACCGTGGGCCAGGACCGATACAACTTCTCCAACATCGAATCGAACTATCAGATTCAGCTGTCGCTACGGTACAGCTTCTGACCGCAACGAGGGATGATGAACGAGGAGGCAGGAAGTCCATACGACCGGACTTCCTGCCTCCTCGTTCATCTTTCCTCAGTGTCTGTTACCGGAGAATGCTCTCGGCGTTCGTGAACGCCTCCACCGCGCGGTTCACATCCCCGCTCTGCACCGCGCTGATCCGATAGAATCCCGCGTCGCTCCACTTCGCCTGCGCTACCCACCCCACGATCGCGCGCTCGAGCCGCGCATCGGCATCCGCGTCCTCCGGAATCGTCACGCCCTGGCTCGCCGCGAAACGACGGAACTCCGCAACCGCGCCAGGCGCCGCCTTGGGTGATGCCGCCAGCGCATCGAGCGTGGAGTACGCCGTGCCCGCCGCCGTCAAATGTCCGGCGATCCACTTGAGATCCAGCCGCTCCTCGTGAACGCGCGAGAGCCAGAGGGGAACGGGCCGCGACTCGGGAAAGACGATGTCCGGATAGATGCCGCCACCGCCGTACACAACGCGGCCACTCGGTGTCTTGCACCGCGGACGCCCGACGGTGTCGCGCTCCGCGGCGGCGAGACGGTAATAGTCCCGGCGACTGATGCCGTGGTAGCGCCGCTGAATCACGCGTCCACACGGGGTCTGCACGTGTCCGACGACGAGCACCACGATCGAACCATCGGTCAGGGGGAACCCCTGCATCAGGAGCGATTTCCCGAAGCTCGGCCGACCGACGATGAGCGCACGGTCGTGATCCTGGAGTGCGCCGGCCACGAGCTCGGCCGCGCTCGCCGTCCCGTCGTTGACCATCACCACGATTGGATATCGCTTCTCGCTTCTCCAGAACGAGCGCCCGACGCGGCCGGTGTCGCTCACCTCCGCTTTTCGCCCTCGTTGCGTGTAGATGATCGTGCCCTTGGGGAGGAACTCACCCGCCACTTTCGCCGCTTCGTCGACCAGACCTCCGCCATTGTCGCGGAGATCGAGCACGAGCCGCTTCATCCCGTCTCCCTCGAGCTTCGAGAGGGCGTCGTGCAGGTCGTCCGCGACCTTCTCGGAGTCGAACGAGATCAGCCGTACGTAGCCCGTCACGGGATCGAGCAGGAACGACGAGACGACGGCGCTTTCCTCGCCCGGCCGCTCGCGCTTGACCTCTCGCTCCAGCTGCACGCGCGAGCCGTCCACCCGCCGTCGCTCCAGCGTTAGGCGCACCATCGAGTTCTTCGCGCCGGCCAGGGCGACCTCGATCTCTCCGGCGCTCTCCCATGGAATCGGCTTTCCATCCACCGCCACCAGCTCGTCGCCCGGCAGGATGTCGGCCCGCGCGGCCTGCGTCCCCGGTGCGACGGACACGACCACCGGCGCACCCTCGACCATGCCGAAGCTCACCGGCACCGGATGCATCTTCCGCTCGCGATACGCCTTCTCCCGTTCCGGGGAAAGCCGGTAGTACGCGTACACGAACGAGTGCGGATCGGCGGCCGAGACCATCCCGCGAATCGCCGACATGATCAGGGCATGAGTGTCCAGCGTATCCGGGTGGTTCACGCGAAGCTGATTGAGCACCTGGCTGAACAGCTGCAGGTCCTCGTACATCGTGCGCTTGCGGAAGACGCCCGCGCTATCCTGCGCGCCCGAGACACGAATCGAACCAATGGACGCGACCAGGACCGCGACGATCAACGCACCGCGACACGTGAAACCGATTCGCATGGCTACTTCCCTCCAGCCGACGCCAGCGCTCGCAGGCGCGCCTCAGCGATTGGCTTGGCGTCGTGATTCTGTGCCGCCCGCTGAATGAATGCCGTGTACTGCTCAGCGGCATCGGCGGTCCGTCCGAGTCCCTCGTACGCTCTGGCGAGAACAACGTAGGGCCGTGCATACAACGGCTCGACCTCGATCGCGCGTTTGAGCTGCGGCTCTGCCTCCGCGTATTTGCCGAGATACACAAGAACTTCGCCATAGTCGGCGCGAAGGACGGGGTCGTCGCCGTTGAGCTGCACGGCCAGATCGTACTCGGACAGTGCCGTGGTCGTGTCACCGGCCGCGAGCGATAGCGCGGCCAGTCGTTGATGCGCGACGTAGAAGGAGAGATCTTCCGCCAGCGCGCGTCCCAGCGCCTCACGAGCGGCGTCCAGCTTTTTCGCCTGAATGAGCGCGGTAGCGATGCTCAGCTCGTACATGGCCTTCGACTCGTACAGGATGACGAGATCCTCCTCGTCCTCTTTGCGATATCCTTCGAGCGCCTTCGTCATCTCCGACACCGTGCTGTCGTACCATCCCATGTGATAGAACGACCGCGCACGCGCGGCGTGTAGATCGTAATCCTCGGGATCCTTCGCGATTGCCTTCGCGTAGAGGCCGACCGCCTCACCGAACCGCGTATTGCTGTACGCAGCCCAGGCGAGGAAGCGCGCACTCCCTCCGATGACGCCGTGGTCTCCAGTCGCTTCCTGGATCAGTCGGTCAATGAGCATCTTGTCGTGCCGCCGGAACAGGAACGGATCGCGCAGCATGGCTCGATACAGCAGCGAATCCATCCGCTTCGTCTCGGGCATCTTGTGCACGTACTTGGCGCCGTCGAGATACTTCCAGAAGCGAACGAGGTCGGACATGTGGTATGCAATCCGTTGGGCATACAGAGGATCGGCCCAGCCCGGTTCGAGTCGGGACGCCCAGTAGAACGCGGCCTGCGCCTCACGGGGAAAGTCGCGAAGCCTGTTCAGCCCCCAGTAGTAGTAGGCGCCGGCGGAGTTCGTGTCGCGCCCTGCCTCCATCTTCGGCCGCTTGGGCTCCTTCGGCTTCTTCTGAGCGTCTGCTGCTGCGGCGATGAGTGAGGCAGCCACGACAAGCGATGCAACACGGAGCGGTCGCATGGGACATCCTCTGCGGAGTTGAGCGGATAGGGTGGCGCGGGGTGAGCTCGTTCGTCAGAAACAGTGGGACCGTTGACGGACCACGTGAGCCGCACGGGGGCTGTACGAGCCGGTGCGTCCACGGATTGAGCGTCGTCGCCTGGTGCGTCGGCATCGACGCAAGCCCTGGGCGGGTGGGATCAAGCTCCCGTTAGGGTAAGATGCCTTACGATTATGCGCCAGTGTCGGATCGACACGAACCGAACATCTTCCATCAGGGCACCTATTTACACGGCATGTTCCTGGCAATAGTATCGGAAAGGCGGGCGCTCTCTGCGCCCGTCATCGCCGCCGCGTGAACGGCGTGGCGGTACCGCCCCCCAGGCATAGCCCTGGGGGGCTCTTTTCTTGGGGGACCCCAAAGAGGAACGAGGACGAAGGACCGAGGAATTCGATCGGGTGATGACCACTCCAGTCGAAATTCCTCGGTCCTTCGTCCTCGTTCCTCTTTTGCCTTCCCTGTATCGGTCTTTGAGTCGCTTGCTCATTTCCTCGAGCAACTTGCGCTCTTCGCTCGTCAGGCTCGACAGCCCCTTCTCGCTGATCTTGTCGAGCACCCGATCGAGCGCCTCGACCTTCGCGTCGCGAGCCGACGCCACCGGGCTGGACGCAACGGGGCGACGAGGGGCGGCCAGCGCCTTGTTGCTTCGGGCGATCACCTCGTCGATCCCATCGCGACGCTCCGAGTCGCGGGGACGCGAACGTGGGACCGCCCGGGGCGGCTCATCCGGCACATCGGGAAGGGGTGACATCCGCTCACGCAGGCGCTCGAGGCTCACACCGGCCGAAATCCACCGCAGGTAGAGCCAGCCGAACGCAAACCCGCCAAGGTGCGCGAAGTAGGCGACGTTCGACGCCCCGCCGACGACCCCGAGTCCGCGCGCGAGGTCGAGCACCGCGAGCCCCGCCACGAGCCACCGCACCTTCACCGGCACGAGGAAGAACAGCACCTCGTCGTCGGGCCACCGCATTGCGTACGCGAGCATCACCCCGTACACCGCACCCGACGCACCGATCAACACGCCATCGCGTGTGATCATGAGATGCATGAGCCACGCGCCGAGCCCGCACCACACGTAATACAGCGCGAAGCTCCTCGGATTCCACGCGTATTCCACGCGTCGCCCGAACAGCCACAGCGCGTACATGTTGAAGAAAATGTGCAGGAAGTCGCCGTGGACGAACATGTACGTCAACACGGTCCACGGCTGCTCGGTGAGATCGCGCACGTGGAAACCGAGCCCGGCCTGAATGTCGGCACGGTCG
>DASTYE010000078.1:0-4778 GCA_035765135.1 Gemmatimonadaceae bacterium | reverse complement strand
CGTAAAGAGACCCTGCCAGCGCAACGCTCGGAATCGCCGGAGCGCGACCGACCGCCCGTTAGGCGAGAGGTCTGCGAGATCGGCCTCTGTGATCGATTGGCGTGCGAAGGGCGCGGGCCCTGTCGGGAACGGTTGCGTCGGCCACGCCTGCTCGCCGGATAAACCCGATGGCGGGACCGCTCGCTCCTCGATGGGAAAGAGAGGTCGTCCCGATTCGCGGTCGAACACGAACACGAAACCGCTCTTCGTGATCTGGGCGACCGCATCGACGCGCTCGCCATCCCGGCTGACGGTCACGAGGTTCGGCGCGGCGGGAAGATCGCGATCCCACAGATCGTGGTGCACGGTCTGGAAGTGCCAGAGCCTCTTGCCGGTCCTGGCATCGAGCGCCAGCAGCGTGCTCGCGAACAGATTGGCGCCGACGCGCGCCCCGCCGTAGAAGTCCGGCGTCGCCGAACCCGTGGGCACGTAGACAATGCCGCGCTTCGCGTCCACGCTCATCCCTGCCCATGAGTTCGCTCCGCCTGCGCTGCGCCATGCGTCCGGCGGCCACGTGTCGTGACCGAACTCTCCCGGGCGAGGAATGGTGTGGAAGGTCCATCGAATGTTACCGGTACGAACATCGTAGGCGCGGACGTGACCGGGCGCCGAGCCTTCGCCTTCACCGACGCGCGTGCCTTGAATGAGGAGATCGCCGTGAACGATGCCGGGGCTGGTCGCGACGAGAAAAGCGTCATCGATCTCGCGTCCCAGCCCGGCGGCGAGGTCCACCCACCCGGAGTCGCCAAAGGTGGGAACGGGTTGGCCGGTGGAGGCGTCGAGCGCAAAGAGCCGCCGGCCAGCGGAGAAGAAGATTCGCCGCTCACCGCCACCGGCCCAGTACGCGACGCCGCGATTGACGTGCGACTCGCGCGCACGATTCACGAACGGGTCGAAGCGCCAGATCAGGGTTCCGCTGTCCGCTCGAAGCGCGATGACAGCCAGCGCGGGCGTCGTCGTGTACAGTACGCCGTCGATGACGATCGGCGTCGCCTGGATCTCCGACCCCTGGGCCAGCGCGTCACCGGTGTAATACGTCCAGGCGACTCGGAGCTGTGAGACGTTTTCGCGGTCGATCTGCGCAAGCGAGGAGTGACGGCTGTTGCCGGGCGCGCCCCCGGTGGTCACCCAGTCGTCGCCCCCGGTGTGCGACGCCGGCTCGCACGCAGGGCACAGAAGCGCGAACGCGAGCAGGACGAGGGATCTCGACATTGGTGCCCCTTTCAGGAGCTCGCGCGCTTCGGCCTCCGCACTTCCGCGACGCGAGCTTTCACCAGGCGCCTGACGAGTGTCGTCGCCAGTGGCTTGTCCAGCGGGAAGCGCACCGTTCCCTTCGATGTTTCGTAGCCCTCGAGCGCGTCAGCGTGATCACGCTTGATCGCGTCGCCGATGGGATAGAGGCTCGTGTGGTTCTTGAACGCCGCGTACCAGACGAGCCGCTCTCCGTCGAGCCTGAAGCCCGGAATCCCGTAGCTGAAGTGCTCGACGGCCGACGGCGCTACCGAGCGGATCAGCTTCCGCATCTCCGCCAGCCGCTTGCGCGCGTTAGGCGGCGCGGCCGCGAAGTACTTCTCGATCTGCTGTCGGGCCGACGACGACATCGGCGTAGTGCGAGCTGATTTCATGGCTGGTTCGTGACCGTTTGTAGTTCAGCCGGCGATGGCGGGCCATGGGGGGGCCGCAGATGGCCGCAGAAGGGCGCAGAACGTCAACAGCTCATCACGGATGACACTGATCAAAACCTCTTCGCGGTTCGCCGTATCCGTGAAGTTTTGCCGTTCAATCCGTGGTAAAAGCTTTTGACGTTTGCAGTTTCTGCGGCCTTCTGCGTCCTCTGCGGCTCCTCGATCTGCTATCTCACTTACAGAATCAGTCCACCAGCTCTCGAAGCGCGGCCGTGGCGGTGGCGCGGACGGCTGCCCAATCCGCCGAGCGTCGGGCTCCGGGTTGTGATCGCGCCTGGAGGAGGTGACGCTCGACATCGGCAAGCGCATCCCGCTGCCTCGCGGTGACCTCGAGCTGCTGGCACTGCGAGAAGAGGAAGTAGGCGTCATCGAAGTCGGACGCAAGCGCCTCGTCGCGCGATTCGTCGCGCTCCCCGGCGGCGAGCTCCCGGAGCGCGATGACGAGCCGCTCGATCATGCGGGCGGTACATGTCGCGAGCCAGCGCCCGCAGGCTTGCTCGAGGTCATTGCACGAGGACGATGTATCCCATGAGCGCGCCAAGCACCACGAAGATCGCGCCGGGAGCGATGAATACGTGCGCTCGCTCCACGGCGATGCGATCCATGCTCCGCAGGCTCCATTGCGGGACGACGAAGGCGATGAACGCCTTCACCAGCTGCGCCCATCCGATGACCGTCAGCACAGCGGGGAGACCGCCCCACACGTTGTGAAACGCGACGATCACCGATCCGAAGATCAAACTGAGAAACCCGTTCGCGAATACGCCCGCGTGTCCCTTCCCCCGAAGGATGATGAAGAACTCGGCCCACGCTCGGGGCTGGAGCATGTGCGACAGGCCGATCACGAGGAACTGCACGGCCGCGAAGATCTCAATGTTTCGTTGCACCGGCGCTCCTTAGTGCGCAGCGCTCGCTTCCACGGCCGGGGCGATGGACGGTCGGACCCTGAAACCCCAGACGACGAGCCAGAAGACGAACGGCAGCTCGCCAAAGTAGAGAACCGAGGCGACCGGCACCACCACGTCAGCGAACCGCGGGAATACCAGCAAGACGGTCGAGCTCGCCAGATAGCCGACACCCGCGATGATGAGCAGCACGCCCAGGATGCGAGGGAGGAAGCGCGATCGGATCGCCAGCATTCCGAGAGGGAAGAGCCAGAGTCCCCAGAAGATCGACGCGACGACGAGGCCGCGGTCGTGCAACCGGACGAACAGGTACGCCAGGGCATCTCGCTGGGGCCTGGCGATCACCGACAGGAACTCCGCATCGCCAACGAGGGCGAGTGCAGCGATCTCGTTGAGGACGTTGACGAAGACGATCGGAACGGAAACGAGCGCTCCCAGAACCACGACCTGAACCGCGTGCCTCTCGTTGACGGACTTGAAGAGGCGGTACAGCGCGAGCACCACGAAGATCGCCACGACCTGATGAAACAGCTCGGCCCCGATCCCCGCGCGCGCCAGCGTCTCGAAGGCGCGGAAACGATCGGCCGTCGCCGTTGCGTCCCCCGTCACGACCAGCTTGCTCGGGACGTAGATGAGAGCGAACGGCGCGGTCACCGCCATCAGGAGATACAGGATGCCGGCGGATCTCGCGGCGCGGCATTGTTCTTCGGTCAGCGTCATGTCGCCGCCACCTCCGGCCACTGAAAGCAGACCGTGTAGCCATCGGGGTCTTTGATCCAGAGCTGCTTCATCCCATACGGCGCGACCTTCGGCGGCTCGACGTCGACACCCTTGCGCCGCAGGTGATGGTACATGGCATCGACGTCCGGACATCGAATGAACAGTGCGGTGTCGTCATGAGCCGCCACGCGCGCGGGATCCGGTGTTGGTGGGCGCACGGCATCAGGATCATACGCGGTGTTCAACATCAGCTGGGCGCCATCGCGTCGCAGGTAGACCCAGTACAGGTCATCGCCCGTTTCATCAGTGCGCGGAGGAGCCGATTCGATGATTTCCATGCCGAGCGTGTCGCGATAGAAGGCGAGGGAGGTCGGCATGTCGAACACCTGAATCAACGGGCAGAGACCGAGTAGCTCGATCGTCGGGCTAAGGCGCCCGGGGGACTGGGAGCGACTCATCGGAGCGTTGGGCGCTCAGCGTGACGTACGACAAGCACTGAGACCGCTCCGATGCCGGGCTCGAGGTTCAGTCCCAGCTGCTCGCGCACCGCATCGGTGATTGGGATCCGCGCGGTTGGCGGGAGGCCCGCGTCGCTTGGGCCTGGGCGATAGTCCGGAGCTGCCTTGATGTCCGCCGATTCGAGCTGGATGTCGAATCGACCGTCGAGGCCCGTGCTGTCGATCACCGGGCGATCGAGGTGGGACGACAGCATGCTCGCCAGTGTCTGCATGGTCACCGTGTTGGCAAAGAGGCGGCCCGGTGGCGTCTTCGTTCCGCAGGGTACACCCTCGCTCCGCGCCGGTGGCGGAGTGTCCCCTCTCATCAGTGCGCCGCAGTCCACCGTCGTGCGACGCATGCTCGCTCCGAGTCGTCCCGCGCGATCGGCAACCATGAGGACATAAACCGGACGCGTTCGGCTCGCCTCATCGATACGCAACTGAAAGCGCTTCTCGAGAAGCGAGCGTAGCATCGCCCAGGTCTTTCGCGGCGCACCGTCGGGTTCGATCCAGTGCTCTTCGGCGGCGCTGGCTAGAACATCTAACCGCAGCGAGTCGATCCACGCCGGACCGCCCACCACTTCGCGCCGATCGAAGCCGTACCGCTGATAGGCGTACTGGATCAACTCGCGCAGCGTCACCGCCTTCGCCTCGAACACGCCTCCTGGCTGCAGCCGAATACTTCGACCTGCGTTAGGCAACGCCGGCTCGAGTGACGCGCTCGCGAACGTCAGTTCGACGGTACTCGATGACTGCTGAGTAGCCGCCGGAATGGTGGCGAGAGCAGTGGAGACGAGCGTGGTTATCCGAGCACGGTTCACAGAGCGCGCCGCCGCGTCCAATTGTGAGGAGCCTCCCACTCGACCGGCAATTCCTGCTTCGCGACGGCCGCGATATTCTGCGCAACCCGGATGCGGTACACGATCGTTGCG
>DASTYE010000077.1:0-4794 GCA_035765135.1 Gemmatimonadaceae bacterium | reverse complement strand
GCACACCAGTCTCGCCATCCGGGATGCGCTGGCCGCCGTGAACGTGCCGTTCGTCGAGGTGCACCTGACGAACATCTTCGCACGTGAGCCGGAGCGTCGGCACTCGATGCTGGCGAGCGGAGCGACTGCTGTCCTCTGCGGATTCGGCGCGCTCGGCTACGAGCTCGCGCTGCGCGGTCTCGTCGCGAAGCTCGCCGACCAGAGTGCCTGACCGACGACCGCAGCGCCTCGCGGCGCTCTCCGAGCGGATTCAGGAGGCGCATCTCGATGCGCTTCTGCTCACCAGCCTGCCGAACATTCGCTACATCACCGGATTCTCCGGAACGAGCGCGCTCGCGCTGGTGACGCCGAAGGACGCCACGCTCATCACCGACTTTCGATATCAGGTCCAGGCCAACGCCGAAGTCGGCGACCTGGCTCACGTCGTGATCGAGCCGCAGAGTCTGTGGTCGGGTCTTTGGCGCACACTCCCGGCGGGACCGCCGTGCACCATCGGATTCGAATCCCACCATCTCGTCCACCGCGATTTTCAGCGTCTTCTCGAGCAGGGGACGCGATGCCAGTGGCGCCCGACGCTGGACATCGTCGAATCGCTGCGCGAGCAGAAGGATGAGGATGAGCTCGCTCTCATCGCCAAGGCGGCGCGGACCGCGGAATGCGCGCTCGAGCGCGCGATCGACGAAGTGCGCGAGGGGATGAACGAGCTTCAGATCGCCGGCTGTCTCGAGCGCGCGCTACGCGACGCCGGGAGTGAAGGCTTTCCGTTCCCGACGATCGTCGCATCCGGGGAGCGGTCGGCGCTCCCACATGCGCGGTCGTCCGAGCGGGTCGTTCAGCGCGGCGACTTCCTGTTGATCGATTTCGGCGCTGTCGTCGGTGGATACTGCGCCGATGTCACACGCACCTTCGTCATCGGCGAGGCGACGGCGGAGCAGCGGGAGATCCACGCGATCGTGCGCGAGGCCAACGAACGCGCGTCCCGGGCAATCCGGGCCGGAATGCGCGGACGGGATGCCGACGCGGTCGCTCGGGGATACATTGAGGACCGCGGATTCGGGGATGCGTTCGGCCACAGCCTTGGGCATGGCATCGGAATCGAGGTGCACGAGGCGCCGCGGCTGGCGCGCACGGCCGACACGACGATCCCGCCGCACGCGGTAGTCACCATCGAGCCGGGGATCTACAAGCCCGGCTGGGGCGGGGTGCGCATCGAGGACGACGTCTTTCTCGGTGATGAGGGCTCGCGGGTGCTCACTGCCTTTTCACATGACCTTCTCGAGATCGGGTGAGTGACTGCCAATGAGGAATGAAGAACGAGGACTGAGGAAGTCGATTGAGTGGTTCTCGTTCAGTCGAATTCCTCGGTCCTCGTTCATCATTCCTCGTTCGTCAGCGATCTCTCCTAGAAGAGGCCAATGATCGACCTACGCTACGTGAAAAAGCTCGTCGAGATGCTCGATGAATCGACGGTGGACTCCATCGAGATCTCGACGGACAAGGGGATGAAGATCCGCATCTCCAAGACCCCGCAGCAGCGCGGAACGGTGCAGGTGGCGCCGCCGCTGCCCATCCCCATGCCGGTGGCGCCCCCAGCCCCACCGGCCCGGCCGACCCCCACGGAGGGGTCCCCAACGGTCGGCGAGGGGGAGGGGCCCAAGCCGGAGCCCAAGTCGAAGCTGCTCGAGGTGAAGTCGCCGATGGTTGGAACGTTCTACAAATCCCCCGAGCCGGGGGCACCTGCTTACGTCACGGTGGGGGCGCGCGTCTCTAAAGGACAGATCCTCTGCATCATCGAGGCGATGAAGATCATGAACGAGATCGAGTCCGAGTTCTCGGGCGTGGTGCGGGAGGTCCTCGTCGAGGACGCGCACCCGGTCGAGTACGGACAAGTCCTTTTCCGCATCGACCCCAATGGCTGAGCCCGCCACGACCCGCGCCGCCCCGACTCCGGGGGCAAGTGCCGCCACCTTCAACTTCAAGGCGGTTCTGCAGCGCATGATTCAGCAGAACGCGTCCGACCTGCACCTCAAGGTCGGCCGGCCGCCCGTGCTTCGGATCAACGGCGAGCTTCAGCAGCTCGATCTCGCGCCGCTCAAGCCGGAAGACCTGAAGCAGCTCGCCGAGCAGATCATGACGCCGAAGCAGGTGAAGGAGTTCACCGAGAACAAGGAAGCGGACTTCGCCATCGGCGTCCCGGGCATTGGGCGATTTCGCGTGAACGTCTTTCAGCAGCGCGGAACGATCGCCTACGCGCTGCGTCTCGTGCCGTACCAGGTGAAAAACTGCACGGAGCTGAACCTTCCACCGGTGGTGGAGGAGATCGCGATGAAGCCACGCGGTCTCGTGCTCGTCACCGGTGTCACCGGATCCGGCAAATCGACGGCGCTCGCCGCGATGATCCAGCACATCAACGAGCGGCGTCACGCGAACGTGATCACGATCGAGGACCCGATCGAGTTCCTCCATCGCGACATCAACTGCAACATCAACCAGCGCGAGGTCGGCACCGACACCGGCAACTTCGGCTCGGCGCTCCGCCGCGTGCTGCGTCAGGATCCGGACGTCATCCTCATCGGTGAGATCCGCGACCTCGAGACGCTCGAGGTCGCATTGAAGGCCGCCAGCACGGGGCACACGGTGTTCTCGACGCTGCACACGACCGATGCGACGCAGACGATCAACCGCGTGCTCTCCTTCTACGCACCGCACCAGCAGAGCGAAGTGCGCTTCTCGCTCTCGAGCGCGCTCCAGGCGGTGATCTCGCTCCGCCTCGTGCCCCGCTCCGACAAGCCCGGCCGTGTCCCGGCGTGCGAGATCCTCATCAACACCGCCGCGGTGCGCGACCAGATCCGCGACATGTCGAAGTCGCTCAACATCCCCGACCTCATCAAGGAAGGCACGGTGCAGTACGGGATGCAGAGCTTCGACCAGTCGCTCATGCACTGGTACACGCAGCGAGTGATCTCGTACGAGAGCGCGATGTTTTACGCGACGAACCCGAGCGAGTTCGCGCTCCGCACGCAGGGTGTCGAGGGCTCGAGCGACAAGAGCTGGGAGAAATTCCGCGAGCGAGCTTAGGCGGACCGGGCATCCAGGTTCAACGGGAGAACGGATACCGCGGATGCGGCGGGAACTGCCGGATCGCTGCTGCCGCATTGAACCCTCCGCGCGCACCCACAAGAAAAACATGTTCTTTGTGCTGCGCGAGGTGGGATCAATGCGCGAGGAGCAATCCGGCCGTTCCCGTCGCATCCGCGGTATCCGTCCCCCCTTTGAACCTGGATGCCGGGATGCCAGCCCTGGCGTGATCATCCCCAACGAGCCGTTAGTTCGCTAGCTTCCCCCGCTGCATGTTCAAAAAAGTCCTGATCGCGAACCGGGGCGAGATCGCGCTGCGCGTCATTCGTGCGTGCCGCGAGCTTGGCATACAGACCGTCGCCGTCTATTCCGAAGCCGATCGCGAATCGCTGCACGTGCGCTTCGCGGACGACGACGTCTGCATTGGGCCCGCTCCCGCGCGTGAATCCTACCTGCGTATCCCGCGCCTGATCGCGGCCGCCGAGATCACCGGCGCCGACGCCATCCATCCCGGATACGGGTTTCTCGCCGAGAACGCCGAGTTCGCCGAGACGTGTGCGGCGTCGAACATCACGTTCATTGGGCCGACGCCGGAGCAGATTCGGGTGATGGGGGACAAGGCCGCCGCTCGTAAGGCAATGGCCGACGTCGGCGTGCCCATCATTCCCGGAACGCCCGGTCCGGTCGAAGACGTCGAGGAGGCGCTCGGGCTCGCGAAGGACATTGGCTTTCCCGTGATCATCAAGGCGGCGGCCGGCGGAGGAGGGAAGGGCATGCGCGTCGCCAAGGACCCCGATGATTTCGCGCGCTCCTTTCAGCTCGCGCGTTCGGAGGCGCTGTCGGCGTTCGGCAGTGGCGACGTCTACGTCGAGAAATATCTCGCCCGCCCGCGCCACATCGAGTTCCAGATACTCGGCGACAAGCACGGCAACACGATTCACCTCGGCGAGCGTGACTGCTCGGTGCAGCGACGTCATCAGAAGCTCATCGAGGAGGCGCCGAGTCCGATCATGACGCCCGAGCTGCGCGAGCGGATGGGCGAGGCCGCCGTTCGCGGCGCGAAGGCGATCAGGTACGTGGGCGCCGGCACCATCGAGATGCTCTATAACGAGGACGGGTCGTTCTACTTCATGGAGATGAACACCCGAATCCAGGTGGAGCATCCGGTCACCGAGATGTTGACTGGTGTCGATCTGGTGAAGGAGCAGATTCGGGTCGCTGCCGGGGAAAAGCTGTCGGTGATGGAGCTCCCGCCGTTGCGTGGACATGTGATCGAGTGCAGGGTCAACGCCGAGGATCCGGCGCGAAATTTCCAACCATCCCCTGGCCGGATCGACGTCTTCCACCCGCCGGGCGGGCCGGGTGTGAGATTGGACACACATGTCTATGCCGGCTATACCGTGCCGCCCTTTTATGATTCTCTGATCGCGAAGCTGATCGTGCAGGGTCGCGACCGGCAGGAGGCGATTCGGCGCATGCACATGGCGCTGGAGAGCTTCATCATCGAAGGCGTGACGACGACGATCCCCTTTCTGGGGCGCGTGATGATGCACAAGAAATTCCAGGCGGGAGACATCGACACCAAGTTCCTCGAGCGCGAGGGCGAGCTGATGAAGGAGCCCGCGTAATGCGCGTCGACGTGTACTTCGGCGTGCAGGGGCTGCAGCCCCCGAGCGTGCAGGGGCGTGTCGTCGCCGTCATCGACGTGCTCCGCGC
>DASTYE010000076.1:0-2115 GCA_035765135.1 Gemmatimonadaceae bacterium | reverse complement strand
GTCGGCGTCGCTTCCGCCTGGACGGCGTCGCGAACGAGCTCGTGGGTCGCGACGCTCATCAGGACGCCACCGCGCGGAGCCGCCGCCTCCAGACGAGCGGCAAGCGTTACCGCCTGGCCCGTGACCATCGTCTCCCGGAGGCTCGCGTCGCCGGCGACGACCTCGCCCGTCGCGATCCCGATTCGCGCCCCGATTTCGATGCCGTGGTCGCGGACGAGATCGACATTGAGCGTGACCACTCGCGCTTGCATCTCGTGTGCCGCGCGAACGGCCCGCAGGGCGTCGTCCTCGTGGATCTCCGGGACGCCGAACACCGCCATCACCGCGTCGCCGATGAACTTCTCGACCGTGCCGCCGTGGCGTTCGACGATGGAGCGCATCGCCGCGAAGTACCGCGCGAGGACGCGGCGGACGGGCTCGGGGTCATGCGCTCCGCCAAGGCGCGTCGAGTCCGCCAGGTCGCAAAAGAGCACCGTCACGACTCGCCGGCTTTCGGCCGGGGAATCGGGGGCGAGCGCGATGCCGCAAGACCAGCAGTAGCGAGCGTCGATCCGACTCTCCGCGCCGCACTGCGTACAGACCCGCATGCAGTCGAGTGTATGCCGAGGGCCGCCCACGGCCCGCCCGCCGTCGACGCGAACGCCGCGGGCCGCCGACCTCTACCGGAAGCCCGGTGGGCGCGAGCACGCGCAGCAAGCTCACGTAGTCGCTCGCCTCGATCGAGCCCCAGTCGACGAGAAGCCGTTTCGGCTCTCCGACGCACTTCACGTGCCACTCGTCCAAAGGTGTCCCGTCCTGCATGATGTGGCCCATCAAACGGTTCATGATCACGATCCAAGCGCCCACCTGGGAAGACTTCGAGGATGTCGAGTTGCCGCGGCTGCCGCTCGTAGGCGAGACGATCGAAACGAAGTACGGAACGTGCTTGGTGACGGAGACGGACGCGTCATCCGGCACCGCGCCGTACCAGGGCAAGATCGTCTGCCGAATCCCCTAGCGTGAACGTCCGTGCGTGCGCCAGGATGCTCGTCGGCGTCCCAGCGCTCGCCGACGCAGTCGAGAGCCTGCCGACGCCGTCAGGGCAACCGGCGCCTGAGCTGGCCGACCGCCTCGCGTCCCTGACGGCCGCGACATCCCCACGTAGAGGGACCGAAAGCCCCGACTTTGCGGGGCTTTCTCGTGAAGCGGGCGATGGGCTCGAACCCACGACCTCAGCTTGGGGAGCCGCGAGCAGGCCCGCATGGATAAACGCTTCCGCTCAACCGTGCGGGAGGCGTGCCGCTGGAAACCGTTCGAGCCCGCTCCAGCCGGGTGGTCACTGGCGCACAACTGGCGCGCGGTGCTGGCCTGGCCGCGCGCACGTCCCCCACTCGGGTGGAAGGGCACTTGCGCAGGCCCCGAGATTCGCTCGTGCCGACATGAGCGCGAGCCGCGAGCGCGAGCCTCATCCCATTGGCCGGCCCGGCTCAAGGCCGAACTTGCTCTCATCCCACCGCACCGTCAGCGCGTAAAGAACGACGACGTTCAGCGTCAACGCGGTCAGCGCCCACAGCGGGTACTGGCTGTTGCCGAGAAACCCGAGCTGCGCAAAGACGTTCAATGACACGACGACGATTGCAAACCAGCGCGCCCACGTCTGCCCAGCGCCCAATCCGATGCCGGCAATGCTCAGCAGCACGCCCCAGATGATCATGACCCAGCCCCAGGCCGTCAGGTCGACGGCGAGGAATCCGGCCCTCGTGACGACGAAGTACTCGTCCTCGAACAGAGCGATCAGGCCCTGGAAGATGTCGATGAAGCCAATGATCAGCAACAACATGCCCGCAAAGCCGATCCACCCTGCCATCGACTTCTCGTTCATCACACCCTCCCTGTTAGGACGTCGCTTCGGGCGCCGTCGGTGACGTCGGTTCGGCGAAGCTCGTTGGACCCGCAGGCGAGTATGTCATCCAGGCCGGATGAACCTGCACTGGTGGTTTGGGCACGTCGGTCGACGCAGCCTCAGCCAATCCACGGGCGCCGCTCGTGGCGACTTCATCCGATTCCGGCCGTCGCCAACCCCTCCGCGCAGCCACGGGATGAACGCCCCGGCGAGCGCGACGGTGGGGGTCGGAG
>DASTYE010000075.1:0-23013 GCA_035765135.1 Gemmatimonadaceae bacterium | reverse complement strand
GGGGGGATGACCGCGCTGATGAGTGCATCCTTCGTACGCTTCCGATAGTGCGTCACGTCGAGGGTCGCCCGGTCGTTGAGGAAGCGCGTCTCGAAGCCCATTTCGAGCTCTGTCGTCCGCTCCGGTTTCAGCGCGTCGTTTCCAATGTCGTCGAACTGCACGGCCGGCACATCGACCCCGCGGATGTTCGTGGCTTCACCCGAAAAGGTGCGCAGGGCGTCATTCGTCCCGGGTTGCACACCCGACGCCCCGTATGCGGCCCGGAATCGCAGATAGCTCATCCACCCAAGGGTCGGGAAGAACGGCTCATCCGAGAGGATCCAGGACACGCTCGCCTTCGGATAGAACACGCGCTGGAAGTCGGTGCCGAACGCGCTGTTCTGATCGGTGCGCAACGCGGCTGAGAGGAAGAGACGGTCGTTGAGCGTCACGGCCTCTTCGATGAACAGGCCGAGGGTCTTGTTGAGCGTGGAGGACTCCCGGGCACCTGGCTCCGCCGCGTTGTTCGGAATCTGCTGCCCCGGCGGCAGGTCTTGGCCCGATGCCTCGCCAAACTCCAGCTTGTAATCCACGTATTGCGCGCCGACGGTCGTGCGGGACAGGACGTTGTCCCGAACGCGCCACGAGGCGCTGCTGGCGATGTCTCCGCTCAGATTCCTGATGTCCGCGCGTGTGTTGAACTTGAAGCCCAGCCGGTATGTGCTCGTGATCGGTGGGCCGCTCCCTCGGAGCAGCAGGTTGTCGTCGACGCGGTCCGTGAAGTCGTTTCCGACGTTCACTCGCGTGTCGAGCCAGCTCGTCGGGCGCCAATTCGCGCTGATGCTGCCGATGAACCGATTCAGCCGCTGCCCCGCCTTCTCCTCCCAGGTGTATCCCGGCGTCCACGCGCGATAGCCGTTGAGCGGAGTGCCGAGCCCACCGCCGACAACGCCATTTTCGCGATAGCCCGGCCCGCCGAACGCGTGCGATCCGACGCCCGCCGTCGCGTTCGACTCGAGCGAAAAGCGCTGGTCGACGTTGATGAAATTCATGAACACCGAGAGGTCCAGCTTCGGGCTGGCCGTGGCGCTGAGGTTCGCGCGGATGCTGTTCCGCATCATCGTATTGGGCCGCTCCGTCCACTCCGCGGGCGTGATTCCCAACGAGTCGTAGCGGCGCTTCTCGAACTCCGGCAGTTCGAAAACGCCCGTCTCCCCTTCGCGCTCGGCGGCCACGAAGTAGCGGACGATCTCGCTCCCTCCGGACACCTGCGCGCCGAATTGGTACCGGTTGCCCAGGCCAATCGGCGTGAGATCGTCCTCCTCGAAGATGTTCAGCGTGCGGACGCTATCCTGAATACAGCTCCCCGCGGAGACTTGTGGCAGCGTGCACGCCCGGCCCGTCGTCGATCCCGGCGAGTGCCCCCAAATGGTGTAGTTCGTGGGATAGTCACTGCGATCGGAGAGGAGGCCGCCTTCGACATAGGCCGTCCATCGCGCCGGGCCCGACCGGCCGCGCTTCGTCGTGATGACGATGACCCCGTTGGCGGCGTCGGTGCCGTAAAGCGTGGCCGCGGAGGGCCCCTTTACAATCTCGATGTTCTCGATCTCGTCGGGATTGATGTCCGCGGCACGACTCGGCTGCGTTCCACCGGTGAACAGCTCGGACGAGTTCGAGTTCCTCGTCATGCGTACGCCGTCGATAACGTAGATCGGGTCGTTCGACAGATTGAGGCTGCTGTGACCGCGGATACGTACGCGCGATCCCGAACCCGTCTGTGTGCCCGTCATCACCGTGACCCCGGGGGCACGCGAGTTCAAGACGTCGGCGATCGTCGCCACCGGTGCTGTTTCGGCTACGTTCGCGACGTCGATCGTGGCGATCGCGTTCCCGAGCTCCTCACGCGCCGTTTGTCCGGTCGCGGTCGTCACGACGGGAGCGATGCTCACCGCGACTTGAGCGAGTGTGAAGTCGGCGGTCGCCTGCTGCCCCGCGACAACCTGCACCTGACGACGCTGCTCCGCGTACCCGACGCGGAGCGCCCGCACCGTCGCTGCGCCGGCCGGGACGTTGCGAACGAGCAAACGTCCTTCGGAGTTCGTGACGCCCCCGAGATTCGTCCCGACGACGGCGACCTGGACCGCCTCGACCGGCCGTCCGGTTCCCTGCTCTGTCACTTGAACGAGAATGCTTCCTTGCTGCGCCTCCGCGGCCGCCGCGATCGCCAACAGCGATAACGCGCCGCCAAGGGTTCGTAGGGACCTGACAACGTGGACGCGCATTTTCGACACCTCCGTCGCGCGAGAAAGGGTGCGCCTCAGATCAGGTATGGGAGGGGATCGAGACCGAGACACGAACGCCTCGGTGCCGTCGGTCCGGCAGCGACGCAATAGGGTGTGAGCGAGTCAACAGCCTGTCAAGCCAGCGCTGCAAGGATTTCATCAAACCGACCTGGGAACGCACGAATCCCGTTAACGCAGGTCACTGATCGGCATCGCCCCGTGGCATCTCTTTCAAACGTGTTTCGATCGCGGCGGAATCGGGTAAGGGTTCGCGACGACCAGCCCTGAACATGCTCGTTAGGGTGTCGAAGGAACATCGGCGGGTCGATCGACCCGACTGTGTCATCCTACGCCAGGAGGCACCATGTTCGCCCGACCGTTTCGCACGGCCGCTCTCGCTGCCGCCGCTTCCCTCACCCTGGCCGGCTGCGCCTCGGCACCGGCGTCGGGATCGTTCGACTACGCTGCGACCTCACGCCCGACGCTGTCCGCGAGCACGCGGACCTTCAATGCCGAGGCGATCCGACGAACCGGTGCCCTCACCGCATGGGATGCCGTCCGCACGCTGGTCCCGCCGCACCGGCTATACTCGTCCATTGACGACGCATCGTCCCGCTCGCTGGCCGCTGCGCGCAACGGAAGGAATGATGGCGTTCGGTTCGTGCTCGACGGCCAGCCTCTGCTCGACTCCGAGCCACTGCGTTCCATCCCGGCGGGCGACGTGCTCTCGCTACGTATCCTCAGTGCCTCCGAAGCGGCGATGCTTCTCGCCGGCGGCAGCGCGAGCGGCGCCATACTCGTCGAGACCCGTTATACGCTTGGGCGACGCTGACCGCGCAATCCAAAAAACAACCCGCTCCCCGTCGTTTGACGGGGAGCGGGCCGTTCGGAAGCGGATCCCAGCGCGGAGCCGCCGCCTGGTACTCGCAAGAGCTCAGGCTTCCGTCACGTCACACGCGGACCGATCGAAGTTCGGGTTGTTGTCCTCCGCCTGGGGGATCGGTGAGCTCACATCCGTCCCGAACGTCCCAGGCTTGTGGTACTGTCCCGTCGGGAACACCGACTCGGCGCCACGCTCGTACTGCCTGACGAGCCGGCGCAGGTCGCCCAGGCGATGACTCGACAGGAACAGCCAGTACGCGCGCTCCTTGAAGAGCTGGTCCTCCTGCGCCGCGGGCGTCGCCGCGGCGACGAGCGGCGGAAGGAGCCTCGGCTGCTGATTGGCGTCCACGTAGCCGCGAAGGCGCGCCAGCTGCGCGTTCGCCCTGAGATCGTTCAGGATCACCAGCGCCCCCGGATAGTTTCCCGCGCGCAACGCCGCCTCGGCCTGAATCAGTCGCGCCTCGACGCCATCGGCGATGATCGCCAGCGAATCACGCTTGCCGTGCTTCGTCTGGATCCATTGCGGCGTGACGCCGTCGAAGCCAAGCCCAGCCCCGCTGCGCCGGGCGTTCGCGACACGCGGGTCGTTGTTGGCGTTCGCGACATCGCCCTCCGAGCGGAATGGCAACCCGTTCGTTCCCTCCCGATCGGCCACCCCAAAGCGCGCCACGCTCGCCGTGGTCAGCCACGTTCCATTGTTCTGACGTCCCGTCACTTCCGAGTGCTTGAAGAAATACTGGAACGTCGTCGGCACTTCGGTTTCGCCGAGGTTGGCAGCAGCCGCGGCGGGACGGTCGAGATTGAGCAGCGCCCGCGCGCGTACTATTCTCGCCAGCCGGGTCTGCGTGGACTTCGCCGCCGCGCTTCCGACAGTGTTGGCATCGAGCGCCAGCGCTAACGCACTGTCCGCCTTCGCCAACGCCGCCTCGAGGAGTTCCGCTGTCGTGAGCGCCTCGCCATACTCGAAGACTCCCGGTGAAGTCTCGCGGCTGATCGGCACCGCGCCGCAGTAGTTCTCCGCCATGAGAATGAGCGAAAGCGCACCCAGGTTGAGGGCCTCCGCGAATCCAATCTGGTCATCGCCGAATTCGCGATACGCATCTCCCGCGCGATCGGCCGAGGCGCGCGCCTGTTGCACGGCGTAGAACGCGTCGCGCAGCGATCCGTTGCTCTGATACTGTTGCCGACGCTGGTCCACCTCGATGCGAGTCGGGAAGGTCTCGGTATTGATCAGCTCGTCGGAGAGGCTCCCCGAGAGCGTGACCTGGTTGAGGTCGAGGGCCAGCCCGCTCGACTGCGTGTTGCCGTTGAAAGCGGTTCCGAAGTCGCCGATGGCGCCGGCGAGCAGCGAGGGCAGCGCTTCCGGCCCTTCCAGTGCCGGCGGAGGCGCCACGTCGATGTCATCCACTTGCAGAATCCGGTCTGGGCTGCACGCCAGGGCCACCAGGGCCAGCAGCGTCGCCCGCAGGTGCGCGCCACCACGTAGGCACGCGATTCGTCTATGAGTCATATCGAGAAATCTCCGTGTGTTCAGTCGATGGCTGGGTCAGAACTGCACTGTCAGTCGGGTCGAGAACGTCCGGAGCGGTGGAATCGTCAGGAAGTCCGAGTTGCTGAACAGGTTCTGCGGCTGCGAGTTCACCTCGGGGTCGAACCCGGTGTAGTCGGTCCACGTCGCCAGGTTCCGACCGGCCAGCGTTAGGCGAAGCCCCTCCGCGCGAAGCCGCGCGGCGAGACTGCGCGGCGCGGTGAGCGTCACGGACACTTCGCGGAGCTTCGTGAACGAGGCGTCCTCGACGAAGCCCGCATCCGTCTGGAAGAAGCCCTGCGCGAGGTTGCGCGCCTGCTCCCACAGCGGAGCGTTCCTGTTATAAGCGGCTTCGCAGTTGCCGAAGTTGCAGCGGAAGCGCCCGGTGTTGTTGAACTGTTTGTGGCCGCCCTTGTAGTCGAAGAGCGCGGATACCTCGAGCCAGTCGCGGAACGTCACGCGCGGCGTGATCGAGAACTCCCGCGTCGGCAGTGGTGCACCGAGATACACGAGCCCCGTCGAGCGGGTCATCTCGCACGCCGGTCCCCCGGTGACGCTCGGCTGCCCGGGACAATTGACGCGCGTAATGACTCCGTCGCCGTTCAGATCCTCGAAGGTGTAGCCCTCGTCCCAGTACCCGCCGAGCGGATAGCCTGCCACGTGCCGCTGCGGTCCGAACACGATGTCCGGAATCGGATCGCCACTCGGCAGCCTGCCGAGCGAGACGAGCCGGTTCTTGTTCGTGGAGCCGATCGCCGTGATTTCGAAGGCCGCGCCGCTGAGCTCGAAAATGCGCGCGTTCACGCGTCCCTCGAATCCCTTGTTCGTCGACGTGCCGAGATTGGCGAACTGCACCTGCGTCAGGCCCAGCGATGGCGGCAGCGGGCGCTGCACGAGCAGGTCGGTCGTCTTCTTGTCGTAGTACGTGAACTCGAGCCCGATGCGATCGCCGAACAGCGCTCCTTCGAAGCCGAGCTCGTATTCGCGGGACAGCTCCGGCCGGAGGTCGGGGTTGCCCGTGCCGCCGACCGTCACGCCTGCGAAGTCGGTCCCGCCCGCGGTGATCGTCTGCGTGTTGAAGAAGGTGATCGCGTCGCGGAAGTTCGGACGCTGTCCCGATTCGCCATAGGCGGCGCGGAGCCGGAGCGACGTCAGGGCGTTGCTCTGTGGGAAGAACGACTCCTCACTGATCACGTACGAGAGGCTGAACGCCGGATACACGATCCATCCGAAGTTCTCGCCGAACGCGCTGTTGTTGTCGGTCCGCGCAGCCGCCGTCACGAACAGGCGATCACGCCACCCGATCTGCTCCTGCAGCAAGGCACCTAACGTCTTGTTGTCGGTGTTGGCCTCGCCGACCGCGAACCGCGCGGCCGTGCCCTGGAGCGAGCCGGTGCCGGCGAGCAGCTTCGCGCCGAAGGCCCGGTTGCCCTGAATCATCTCCTGCGTGAACTGCACGCCGAGCGTCGTGGTCGAGCGGACGTCCGGCGTCAGCGAGAAGTTCCCCGTCGCGCTCCCGTTGGCGGTGTAGTTCCAGACGCCGGTCGAGTTCGAGATGCGCTGTCCCTCGGGAAGCGACCCGAAGAACACCTTGTTTGGCGGGACGGTCTGCTTGTTTCGCCGCGTGAAGTAATCGATGCCCGTCGTACCGACGATCGTCAGCCAGCTCTCCGGCTGCCAGTTCGCCGCGACCGAGCCGAGGAACCGCTCGACATCTTCGCGCACGTCGAGCGCGTAGACCTCCTGCGGCGTCTGTCCCACCAGCCAGCCGCGGCTATTCGGATCGTCGAACGCGGAGCCGAGCAGCGCGCCGCCGAGGACGCCGAGGACGTTGTTGTCGTTCTGCGGAAACTCGAGGCGGCTCGAGACGAAGTTGCTCGCCACCTGAATGTTGAGATCGCTCCCCAGCTGCCCGTTCAGGTTGGCGCGCAGTCCGATGCGCTTGAACTTGTTCGGCTCGAGTACGCCCCAGTCGCGGTCGAGATCACCCGACACGAAGTAGTTCGCGACTTCCCCGCCCCCGGCGACGCTCAGCCCGAGACTGGTGCGGCTGCCGCGAACGAACGGGCTCGCCTGCTCGAGCGGATTCCACTGCGCGAGCGAATCGGCGACGGGCGTGCAGATATTGCGCACCTGCGCGTCGATCGTGCAGCCGGTGACGCGCGTGCCGTCGGACACCCGTCGACCGATCTGGGAGAAATTGGCGGGGAACGCGGTGACTTCCTCCTGTGTGCCGGCTTCGGCGTACGTCGTCCACCGGGCGCTGCCCGCGCGACCGCGCTTGGTGCGCACCTGGATCACACCGCTGGCCGCGGCCGTGCCGTACAGCGCCGAGGCGGCCGGGCCCTTGAGGACCTCGATCGACTCGATGTCATCCGGGTTGATGTCGTTGAAGCGCGACGATCCCTGCCCGCCGACGCCGATCCCGCCGCCCATGTTGTTGGTCTGCGTGATCTCGTTGCTCACCCGCACGCCATCGATGATCAGCAGCGGCTCGTTGGTGAGCGAGACCGAATTGGCGCCGCGGATGCGGATGCGGCTCGCACTCCCCGTCGTTCCCCCCGGGCTGTTGATGTACACGCCGGGTGCCTGTGCCTCGAGCAGCTGCGCGACGGTGGTGGATGTCGCGAGACGCTGCGGCGAGGGCGTCACCGTATTGACGGTGTTGCCGCTCTCACGCCGGCGCTGCGATTCGCCAGTCGCGGTGACCACCACCTCATCGATGATGACCGCCGCGGGCGAGAGCTGGACATCCAGCCGCGCGGTCTGGCCGGCGGCGATCGTCACGGGCCGCGTCACGGCCGCGTAGCCAAGCCGGGTCACGCGCACCGAGATGTCCCCGCCACGCAGACTCGCGATGCGATACTGCCCATCCTCGGCGGAGCGCGCGCCACGATTCGTTCCGACGATCGTGATCAGCGCATCCGCCACCGGCGCCCCGCCGACCTCGGTGACGCGTCCCTCGAGCGTCCCCGTGTCCTGCGCCAGTCCCATGCGCGGCAGCGCGATTGTGGCGAGCAACATTATGACTGACCGACAGCGCACTCTCATACGTCCTCCTCGGTTGTCGTCGATTCCGCATGCGGCGCGATGACACCGGCCTCGTGCCCGAGCTCCACCGGCGACTCGATCTCGCGCGGTCGTCCCTCGGGTGCGGCACGATGATCTCTGACCGTTAGGCAACGAGACGCTGGCGTGCCCGTGACCAGCACGGCGCTCATGCTGCGTCTCCTCACACGCGAACGCAACAAATGTCACAAAGACTTACATGTACAAACAACGTGTCAGGGATGAACCGCACGCGGACGGTGACGAACGGTCAGGGTATGATGACCGGCGGCGGCGCGCGGTGTGGCGGTGCCCGGCCGGAAAGCCACCGAGATCGGCCGTTAGGCATGCCTGCGCGACGTTTGCGGCGCTGACACATGCTTCAGCGTCGCAAGGGCCCAGACGTTATGCGGCGGCGATCAGGTCCGCGTGCCGTGCTCGACACGCGTGCGGGTACCGGGGGAAAAGAAAACGCGCCGCGGCGTTTGCCGCGGCGCGTTTGCGCAGAGGACGCGAGCTTTTCCGCTACGGGTTGAGCGGCTTGTCGGGAATCAGGACCACTGCGGGCGATGTCGAAACCGACGCGGCGGGCGATCCCGCCGTGCCGCCCGGGAAGATGATCGCGGTGAGCACGGACCCGGCGATCTGTATCCCCGGTTGCGGACCGACAGTAGACACCGTCGATGCCGCGCCCGTGAGGGTAGAGCGAGTCGAGAACGTCAGCGTCGTGGAGCCCGTCGGCGTCACGCCGAACGTCATCAGCGGCAGCGTGTCGGTCGGCGTACGGCGCGCCACATTCACGAACGGCGTCAGCTCGAGGTAGCTCACGCCATCGATCCGCGCCGCGGCCGTCGCAACGGGATTTGGACGCGGGAGGGGATCGGCCACCGCCCGATCGGGCGCGATGTGCACGTCGACGTCGGCCACCCCGACCGCGACGTGAAGCGCCCTGATCGCAATGCTCCCCGCCGGCGGAGTCGGCAACTCCAGCGGCTCCTCGAAGACGACCAGCCGATCCTGGTTACCGCGAGCGCGTCCGGCGTACACGAGCGTATACCGCTTATTCGCTTCGAGCGTGATCGTCGTGTCGACCAATCGCAGTGACGCAAAATCGGGATCGGTCGAGTTTGGGAAGACCCGTGTCGGTCGCGCGCCAGGAATCACGCGCTGATAGACGCCGCTCGTCCCGCGGAACGCGACGCCCTGGAAGGTCGGTAGATTCTCGACCCGATCCACGAATCGCAGGTCCACGGTTCCCGTATCTGAGGCAGCGTTGATAAACCGGACGAGGGCAGCCGGCTCGAGTGGGGCAGGACCCGTCACTCCCGAGTCATCTTTGCACGCACTCAGTGCCGTGGCCAGTACCGCAGTGACAGTGACAACGTCGCGAAATTTCATGAGAGACACTCCGAAAGATTCGAAGTACATCGTTTTATCGACCGTTGGAGCCATGCGGCTCACATGTCTATTGTTGCTCTTTCCTGCCTTATTCCTGGTCCGTTCCGCCCCCCGGGGGTCGTGTGTCACCCCCGTTGCTACCGAATCCCTTGATCGCGACCGTCGAAACGACTGCCGCGGCCACGGCCACGACTCCCACTGCCACCCAACTCCGTGAACGTGAGAGCCGTCGCTCGCTGACTTCGACGAGGACGTTGCGGTCCACCGTAATTGTTTCGCCAGCCCACCGGACGGGCGTCGGACTGTCCAGGTATTCCACAGCCGAGACGGACAGCATGATCGTTGAATCGGTCGATGACATCAGACGTCCTTGCAGCCGCCGGACACCCGATCCCATCTGTCGCGTCAGGTCGATCCGACCGCGATCGGTCACGCTGAGCGCCACCTCCGTTCCCGGCGCCGGCGCCGCGGCCTGTACGGGAACGTAGGAGTAGCATCCGCCCGTCGTGGACAGCGCGAGCGCCGCGCCGCACATCGACGCACACGCTCGATACCACACGGACGATCTCCAGTGCTGCCGGCTCGGAAACCGACCGCTGCTGTTCTGAAGGCTGGCACGCATCATTGCTCGAGTCCCTCAGCGCGTCGCGCCGCTCCCATAACCGTAGGTGCCGGGTCCGGCACCTCCGGGCAGCCCTACGCCGCCGAGGTTGTAGATCGGCAGGAGCCGGGCGTCGAGCTCCTGGTTAGGCACCGGCCAGTGCACGGGCGTTCCCTCCGGAAGGTCTCCCCAACCACGCGAGTCGAAGAACCACGCACCGTACGTCGTGTAGGCCGTCTCCATCCGCTTCTCCCACTTCATCGCCTCGAAGACACTGCCACACTGCGTACTCGTAAAGTTTGGTCCGACAGGAACCCGTGGTACGCAACTGGCCCCGCCAGGCACCGGATCAGTCGCAGCCGTGACGGCGCCGGTGAGCGCCGGCAGCCCGGCCGTGGTGCGCGTACGATCGATCAGCACTGCAGCGGCAGCGACGTCGCCCGTGCGGAGATAGCCTTCCGCGGCGAGCATATCGTTCTCAGCCCTGGTGAAAATCGGGAACAGTCCCACCCGATTGGCCTGAGACCACGCGTACCACCGATAGTGATCATACCACGAGTTCGCCCACCCCAACGCCGCCTGGTCACCTTCGCTCCGATTCCGGAAGTAGCGACGGCCGGACGGGGCACCCTGCCCCGCCGCATTCTGCTCGGCCCGCGTTGAGCCCTGGGGAAAGCGCAGGTCCGGTGTGACAATGAGGAACGGCGAACGAGCGTCGCGCGGAGTCGCGAGCCAATTGTCGAAACCGCCGCTCACGTCCGCCATACCGATGATGTAGTACGTCATTTGGTGCCAATTCGCATCCCTGAAGTGCAGCGTGGCTGCCAGCCACGTGTAGTCCCAGCCGTTGGTCGGATCCATTCTGACTTGAAGGTCCGCGGTGATCCCGTTGGTAGCATCGGCGATCACTTCATCCCAGTCGACCGCGGCACGCTCCGTCGGATTGCGCGCGACACCCGCTCGGAACCGCGCCTTGAACGACCGGATAATGCGGATGAAGTTGGCGTTCGTCACCGTCGGTCCTCCCGGCCCCGTCAACCAGTTTGTCGGCAAGTCCGACGTCCCCGGTTTCGTCGCGTATGCAAGAGCGGAGTCGAGAGCCTCGAGCGCCGCCTCGTTGACTTCCGGGTATCCGACGAGCGGAACGATCTCGACGGGGGAATCGGACTCCCGCGGAACACCCGCCGAGTCGTACACCAGCGAGACGAAGCCCATCGCCACGCCGTTGACGAAGTGCCCGAAGGCAATGAGCCGATTCACGTCACCGTCCGTCGTTCCAAGCGTGAACCCCTCCGCCTTCGCGCGCACGAGTACGTCGGCACTCGTCCGGGCTGCGATGGTCAGGATTCGAAAATCGTTGAAGTTGTCTGTTTGATACGCGTTGCCCCGCCCGTTATCGATCGGCTGGCGAGGGATGCCGCTGCGCGGCCCAAGCCCATTGTTCGCCAGACCGGACGCGTTCTCGAACGCCGCGGTCAGCATCCCGGTCTGCGTGCGTGCAGTGCCACCAAGCGTACCCGAGATGACCTGTTGAAACTGGCTCGCGCCGACGGACTGCACGTCCAGCGCGGTCGCGAGCGTACGGTCGCGATCGGGATTGTTCGTGTTGCGGACGCCGAGGGTGTCCTCGCATCCCGCTGTCAAACCCATCAACGTGGCAACGGCCACGAAACGAATGAATCGCATTGTATGGTATCCTCAGCCGCCGCCACCAAGGCGCGAGATCGCGCCCTGGTGGACATGCGGACCGGAAGAGGCTCAGAAGCGCGAGCTGATGACCACGGAGAACGAACGGACCTGTGGGAACGTGAAGGCGTCGATGGCGTTGATCAGGCCGGACCCCGACTCTCCACCCGAGCTCGCGATGCCGACCTCGGGATCGAAGCCTTTGTAATCCGTCCACGTCTTCAGGTTGCGCCCGATGACACTGAGCGTCCAATCCCCCACGCTCCCAAACTCGCCGAAATGGTACGACGCGGACAGCTCGCGAATCTTCATGAAATCCGTCGATTCGACGAACCGATTGTTCGGCCCGAGGATGTCGTAGAAGCCCCCGATTCCGTTGTTGTTGCCCGCCGGGCCCGGGCCGGCACGGTAGTAGTATCCGATCGGCTTCGCCGACTCGACGCTCTTTCCAGCCTGATCGACGTCCTTCGACAGGAAGTCGAGGTACGACCAGTGCCGACCCTGATTCCAGGCGCTCGCGCCAAAGGCGCCCTCGAGAAGGCCGTACACCGACAGCCGCCTCCACTGGATCGACTGTGAGAAGCCGACACGATAGTCGGGCAGTGCGTGGCCTAACGGCTGGAGCAACGGAGCGCCATCCTCACCACGCAGCAGAAGCGGCATTCCGAAGCTGGCCTGCACTCCCCACGGCGCCTCCGATGCCGGCAGCAAGGTGTTCCAGAGGTTATCCGTTATGCCCATGCCGGGATTGTTGCCGGCCCCGACCCACACCAGATACCCCTCGTCGTTCATCTGGAAGGCGCTCGTTGGCCCCCCGCATTGCGACCGGAACTCCGACGGGAGCTCGGCGCAGCTCGTGATGAACTTGCGGCCGTAGAAGGTGCCGAACCGAACGCCTTCTTCAATGCGGATGATTTCTCCCGTTGCCTGCAGGTTCGTGCCGATGAAGAAGGGATTCACGTCGAGCCGCGCGATCGTCGTGCGATTCGATGAGTAGTTGGCGCGGCTAACCCATGAGAGGTCGCGACTCTGGATGATCGGCACCGTGAGTGCCGCCTCCCACGACTTACTCTCCAACGAGCCGGCGTTCATCCACTGGCGCTGAAAGCCCGACGATACCGAAATGGGCGGCAGCAGGATCTGGTCGCGCGACTTCGACTTCGCGTACGTCACCGTGAGCCCGAACCGATTGAAGAGCTCGATATCCGTGCCGAGCTCGAGCTCGCGGACGACCTCCGGCCGTAGATCGGGATTACCCAGCGTTTGCGCCGTCAGCGTTCCACCGGCGCCGATGGTGTACGTCTCGTACTGCGCCGCGAACGACGGCGAATTGCCGGCGGTGCCAAGGGAGGCGCGCACCGTGAAAGCGCTCACCGCCTCGGACGGCCACCAGGGTTCCCGAGCCACCAACCATGCGCCAGAGGCGCGCCCGTACGTCTGCCACCGATGGTCGGAACCGAACCGCGAGCTTCCGTCCCGCCGAACGAGCAGGTCCATCGTGTAGCGGTCCATGAAATCCAGGAACACGCCGCCCGAGACGCTCATCTGGCGTGTGAGGTTCTCGGATGAATTGATCGTCTGGAGCGATGTCGCATTGTCGGCCGCCAGTACGTCGCTCACGCGCAGGAACTGCCCCTGGAGTTGGCGACGATCGAAGTCCTGCTGCTCGTACCCCCACCGAAGATTGAACCGAGTGTTCAGTGAGGAGAGGAGTTGGCGGCGGGCGGTCACGGACGCGGCCGTGTTGATCGACTGCGTGTTGTCCACGCCCTGGAAGATCAGCCCGTTGTTCGTCGCCGGAACCGCGTTGGTCGTTCGGAAGCCGAGATTCTGGAACTGGCGGTAATTCAGGTTCAACCGGTCGACGCTGAAATTGGCCTCGGCGTCAAGCCAGTCCAGCGGAGTGAACTTCAGGTTGGCGCCGCCGAGGAAGCGATACCGAAGGTCCTGTCGGTCCGTGTTCTCGAAGGAGTAGAGCGGGTTCTCGTTCTGCACGCCGCCAGCGCCCAGGTTCGTTCGGATGTACAACCGCCCGAGCGCGTCCCGCTGTGTAATGTCGGCGATCGCCGGCGACCGGGTCAGCCTGAAGAAACCCGTTCCGCCTTCTTCCTGGTTGAATCCATCCTGATCGCTACGGCTGTAGTAGGCACTCGCATCGAGGTACCACTTCTCCCCGATCGCGTGACCGACGTTGATGCGACCGTTGATGCGCTCGTATCCGTCGAGTCCCATGATCGCGCCGCCCTGCTTGGTGTGGCCGACGCTGGAGTAGATCGAGGTCGTGCCGAATCGCGCCGCCATGGCGACGTCATTCAGCGCGATCGGCTTCGGATCGACGAGTTGCTCGACGGCGTTGTAGGTCTCTCCCGGCCAGGCCCCCGTCAGGAACCCGCGACGAAGGATCGGGCCACTCGTCACCGCGCCCGGATCGACGGGGAGCGACTGCGTCCCCAGCGCCGGCGGCGCCAGCGGGCTGTTCACGCGATCCCGCTCTGCCCGATAGTCCATCGTCCGTGAGCAAACGCTGTTCGCGCCGTACGGGTCCAGCACGCAGAACCGAGTCCCTGTCTCATCGAGCAGGAATGGGTGGTAGCGTGCGATGCCGAAGTCACGCTCGATGTCGTTGAGGCCGTACTCGGAACGCACCGTGAAGGTGACGCCGTCGGCCCCGCCCTTCGCCCGCTTCGTCGTGATCGAGATGACGCCGGCCGCCGCGCGCGAGCCGTACAGCGTCGACGCCGCGGCACCCTTCACGACCTCGACGCTCTCGATGTCGGCCGGGTTAATGTCGGAGATGCTCGAGCCCAGGACCACACCGTCGACGATATACAGCGGCTCCTGGCTGCGACCGGACGCGTTGATCGACGTGGGACCGCGGAGGATCACGGAGGGGGTCGAGCCCGGTCGGCCGCTCACCGATGCGATGTTCGCGCCGGGAACCTTGCCTTGCAGTTGGCTCAGCGGATTCACCGCAACCACGGGCATCTGCGACGAGTCGACTCGAGCAACCGTGAACGGCACCTTCGCCCGTTCGGTTCCGCCCGTCACACCCGTCGTCACCACTTCCTGCAACAGGATCACGTCCTGCATGAGCGAGAAGTTGACCTCCTGCGTTCCCGCCGAGAGCGTGACCGTGCGCGACTGCGGTTTGTGCCCGATGAAGCGCGCCTGCAAATTCGCGGTTTGCCCGCGCACACGCGCCTCCGGGATCACCAACCGATACCGTCCGGCTTCATTGGACTGTGTCCCGATGTTCAACTCGGTGATGAACACCGTGGCGCCCACGAGCGGACGCCCTTGCTCGGATTCCACCAACCCTGTGATGACGGCACTGCCGTCCTGCGCGGAGAGCGACGTTCCGGACAGAAGGAACATCGCCAGCGTGCACAAGATCGCGAAAGACAGACGTAATACCCTCGACATCGGGCCTCCTCCTGAATTGCCAGGAATTGTGAGCCTCGCGTGTTCGCTCAGTGCTGCGAGTGTACAATCGAGGTCGTAACCGGCTGCTACTCGTCAGGCTGCTTGGCGGGATTCCGGGTCCTCCTTCCCGGGAGAGCGAGGAAAGTGGATTGGCGTTAGGGGCGTGCTTCACCGTCGGGAAACTGCGTTGCCACAGGCGCCGTCACGCGGTTGCGGTGCCCCAGGCGTTGCCGGACACAGTGTGATCGCGAATCGCTCCTGTCAGCTTCGGGAGGCGCGACCGCAACGGCCTTGGCTCACGCACACGGGGACACGGGCCGGCAGAAGGTGGGTCCGTGGTCACAGTTTTGTCAACAGGCGGTTTGCTTATCGTAACGGTTCGTCCCAGCGAATGCGGATCAGTCGCGCTTGTGGGACGTGTCGGTGCCCGGGGGGTCGAACCGGAAGGGGAGGTGGACGATCTGGGCGACGCGTCGACCATCCAGCACGGCGGGATGGAACGCCGCCCTGAAGACCGCGTCCTGCACCGCCCGCGAAAAGAGCGGATGGGATGAGAACAGGACGCCAAAGGATCCCGCTTCCACCCGCCCCAGCGAGTCCACGACGACCTCGACCATCACTGAACCGCTCACCCGGTCGGCCAGCAACTCGGGCGGATACCGCACAGCCAACGGAACGGAGCTGTCGGGTTGGGCGGGCTGGTCCACTTCCGCGGCGGTCACCACGTCGCGCTCGGCGTAGCGCCGCTCGAACGCTTCAACTGGGGTCACCGCGGGCCGGCGGCGCATCTCCGTATCAGGGCCTCGGGACCACAGGAGGACCGTTCCGCAGCGGGCTCGATCCACCGTCGCTTGATAGCGCGGGGGCGCACCGCTCGCCGTGAGATAGAGCTCGATCCCCTCGATCGAGCTCGGCGGGAACGAATTCAGGTCGACCTCCCCGGACGGCATGGACATACCATCCAGCCATACCAGCGGCGCGCACGTGCGCCCGCGCATACGAAGGCGGGTTCCCCGGATCACCTCGAGACCTGGAACGCGTCGCAGAATATCGGTTAGCTGGCGCGGATTCCCGTCCTCGATCCGATCGCGCGTTATGAAAACGCCGCCCAGCCCCGACTCCAGGCGCTCGTAAAACCCGGCCAGCCGTCCCGTGTATCGGGTTTGCCGCGAGCGCACGACGATCGGAGAAAGCATGATTCCGGCGTTCTGCATCCGGAAGTCGACCGATGCGGTGCCATTCGCTCCAAGAACCACGAGGACGGACGCCATGCGAAAGCCCAGGCGACGGGCCTGCAGCGTGAGTGTCCCGCTCGGCGCATTAGTGAACCGGAACGTGCCCCGGTCATCAGTGCGCGTCTGGATGTCGGCCCCCGCGATCCGGACCTCCACGCCGGCGATCCCCCGCCCCAGCGTGTCGCGAGCAGTCCCCGCTATGACCGCGTTTCCCGTCTGCGCGAAGGCCCCAGCAGCAGGGGCAGCCGGAAGGACGGTGAGTACCAACCCTGCCCAGACGCGCGTGACGCGTCGGGCATTCCTCGCGCGCCACATATCGCCTCCGCGTGCTCGCGGCACGCCGAAATGCCGCGTCCGACGAGTGCCCCAAGGCCGCTCGCGAACGGGTCGAATACCTTTACACCTATGGCAGTGGCTCGTGCCGTGTCAAGTCCAGCGCGGCCGGATGCAGAACAGAAAGGATCCGAGCGCGGCTCGGATCCTTTAGCCCGACATGGTGGGCGAGCGTTCGCGCTCAGGCTACGCTGGCTTTCTCCGTCACCACGCGCACCTGATTGTCCACGACCTGGAGGAATCCGCCCTCCACCGTGAAGCGCCGATCGCCCCCGCCGGAGGCGATGCGAAGCGTGCCGCGGCCGAGCAGCGCCATCATCGGCGCGTGGCCCGTCAGGATGCCGACTTCCCCGTCGTAGGCCGGCGCGACGACCTGCGTCGCCTCGCCATCGAAGAGCGTGCGCTCCGGGGAGATCACCGAGACCGTGAGCATGCCTTACGAGCTCGCGATGCGCTCGGCGTTCTTCAGCACGTCCTCGATCCCGCCGGCCATGAAGAACGCCTGCTCCGGCAGCTGGTCGAATTCGCCGCTGACCACACGCTCGAACGACGCGACCGTCTCCTCGAGCTTCACATACTTCCCTTCGATGCCGGTGAACTGCTGCGCCACGGCGAACGGCTGCGAGAAGAAACGTTGCAGGCGCCGCGCGCGCGCGACCACCTTCTTGTCATCCTCCGACAGCTCGTCCATGCCGAGAATGGCGATGATGTCCTGCAGCTCCTTGTACCGCTGCAGAATGCGCTGCACGTCGGTCGCGACCTGGTAGTGCCGCTGTCCGACGTATTGCGCGTCGAGAATCCGTGAGGACGACGCGAGCGGATCGACGGCGGGATAGATCCCGAGCTCCGTGATCGCGCGCGAGAGCACGACCGTCGCATCGAGGTGCGCGAAGGCGGTGGCCGGCGCCGGATCGGTGATGTCGTCGGCGGGGACGTAAATCGCCTGCACCGACGTGATCGACCCGGTGCGCGTCGACGTGATGCGCTCCTGCAGCTCCCCCATCTCAGTGGCGAGCGTCGGCTGGTACCCCACGGCGCTCGGCATGCGGCCGAGCAGCGCCGACACCTCCGACCCCGCCTGCGTGAACCGGAAGATGTTGTCGATGAACACGAGCACGTCCGCGTTCTCCTTGTCGCGGAAATACTCGGCCACCGTCAGGCCGGTGAGGCCGACGCGCAGACGCGCCCCCGGCGGCTCATTCATCTGACCATAAATGAGCGCGACCTTGTCGAGGATGTTCGCTTCCTTGAACTCGAGATACAGGTCGTTGCCCTCACGCGTGCGCTCGCCCACCCCGCAGAACACCGAGCGACCGCCGTGCCCCTTCGCCACGTTGTTGATGAGCTCCTGGATGACGACGGTCTTCCCGACGCCGGCGCCGCCGAACAGGCCGATCTTGCCGCCCTTCACGAACGGCGCGATCAGATCGATGACCTTGATGCCCGTCTCGAAGATTTCTGTCTTCGGCTCGAGGGACACGAACTCCGGCGACGGGCGGTGGATTGGCCAGCGCTCGACGCTGCGCGGAATCGGCGGCCCGTTGTCGACCGGATTGCCAATGACGTTCAGGATCCGGCCTAACGCGGCCTCCCCGACGGGGACGGTGATCGCGGAGCCGGTATCCACCGCATCCATCCCGCGCTGCACCCCGTCGGTGCTGGACATGGCGACGGCGCGCACCTGGTTGCGACCGATGTGCTGCTGCACCTCGGCCACGACCGAGATGTCGCCCGACTCGGTCCGCGCATTCACCTCAAGGGCGTTGTAGATCTCGGGCAGGTGCTCCGACTCGAACTCGACGTCGAGCACGGGCCCGATCACCTGCACCACCTTACCAACGTTTTCCTTTGTCGCCGTAGCCATGGATAGATCCCAATGAGGAACGAGCAGTGAGGACTGAGGAGAGGGGTGAGGGAATCGAGTTCCTCACTCCTCATTCGTCATTCCTCGTTAGCCTTTGAGCGCTTCCGCCCCGCCCACGATCTCCGCGATCTCCTGCGTGATCTGCGCCTGACGAGCACGGTTGTAGGTGCGTCGTAGCACGTTGAGCATGTCGCCCGCGTTGTCGGTCGCGTTCTTCATCGCCGTGCGCCGGGCGCCCTGCTCGCCGGCCACCGTTTCGACGAGCGCACGATACACGGCATTCCGCACGTACAAGGGCAGCAGCTCCGAGAGAATCGTCTCGGCCGACGGCAGCAGGATGTAGTCGCGCGCCGGTCCCTTGCGCTCCGGCGGCGTCACCGGGAGTACGCGCTGCGCCACCGGAGGAGTGGAGATGGCGGAGTTGAATTTCGCGTACACGACGTACACGGCGTCGAGCCGCTGCCGAATGAAGTCGTTCATGAGCTCCTGAACGAGCTCGGTCGCGTGCTCCACGGTCGGCCGGTCGCCAATGTCGGTGCGATTGGTGACCATCGCCCGGCCGGTGTACCGAAAGAACCCAATGCCCTTCCGCCCGACGACGTGCAGATCGACGCTCACGCCGCCTCGCTCCAGCCGTTCGACGAGCGCCCGCGCCTCTCGAATGAGATTCGAGTTGAACGCGCCCGCCAGACCGCGGTTTGACGTGAGCAGCAGGACCGCCGCGCGACCACCCGACGGCGGCATGTCGGCGCGACCGCCCGCGGGTTGCCGAAGCAGCGGGAACCGCTCGGCGAGCTCGGGGGTGTACAGATCGGCAATGACCTGCGCGAGCGACTGGGCGTACGGACGCGCCGCCACGACCCGGTCCTGCGCTCGCTTCAGCTTCGACGTCGCCACCATTTCCATGGTGCGCGTGATCTTGCGCGTCCCCTCGACGGACTTGATCCGTCCGCGCAGCTCCCGTCCCTTGGCCATGACCGCCTAACGGGCTGCCGCGGGCTGCTCGCGCTTCGCCGGCGCTGCTTCCGCCTTGCGACCCTCGCCGCGCAGCTCCTTGAAGCCGGCAATCGCGCGCTTCAGCTCCTCCTCGAGATCCTTCTTGAGCTCCTTCTCCTTGCGAAGACGATCGCCGATCTGCGGCCACTGCGCCTGCACGTACTCGAGGAAGGCACGCTCCCACTCGCGAATGTCGGCGACCGGCACATCATCGAGGAAGCCGTTGGTCACGGCGTAGATGATCACCACCTGCTGCTCGACCCGCATCGGCTGATACTGCCCCTGCTTGAGCACCTCGACGGTGCGCGCGCCGCGCTCGAGCTGGCGCTTGGTCGCCGCATCCAGGTCCGACGCGAACGCCGAGAACGCTTCGAGCTCACGGTACTGCGCGAGGTCGAGCCGCAGACGGCCGGCAACCTGCTTCATCGCCTTGATCTGCGCCGAGCCTCCCACGCGCGACACCGAGATGCCGACGTTGATCGCGGGACGCACGCCGGAGAAGAACAGGTCCGCCTCGAGGAAGATCTGTCCGTCGGTGATCGAAATGACGTTCGTCGGGATGTAGGCCGACACGTCGCCGGCCTGCGTCTCGATCAGGGGAAGTGCCGTCAGCGAGCCACCTGGCTTGAAGATCGACTTCCCGTCCACCACCGAGTCATCGTTGCGCAGCTTGGCCGCGCGCTCGAGCAGACGCGAGTGGAGGTAGAAGACGTCGCCCGGGTATGCCTCGCGGCCCGGCGGACGGCGAAGGACGAGCGACAGCTGCCGGTACGCGGCCGCTTGCTTGGAGAGATCGTCGTACACGCACAGCGTGGCGCGCCCCTCGTGATACATGAAGTACTCGGCCATCGCGCAGCCCGAGTACGGGGAGATGAACTGCATCGGCGCCGGATCGGACGCGGCCGCCACGACGACGATCGTGTACTCCATCGCTCCCGCCTGCTTCAGCCGCTCCACGACGGAGGCGACCGTCGAGGCCTTCTGACCGATCGCGACGTAGACGCAGATGACGCCCTGCCCCTTCTGATTGATGATCGTGTCCACCGCGATTGCCGTCTTGCCGGTGCCGCGGTCGCCAATGATCAGCTCGCGCTGTCCACGACCGATCGGGATCATCGAGTCAATCGCCTTGATACCCGTCTGCAGCGGTTCCTTCACGGGCTGCCTGACGATGATTCCCGGGGCCGGCGATTCGATCTTGCGGGACATCGTGGTGTGGATCTCGCCGAGCCCGTCGATCGGGTTGCCGAGTGCATCGACGACCCGTCCAACGAGCGCCTGGCCGACGGGCACCTCGAGCACGCGGCCGGTGCGGCGGACCTCATCACCCTCTTTCAGCTCGAGCCAGTCTCCGAGGATGACCGCGCCGATGTTGTCCTCTTCGAGGTTGAGCGCGAGGGCAACGACGGTGTTCTTTGTCTCGGACGACGTGATCTCGAGCATCTCGCCCGCCATCGCCTTCGCCAGACCGTAGATCCGGGCGATGCCGTCCTTCACCTCGAGGACGGTTCCCACCTCATCGACATCGAGCTCGGTCAGGTCTGCGGCTTCGATCTCGCGGAGCAGGATGTCCTTGATCTCGGCTGGGCGAAGAGAGGTTTCGGAAGCCATGTGGAAGTCGCTGGGGTATGGAGGGTTCTTGAGCTTGTGAAAAATATCACAAGGTCGGCCCACCGGCAAGAAGTGCCTGGTCGGATAAATCGTGCCGGGGTCTCATCGGCGCCCAACCGGCCGATCGGCCGGACGCTCAGCCGGCGTCGCCGGCAGACTGGCTTGCTGCTCCTGCACGAACCGTTCGACGATGTCCACCCCGCGCATCGCCGCCAGCGACGTCGCCCGGCGTCCGATGACTCGTTGCGCGGTGAGCGACAGGTGCGCCGACGACGAGAACTTCAACACGCGGGCGACATCCGCGACGTCGTACCCTGGGTTCTTCGCCAGCTCTGCGGCGGACAGCAGCCGAACCAGGTCGATGAGCCGTTTCAGCGTCGGCGTGCCCCCCGATCCGAATGAGCGACTGAGGTGCTCGCGGGTGAGTCCCAGGGCCGCGGCCAGCGTCGACGTCCGGATAGGGCGTCCGCCGCCAGCCACAATGTACCTCCACGCCGCCAGCTGCAGAGCGGAGGCGAGCGCGAGCGCGGATGGCGGGGTGTGCAGCGCCGCCGCGAACCGGGCACTGTAGCCGTGACGCGCGATGAGGTCGGGCGCCGCAACGTCGTCCACGCCCTCGACGAGCACGTCCGCGAGCTCGAGGCGCACGCACCGCGCGAGTCCCGGTGCGTCCGCGGGACGGAGCGTCGTTAGGCCCACGAACGCCACGGTCGGATACTCGAGCGCGAGGGCCGCGACGTCGTCGTCGGCCTCGGCCCCCACGACGTCCACCAGCGCCGTATCCACGAGGTCGGTGCGGAACGATCTGGAGAACTCCGCGGCGGTGCGGGCAATGGCGAATCGGCCGACCCGCTTGCCGACGACGCGCCTCGCCCACGCACGCGCGCGCTCACGCGGAATGAAGGCGGCGACCTGCGGGGTGGCCACTCCGGAGGGATGCATGATGTCTCAGGGCCGTGCGGCGGCTCCCGAGTCCACCATTGCCGCGGCACGCTCGAGCACCGCTCGCGCGTTCGCGTACGAGATCGCCTGCATCGCGTCGCCCGTCGTCGCCCAACGGCACGCGGTGATCCCTTCCTCGCGCTGTGGCGAAGTCTCGGCCGAGGCCGATTCCATGAGATAGAAGTGACAGATCTTGTGAATCAGGCGGCCTCGAAAGCGGAAGTACCAGTCGATGGTGTCGATCTCCCCACGCAGCGCGAGATCGCCGAGCCCCGTCTCCTCCTGGACCTCGCGCAACGCCGCCAGCTCGGGCGCTTCGTTGGCCTCGAGATGTCCCTTCGGGAAGCCCCAGTTCTTGTAGCTGTCCCGAATCAGCAGAAAGAGCGCGCGACCGCTGTGCATGCGGTACACCACCCCACCCGCCGATCGCTCCTCCTTAGCTCGCGATCGCGCCACCCAGCACCTCCTCCGCGCCGCCGAGGTCGAGCGTGGCGCGGCCTTCGATGAACTGCCGGACGACCGGATCCGAGGTGTGGCGGATCTCGTCGACGGAACCCACCTGGCGCACGCGCCCCTCGTACAGCATCGCGATCCGCGTTCCGACGGTGTACGCGCTGCGCATGTCGTGCGTGATCACCACGCTCGTGACGCCGAGCGTGTCGCGCATGCGGATCATCAGCTGGTCGATCACGGCGCTGGTCACCGGATCGAGTCCCGTGGTCGGCTCGTCGTAGAGGATGTACTTCGGCCGCAGCGCGATGGCCCGCGCGATGCCGACGCGCTTGCGCATTCCACCGGACAGCTCGGCGGGGAAGCGCTCCTGGACGTTAGGCAGGTCGACGAGACGCAGCGCCTCATCCACGCGTTGCTCGATGTCGGCGGCGTCGAGATCCGACTGCTTGCGGAGCCCCATCGCCACGTTCTCGCCGATCGTCAGCGAATCGAAGAGCGCGGCGAACTGAAAGACGTAGCCGATCTTGCTGCGCAGACGATACAGCTCACGTCGGCTGAGGGTGGGCACTTCCTGCCCGTCCACGAAGACGGTGCCCGCGTCCGGCTCGAGCAGGCCGACGATGTGCTTGATCGCCACCGACTTCCCCGAGCCCGAGTATCCGATGATGACCGTCGTCTCACCCTCATTCACCTCGAGGGAGAATCCATTGAGGACCTTCTTCGGACCGAAGGCCTTGTGGACGGCGACGAGC
>DASTYE010000074.1:0-8323 GCA_035765135.1 Gemmatimonadaceae bacterium | reverse complement strand
CGATATCGGGAGGCGATCGCGAAGTGGCAGCGCGTCGTGGACGTGGAGCCCGCCAGCGAGTTCGCCCGCCGAGCGCGGCGTGACGCGCGCACGGCCGCCGACCTTCAGCGGATCTTCCGCTCGCGCGAGGAGGTCGCCTAGCGATGCCGATCGAAGGACCGCTTCGCGAGCTCGGTATTCACGACGTCTTCCAGCTGCTCGACCTGAGCCGGAAGACCGGCGCTCTCACCGTCGTGTCGGCGCTGCGCGACAACCAGGGCACCGTCTTTTTCGACGGTGGCGCGGTGATCTTCGCGTCCATCCGCAGCAACCCGCACCGGCTCGGCGACATGCTCGTGCGTGCGGGGAAGATCAGCGAGGCCGATCTGGAGCTCGTGCGCGCCATGCAGCAGAAGGGAGACTCGCGGCGCGTCGGCGAGCTGCTGCTCGAGACGGAGGCGATCACGCCGAAGGAGCTCGAGCGCCACGTGCGCCTGCACATCGAGGAAGTGGTCTTCGAGCTGATGTCGTGGCACGAAGGGTACTTCTCGTTCGAGGAGCGCGAGATCTCCGACGCGCCGGGCGAGGCGTCGGTGCGAATCTCCACCGAGTCGCTGCTCATGGAGGGTGCGCGGCGGATCGACGAATGGTCCCGCATCGAGAACAAGGTGCCACACGTCGGCGTGGTCCCGGTGCTGGCGCCGCTGCGCGCCGATCACCCATCGCTGCTCGACCTCCTGCCAAACGAGTGGGAGGTGTTGTCGGAGATCGACGGGGCCAAGGATCTGCGCGAGATTGCGCTCCGCCTCGGGCAGAGCGATTTCGACATCGCCAAGATCGTCTATGGGATGGTCTCCACCGGAGTCATCGAGCTGCGCGATCCCCGCCTCGTCACGCCGAACCACGTGGGCGCGCCCGAAGACGCTCGCCCGCACGTCGAGCGAGCCCAGGCGCTCCTCGAATCGGGGAACACTGAGGGGGCGATCGCGGCGGCTCGCCAGGCGATCGCGGCTGACCCGCAACTCGCCGAGGCCCGCGTCGCCATGGCGCGCGCACTGAGCAAGCTGGGTCGGATGAACGATGCGGCGGAGGAGCTGCGGCGCGCGCTGCAACTCGATCCCTTGTATCCGGAGACGCACCGGGAGATGGGATACTGCTCGGCGGCGCGCGGAGATTTCGGCGAAGCGATCGCCGCGTGGGAGCGCTACCTCCGCATGCTTCCGAACAGCGGTGATGCGCCGCGGGTGCGGGAAGCGCTCGCCAGCGCGTCGGCACTCCACGGTCTGCTGATGGGACGGGCGCATGCCTGACGAGATTCGGCGCCTGAGCGAAGCGCTGGCGCGCGATCCCGCGAGCCCGGTGTATCTGCAGCTTGGTGAAGCGCTGCGGAAGAAGGGTCAGCTCGATCTCGCGCTGAAGGTCGCGCTGCGCGGACTCGAGCGGCATCCGCACGATGCCGAGGCCCACGATCTGCTCGCGCGCGTGGCCGTCGATCGAGGCGAGCTCGAGCGCGCCTTCGATGAATGGGACGTCGTGCGCCGGCTCGCGCCCGACCATCTTGGCGCGCGCAAGGGAATGGGGTACGTGCTGTTCAAGCAGGGCCGGTTCGCCGAGGCGCAGACGTATTTGAGCGAGGCCTCCGCGCTGGATGCCGAGGACGAAACGGTGGCGACGGCGCTGGCGATGGTGCGGGTGAGACTGCGAGGGGATCGAGCGGATCAAGGGGATCGAGGGGATGAAAGGGGAACGGCACCCGCCGTTGCCATTGATCCCGTTGCGCCAGTCGATCCCCACGACCCCCTCGCACTCTTCCACGACCTCACGGCCGACGGCGAGCAGACGGCACTGCTCCTCGACTCGACCGGGCTCGTCATGGCGGGCACGTACACCACCTACGACGGGCGGGATGTCGCGCAGGAGGTTGGAGCCGAGCTCAGCGGCGTTAGTGACGAGGCGCGGCGGGCCATGCGGCACCTCGGGCTTGGCGACTGGTCGTCGCTGACCGTCGAGACGGATGCCGCCGTCGTCGCCATGGCTCCAATGCGTGACGACGCACTGGTGCTCGTCGCCGCATCCAAGGCGATGCCGCTCGGACTCGTACATCGCGTGCTCGATCGATGTGTCGCGCGCGCGAGCCAATGGCTGGGGAGAAACGGCTCATGAAGGCCAACATGACGCCGATCATCTCCGCACTCACGCGGCAGCGTGGAGTCACCGGGAGCATGCTCGTCGACGAAGCGGACGGCGTGATCATCGATGCGACACTCCACGTCGGGATGAAGGGACCGGCCTTCGCCGCGCTCGCGGCGTCGCTCTATCGCAAGGCGCGCCTGTCGGCCGATGCCGCCGGGCTCGGTGGCGTGACCTTCCTTCGACTTCGCGCCGCGGAAGGGCACGTCTGCGCCGCCGGCAAGAACGACATGGTGCTGGTGATCATCGCCGATACGCGGGCGAACATCGGGCTCATCCGTATGGAGATGCTGAAGGCGCTGGAGCGCCTCACGATATGATCAGCGTCGCCGAGCCCTGGGTCGAGGCGCCATTGAGACGCTTCGTCGACGACGCGCGCGTCATGTTCGCGCTGCTCATCTATCCGAGCGGGCAGGTGCTCGGGCAGAGCGGGTTCGCGCGGGCGGTCGACGTCATGTCGGCGGCCGCGCTCGCGGCCGGCATTCACGCGACCGTCCGCGAGCTCGGCCGCACGCTCGAGGGCAAGGGTTTCCGCGATGTCTTTCACGCCGGCGCCAAGCGGCGCCTGTACCTCGCCGAGGCGACGACACCGCGCGGGCCGTGCCTGTTTCTCACCGTGTTCGACGACCAGAGCTCGCTCGGGCTCGTGCAACTATACTTCGAAGAGCTGCGCACGGCGCTCGCGCAGGCGAAGGTGCAAGTCCCCAATGTGGCGCCCATGCTCGACGAGAACTTCGAAGCCGAGCTGAATCGCAATCTCGCCATGCTGTTCGGGCGTGCGCCCGGACGACGCCACATCACCCCCACGTCCTGACCGTCGTGTCGCTCGTCAACTACGCCACCCGCGAGATCACGTGCAAGATCGTCTACTACGGCCCTGGGCGGTCGGGGAAGACGACGAACTTGCATTACGTCTATGGCCAGGTGCCTGACGAGCGGAAGGGACGCATGGTGTCGCTGGCCACGCAGACGGACCGCACGCTGTTCTTCGACTTCCTGCCGCTCGACCTCGGCACCATCTCCGGGTTCACGACCCGGCTTCAGCTCTACACCGTGCCGGGCCAGGTCTACTACCAGGCGACGCGGAAGCTCGTGCTCCAGGGAGCGGACGGTGTGGTGTTCGTCGCCGACAGCCAGTCACGGCAGCTTCAGGAGAACATCGAGAGTCTGCAGGACCTGCATGCCAACCTCGGCGAGCACGGCATGGACCCCCGCTCCACGCCTCTCGTACTCCAGTACAACAAGCAGGATCTCCCGCGCGACATGATCATGTCCGTCGATGATCTCGACGAGGCGCTCAACTTCCGCGGCGTGCCCCGGTTTACCGCGGACGCGCTGCACGGTGTCGGCGTGTTCGAGACGCTGCGCGGAATCGCCGAGCTCGTGCTCAAACGGCTGGCATCGCCCGCCGAGGCCGGGAGGGGCTGACGCGCATGCCGCTGGATACGCGACTTCGCTTCGAGACGTTCGTCGTCGGCGCGGCCAATCGGCTCGCGGTCTCGGCGGCGCGCGCCGTTGCGCAGTCGCCCGGAGCGACGTACAACCCGCTGTTCATCTATGCGGCGTCGGGGCTGGGGAAGACGCATCTCCTCTCCGCCATCGGACATCTCGCCCGTCAGCTTCAGCCCGACCTGCGCGCCGAGTACATCACCACCGACGAGCTCGTCGAGCAACTCCACCAGGCCGTCACGCGCGGTGAGGTGGAGTCCTTCCGCGGCGGCTTCGCCGAGCTGGATATCCTGCTGCTCGACGACGTGCAGTTTCTCACCGGCAGACAGGAAACGCAGAGCGAGCTGCTGCGACTGTTCAACACGCTCCAGCGCAGCGGCAAGCAGATCGTCCTGACGAGCGATCGCCCACCCGCCGAGATCGCCGATCTCGACGATCGGTTGTTGACACGGTTTTCCGGCGGCCTGCTCGTCGACATGGGCGCCCCCGACTACGAGACGCGCGTGGCGATCCTGCGCCGGCGGTGTGGCGAGCGCGATGTGGAGTTCGCGCCGGGCGTCGTGGAGGAGGTCGCGCGCCTCGCCTTCGCGAACGTCCGCGAGATGCACGGCGCGATCAACCGGCTCATCGCGTTTCAGACGCTCGGTGAAGGAGAGGTAACGGTCGAGAGCATTCGCGGACTCCTCGGCGATCACGGCAACGGCCGGGCGTACAGCCTGACGCCGAAGAGCGGCCAGTACGAAAACTTCCTGTCCGGACTCGCGGTGGCCGTCGCGCAGCACATCGACGCGCGGCGCGTGAAGCTCGTCGAAGCGACGGCGGAGTGGCGCACGCAGGGGTATCGGACGGGTGCCCTCGAGCGCGCGCTCCAGAGCGCGGAGACGCCCGACCCCGAGGCGCTACTTCGGGAATTCGGCGCGAAAGTGGAGCGGTTACGTGCGTTGGAACAGGAGATCGTCGCGCTCGATCCCACGCAGCGAGGGTCGGTGCAGTTCCGCGATATCGAAGCGATCGAGGAGCTCGAGCGTGTCGCCGAAACGCTGCGCACGTCGACGGCTCCACCACCACCGCCGGACCCCGCGTTTCTCAGGTCGGAGTTCGAGGTCGGGCCCTCGAATCAGCTGGCCGCGCACGCGGCCGACACCATCGTGGAGGAGCCGGGGCGACGATACAACCCGCTGGTGATCCACGGCGGAGCCGGCGTTGGCAAGACGCACCTGCTGCACGCCATTGGCAACGAGCTCGTGGCGGCCAGCGGCGGCGCCATGACGGTTGCCTGCGTTCGCGCGAGCGACTTCGTGGATGAGCTGATCGCGGCACTCCAGGACAGCGCCATCGAGACCTGGCGCGGCCGCTACCGGCGAGTCGATGCACTCCTCATCGACGAGATCGAGCAATTCGCGGGGACGGAGCGGACGCAGGAGGAATTCTTCCATCTCTTCAACTGGCTCGTCGAAGCGGGGAAGCAGATCGTGCTCACGGCAGGGCGCGCCCCGCGCACGCTGGTCGAGATGGACGAGCGGCTGCGCTCGCGCTTCGAGGGCGGGCTGGTGGTCGAGATCCAGCCGCCAGACCGGCTCGTGCGCGAGAAGCTCATCGCGCGTCAGCTGGCCGTCGCGGGGATCGAGCCGGTGCCGGACGTGCTGCGCGCCGCCGCCGGACTCGAGGTGAAGACCGCGCGCGACATTCTGCGGGTGGCGGAGCGGTTGGCAGAGATTGCCGCGAAGTCGAACGGGCGCCTGACGAGTACGGACGTGTCCCGCGTGGCATCGGTACGCCGGTCCACGCCGATCCACCGGGCAACGCCCTCGGGGGACGACCTGTTCTCCGATCGCGAGAAAACAGTGTGGGATTGGCCCGACCTCTCGGGCCGCATCATTGAGGATCTGCGCTAATGGCGATCAAGGGCAGCCTCCGCGAGGCGAGTCTCCCGGACGTCCTGCAGCTGCTGGCCATGGGGCAGAAGACGGGATGTCTGAGCGTCGCCGATCGCAGCAGCTTTGGAACGATCTACTTCTCGAAAGGGCGCATCTCGTACGCCTCCATCGTGAACCGGCGCGACCGGCTCGGCGACATTCTCGTGAAGAACGGGCTGATCACGCAGCAGGACCTCGACGCGGCCATCCAGGTGCAATCGCGCCAGCGAGACAAGCGCCTCGGCGAAATCCTCATTGAGCGGAAGATCCTCACCCGCGAGGAGCTGCACCGTTACATCCGTCTCCAGATCGAGGAGGCGGTCTATTTCCTCTTCACCTGGACTCAGGGGACGTTCAGCTTCGAGGGAGACGTCCTGCCTGACGAGCGGGATTTCCTCGTCTCGATCAATCCCGAGTCGCTGCTGCTGGAAGGCGCGCGCCGTGTCGACGAGTGGAGCCTGATCGAGAAGAAGATTCCGAGCTTCGACATCATCTTCGAGCTCGATCGCACCAAGCTCGCCGCGAGCGACGCCGAGCTCACGATGGAGCAGGAGCAGCTCATCCCGCTGGTCGACGGGCGACGCGATGTCGCGGCCCTCGTCGATGAGTCGGGACTGGGCGAGTTCGAGGTCGGGAAGGCGCTCTACGGCCTGGCGACCGCGGGCTTCCTGCACCGGATCGGCAAGTCGAAGACGTCGGACGCCGTCGTGCGCGAAGCGCGCGTCGAGGAGCATCGCAACCTCGGGATCGCGTTCTACAAGACGGGCATGTACGAGGAGGCCACCCGCGAGTTCCGGCGCGTGGCCGAGCTGCGGCCGAACGATAGCCAGGCGCTCTTCTACATGGCACTCGTGCACCTCCGTCACGATCGGCTTCCGCAAGCCGAGGAAGTGCTGCGCGAGGCGGCGGCGCAGCAGAACGCGCCTCCGGCGGTGTTTCACAACCTCGCGTTCGTTCTCGAGCGAGCTGGGCGCTTCGATGACGCGCAGATCGCGCTGGAGGAGGCGGTGGCGCGCGGGGGAGGGAGCGATCCGCGCATTCAGACCTCGCTCGGCATCATCGCGATGCGGCGCGGACAGCTGGAGGCTGGCAACGAGATCCTGTCGGCCGCCCGAGCCCTCTTCGGCAAGCGGCGGCCCAGCGCCACGTGGTTTCACTACGCCGCACTCGCCGCGGCGCTCGGGGGGGATGTCGAGCGCGCATCGGCGCTCGTCGAGGAAGCGTTGGAGGTGCACCCCCACGTCGCCGCGCTTCACAACCTGAAAGCGACACTCCTCGAGCGTGCCGGAAAGTACCGGCAAGCAACGGAGGTTGCGGAGCAGGGGCTGGGAGACGACAGCTCCTTGCCGCAGCTGCACAAGAACATGGGCGACTGCCACTATCGTGCGGGTCAATACGATCGCGCGCTCGAGTCATATGAGCGTGCGGCCCGACTCGCGCCCAGGCAGGGGCACGATGTGTGGTTCAAGCTCGGCAACATCCGCTACCGGCGTCACGAGCGCGATGCCGCGCTGGAGTGCTGGGAGAAAGCACTGGAGCTCGATCCGGAAAACGCCCTCATCCGCACGAATCTCGACCTCGTCCGGGCGGTGATGTGAGTCTGCAGCAGCGCATGGCCGATGCGGAGTTTGCCGCGCTCACGGAGAAGATCTCACGCGAGCGCGGCTTCGGGTGCGCGAGCTACAAGGAAAAGTGCCTGCGCCGCCGGATCGCCGTGCGCATGCGGGCACGCGGCGTACACACGTTTCGCGATTACGCCGCGATCCTCGACCGTGACGTCCGCGAGTACGAGCTCCTGCTCGACGCTCTCACGATCAACGTCACCAAGCTCTTTCGGAACTGGGAGACGTTCGCCGCCATCGCGCACGACGTCATCCCGGAGCTGTGGCCGACCGCGGCGCAGCACATCAGGTGCTGGAGTGCCGGGTGTGCGTCCGGTGAGGAGCCGTATTCGCTCGCCATCCTCATGCATCAGGAGGCGGCGCGCCGGCGCGATGAGGCCGCGCTCTCGCGCATCATGATCGTGGGCTCCGACATCGACCGGCTGAGCCTGAAGGCCGCCGAGCGCGGGACGTTCGGCGAGGATGCGTTCGCGGACACGCCGCCGATCATTCGGCGCCGCTACTTCTCGCCAAAGCCGCCCCACGCGCTGGATCCGAGCGTGAAAGCGATGGTGCGGTTCGAGCGTCGCGATCTGCTGCACGAGCCTCCGCCGGCCGGAGGCCTCGAGCTCATCACCTGCCGCAACGTGATCATCTATTTCGACCGGGTATCGCAGGAGGCGCTGTTCCAGCGCTTCTTCGATGCGCTCGTGCCCGGTGGGTTCCTCGTGCTCGGCAAGGTGGAGACGCTCCTTGGCCCGGCGCGAAACCAGTTCGTCGCGGTGAATCCGCGCGAGCGCATCTTCCGCAAGCCGTGAGCGGGCGCTCGGAGATCCGCGTGAAGGTGGCGGACTACGCCGTCGCCGACGGCGGCACGGTGCTCGTCACCGTCGGGCTCGGCTCCTGCGTGGCGATCGCGCTGCACGATCCGCAGGCCCGCGTCGGCGGACTCGCGCACGTCCTGCTTCCGAGCACCGGCATGTCGCAGGATCGCGCCAACCGCGCGAAGTTCCCCTCGACGGCGGTCCCGCTGCTCTGCGACCGCATGCAGGCGCTAGGCGCGCGCACGGGCCGCATTCGTGCGAAGATCGTCGGGGGCGCCAGCATGTTCACCTCGCTCCTCTCGGCGACCGGTCTGCAGATCGGCGAGCGGAACGTCGTTGCCACGCGTGCCGCGCTCGAGCGCGC
>DASTYE010000073.1:0-7558 GCA_035765135.1 Gemmatimonadaceae bacterium | reverse complement strand
CCGGGAGTGAGCGTCTCGTCTCGCGGACTCAGCGCGCCGCGGCCGGGCTGGCATCGCGCGCTTAGGCAGCCTGGGCTGGCATCAAGAACAGAGGGTTCAATCGGATGCGGCGGATTGGGCGGATGCTGCAGATCCGCCCCTCGTCCGTTAGCCCTCCTCGACACCAGCAAGACAATTGTTGCTTGTGATCGCGCGAGGCGAGTTCTCGGCGCGAGGAGCGAATCCGCAGCATCAGCCCAATCCGCCTCATCCGATTGGCCCCTCGGTTCTTGATGCCGGACGGGGAGAGGTTGCAGTCGCAGCGCCCGCGTGCATACTAGGCACACGCTGGTCACCCACGAGGAGGGGCTGTGAACATGAGGAACGTCTCGCGCCGCGAGTTTCTGGAGATCGGCGCCGTCACCGCGGGGGCAACGCTGGCCGGAGGCAAGGACATCCTGCTCACGCAGGAGCTTCCGACGCGCGGCCGACGCGTGGCGCCGAGCGATACCGTCCAGTTCGGGATCGTCGGCGTCGGCATGCAAGGGTCAGGGCTGCTCGAGGATTCGATCGCGCTCGACGGTGTCGAGTGCCTTGGCGCGTGCGATCTTTACGACGGACGACACACGCTGGCGCGAGAGATCGCCGGCGCGAGCCTGCCGGTCACGCGGCGCTATCAGGCGCTCCTCGACAACAAGGACATCGACGCGATCATCGTCGCCGTGCCCGATCACTGGCACAAGAAGATCGTCATCGATGCCGTGAGCGCGGGGAAGGACGTGTACGTCGAGAAGCCGATGTCGCACAAGCCCGCCGAGGGCGTCGAGATGGCGGACGCGGCGAAGAAGAGCGGACGCATCGTGCAGGTCGGCTCGCAACGCGTCAGCTCGCAGATCCTCGCCAAGGCGAAAGAGATGATCGCGCAGGGGACCCTCGGCGACATCATGCTCGTGGAAGCGCGGCTCGGGCGCAACGATCCATCCGGAGCGTGGCAGTATCCCCCACCGCCCGATCTATCGCCGCAGAACCTCGACTGGGACACGTGGTTAGGCACCGCGCCCAAGCGCCCCTTCGATCCGATCGTCTTCGCGCGGTGGCGCGCCTGGAAGGAGTACGGCACCGGTGTCGCCGGCGACCTGCTCGTTCACCTGATGAGCGGGATGATGCACATGTTAGGCATCAACGAGCCGCCGACACAGGCCTTGTCGGTCGGTGGGATCCGCCGGTGGAAGGACGGTCGCAACACACCCGACGTGCACGCGGTGAGCTTCTCCTACAACGGTCTGCCGGTGTCGATGCGCCTCAACCTCGGCACATCGATTCAGGAGGCGTACTTCATTCACGGCTCGAAGGGGTTGATGGAGGTGACGTCGTCGTCCATCACCTTCAATCCCCAGACGGGAAAGGACGGGGGTCCGAGCTATTACTCGGGAAGCTTCCCGCGCGCGCTTCGCGAGGCGTATCAGAAGAAGTGGCACGAGGAAAACGATCCCAAGCTCACGCAGCAGCCGATGTTCGAGGGGATCACCATCCGCGGTCCGCACTACGACGACACGCGCCCGCATCTCTTCAACTTCTTCGAGGCGGTGCGGTCCAGAAAGCCGGTGGTCGAGGACGCCGTCTTCGGACACCACGCGGCGCTCGCGTGCCACATGGCGAATGAGTCGTATTACCGCCAGGCGGCCGTGGCGTGGGATTCGGGTTCGCGGACCTTGCGAGCCTAACTACGGGCCAGGGGCCAAGGGCCAAGGGCCAAGGGCCAAGGGCCACGGGGAGGGTCGAGGGTTTACGGTAGCTCGGCGAACCCTTGACCCTCCCCTTGGCTCTTGGCCCCTGGCCCTTGGCCCGTCGTTCTTTGGCCCTTGGTCCCTGGCCCAATGTCCACGGCGATCCCCCTCCACCGACCTTGCCGGAACCTCGCCACGCTCAACGTGCACCGCGTCGCGTGGCCGATCAGGATCGCGACCCAGATGTGGATCGCTTGCAGCGACCCGAGCCGCTGGATGACGAAGCAGATCCCGAGTGGGACGATGATCTGTGAGACGACCGAGATGTAGAGCGGGCTCTTCGTGTCGCCGGTGCCCTGCAGGCCGCCGGTGTAGGTGAGTGCGACGGCGATGAAGATTCCCGACACGCTCAGCACGCGGAGTAGCTGCGTGCCGATTCTCACGACGACCGGCTCCTCCATCCCGAAGACCGCCAGTAGCTGTCCCGGGAAGAAAAAGAAGACGGCGCCGATGAGCGCCGCTCCGGTGACGGCGATGTGGGCCGCGACGTGCACCGCGCGATCGGCGCGCTCCGGTTTGTTGGCGCCGAGATTCTGCCCGGCGACGGCGGCGGCCGCGCCCATCAGGCCGATCGAGGTCCAGGTGATCAGCGAGAACAGCTGCGAGTACCCCACCGCATACGCCGCCTGCGCGGCCGCGCTCTCGGCCAACGATCCCATGAACGCGAGCATCAGCACACCGCCCACGTTCATCGCGATTCCCTGAATGCCGGTGGGGAGGCCGAAGCGGAACAAGGCGCGAATGATCGTCCAGTCCGGCGCGAAGCCATGGCGTCGCGGGAACGACACCACCCATCCTCCTTTCCAAAGCTTTACAAATGCGTACATGGCAACGAGCCCGCTGGCGATCGAAGTTCCCATCGCCGAGCCGGCCGTGCCGAAGGCCGGGATCGGTCCCAGACCGCGAATCAGCACGATGTTCAGCACGAGGTTCAGCACCGTCATCGCGACACCGAGCACCATCGGAGTACGCGCGTCTCCGGCCGACCGCAGCGCGCCGCTCAGCATGTAGAACACGAGCATCCCGCTGCTGAACAGGAACATGATGCGAAGGAAGGGCAGCGCTTCCGCCTTTACTCCCGGCGTCGCGTTCACCAGGTCGAGCAGCGATGGCGCGAGCACATAGCCGAGGGGCGCCATTACCAGCAGCGAGAGACCGATCGCCGTGAGGAATGCCTGATAGACGGTGCGGTCGACCTTGTCTTCGTCACCGGCCCCGGCGAACCGCGCCACCAGAACGCTCATTCCGGTGAAGAGCGAGTTGATGAAGACGATGACGATGATGAAGATCTGGAGGGCGACGCCGATGGCGGCGTTTCCATTGTATCCGACCAGATGGCCGACGAGGACGTGATCGACGATTCCCTGGAGTCCCCCGATCATGTTCGTCAACATGGTCGGCCAGGCCAGCTTCCAGACGACCGGACGCAGGTCCCCCTCGACGATCGATCGGTCGTATCGTCGTGGGGTCGGCGCCGGAGCGGCCAGGGGTAACGCCGCCGGAGTTGGTGGTGTCGAAGTCTTGCTCAAAGGGCTCAGGGACGCGGGCGATTGTCCAACGCGGGAACCATTGCGAACCGCGGAAAGCTACCGATCTTCGGGACGGGGTACGAGTCTCCGACCACTGGTAAAAGCGCGTGCGGGAGGAGAAGTTCAGTATCCCCAGTAAAAACTTGGCAATGAAAACCTCACACGGCCGCACGATCGCCGCGCTGCTGCTCACCGCCGCGGTGTCGACTGCCTGCAGCACCGCCTCGCAGGGCACGCCCCCAGGTTCTCCCGCCCCTGGCGACCAGAACACTGCGGCCGCCGGCGCGGAGAGCACTCGGGCGCGCTACAACGAGGCCGACGCCCGCTTCATGACCGGGATGATCGCCCACCACGCGCAGGCGATCGAAATCGCTCGCTGGGCACCTACGCACGGAGCCAGCGCTTCGCTGCAAATCATGGCCGAACGGGTGATCAACGCGCAGCAGGACGAAATCCTCCTCATGCAGACGTGGCTGCGGGACCGCGGTCTTCCCGCGCCCGATCCCGCCGCGACCGCGGGACACACCATGCACGCCCACCTCATGCCCGGCATGCTCACCGAGGATCAGCTGAAGCAGCTGAACGCGGCGCGTGGGAGAGAGTTCGAGCGGCTGTTCCTGACCTTCATGATTCAGCACCACCGCGGCGCCGTCACCATGGTCGAGGACCTCTTCGGCTCGCAGGGCGCCGGGCTCGATGACACGGTGTTCAAGCTCGCCTCCGACATCAGCGCCGATCAGACGTCGGAGATCGAGCGCATGCAGCGGATGCTCTTCACCCTGACGACAGGGATTCCCACGAAGTGATTCACCACCTGAGGACTCAATCATGAGACTGTCGAAGTTGCCCTTCGCCGCCGCTTTGGTGACGTTGGCGGCGTGCGCTCCCTCAACCATGCCGTCGCGCACGAACGTCCCGGCGCCGACGCCGGTATCACGTGTCGGCCTTCGCGCCGGCCTGCACGATGCCGGCGAAGCCACCTGGAACCTGAAAGTGGTCTCGGAGACGCCGTCGCCTGAGCGGTTCGCGAAAAGCACGAACTCCGACCTCGCGTTTACCGGCAACTACGCGATTCAGGGCAACTACAACGGGTTCCAGGTGTGGGATGTCACCGACCCGAGCAAGCCGGTTCTCAAGACGGCGTACTTCTGCCCGGCCTCGCAGAGCGATGTCTCCGTCTACAAGAATCTGCTCTTCGTTTCCGGTGAAGGGCTGGGCGGACGGCTCGACTGCGGCGGACAGGGCGTGCAGGACACGGTGAGCAAGGATCGCCTGCGCGGCATCCGCATCTTCGACATCACCGACATCATGAACCCGAAGTACGTCGCGAACGTGCAGACGTGCCGCGGGTCGCACACGCACACGGTGCTCGTCGATCCGAAGGACAGCGAGAACGTCTATGTGTACGTCTCGGGCTCCGCGCCCGTCCGCTCGCCCAGCGAGCTCCCGGGCTGCGTCCGGGAGGCGCCGGACAAGGACCCCAACTCGGCGCTCTTCCGCATCGAGGTGATCAAGGTCCCGCTCGCCGATCCGACGAAGGCGGCGATCGTCAGCTCGCCGCGCATCTTCACCAATCTCGTGGAGCCTCCGCGCCATGGCGAGGCGCCGGAAGACATCGCCGAGGCGGCGAAGCGCGCGGCCGAAGCGCGCGCGCAGGGTCGGCTTACGGCGAGGGTGCAAGGGGTGGAGTACGTGCTCCCGCCGCCGTTCATCCGTGAGCAGCTCGACAGCATCGTCAAGGCTCGCGGCGGAACCGGTACGCCGACGGCCGCGGACAGCGCGACGCTGCGAACGAACATCCAGGCGATCGTCGACCGAATCGTCGGAGCGCAGGAGGCAGGCGGTCCGCGTCCCGGACCGTCGCAGTGCCACGACATCACCGTCTATCCTTCGATCGGTCTCGCCGGTGGCGCGTGCGGCGGATACGGGCTGTTGCTCGACATCAGCGATCCGGCGAACCCCGTCCGCATCGACGCCGTCGCGGATTCCAACTTCGCGTATTGGCACTCGGCGACCTTCAACAACGATGGGACGAAGATCCTCTTCTCCGACGAGTGGGGTGGTGGCGGAGCGCCGAAGTGCCGGGCGACGGACAAGAAGGAGTGGGGGGCGAACGCGATCTTCACGATCGAGAACCGGAAGATGGTGTTCAAGAGCTACTACAAGATTCCGGCGCCGCAGACCGCGCTCGAGAACTGTGTCGCGCATAACGGGTCGCTGATCCCGGTTCCGGGGCGCGACATCATGGTGCAGGCGTGGTACCAGGGCGGCATCTCGGTGTTCGACTGGACGGATCCGTCGAACCCGAAGGAGATCGCCTACTTCGATCGCGGTCCGGTCGATTCGACGCGAATGATGGGCGCCGGCTCGTGGTCGGCGTACTGGTACAACGGCGCGATCGTGAGCTCGGAGATTTCGCGTGGGCTGGATGTCGCCGAGCTGACGCCGAGCGAGTTCGTGACGCAGAACGAGATCGACGCGGCGAAGACGGTGCACATGGACTACTTCAACGCGCAGGGTCAGCCGAAGTTCACCTGGCCGCCAAGCTTCGCGTTGGCGCGTGCCTACGTCGATCAGCTCGAGCGCTCGAGGTGCGTGGGAGCCGCCGGCATCTCGGCCATCCGGGAAGGCCTAACGGCTGCCGAGCGTGCGTCAGGGGCGCAGCGGCGCGATGCGTTGACGCGTGTCTCCGGGCAGCTCTCCGCGGCGTCAGCATGCGATGCGGGGAAGGTGGAGAAGCTGCGTGCGGCGGTGCGGGATTTGGCGCCGCTGCCGTAGGACTGAGGACGATCGAAGACGATCGAAGGCGGTCGAGGGGCGTACGTGCAGGTAACTGCGCGCCCCTCGACCGCCTTTGATCGTCTTCGATCGTCTTCGATCGTCCTCGGTCAATGCAGTCGGTCCGTTGCGCGAGAAACTACAAGTAACTGAGCCAGGCACTCGACGTCCTCGCCTTGACTCCCGCATACCACCGACACACCGGATAGCTCGCCGCCACGATCCCAATCCAGATGAGATAGACCATCGGCAACCCGAAGGCCCATCCCTCCGGCTGCGTGATCGGGTATTGCCCGAGCGTCGGCGACTCGAACATCCAGTGCGCGCTCCCGTAGCGGATGTAGCAGACGATCACCGCCAGTACGTGGATGAGGAGGAAGTGCAGCAGGTAGTAGAAGAGCGGCACCTTTCCGATCGTGAGCGCTGGCTTGAGCAGCGTCGGCGTTCTCGAGTCCACGGCGCGCAGCAGCAGCATCGCGGGGCCGAGTGTCATCAGGAGGAACAGCAGCGACGGCGGGTACTTGTTCGTGTTCAGGAACGAGAGCAGGGTGTACACCGGCGAGCGCTGTGACGTCCACGGCACCGGATCGCCGTAGACGTTCATTAGGCGGAAGATGATGAACGCCGCGGTGAGCCCGGCGCCGAGGCGTACGAGAAAGGTTCTGCGACGCTCCGGCTCCCACTGGTAGATCGCCCCGAGCCCGAAGCCGACGGCGGTGACGCCAATCCACGGGATGAGCGGATAGGCAACGAACACGACGTGCTCCGGGCCCGGGAGCACGAAGCCCGGCGCGTGCAGGATCGACCAGATGGGGGCGAAGGCGCCAAAGGTCTGCGCGCTGATCGGATCGAGCATGTTGTGCAGGGCGATGAGCGCGATCCCGAAGCCGACGATGACGCGCGTGGGGAGCCACACGAGCGCCGACAGGGCGATCATCGACCAGCCTAACGCCCAGAGCACCAGCAGCATCGTGACCTTGTAGTCCACGTTGAACTGGGCGATGAGGCGGAAGACGGTGGCCTCGAGGACGATCAGCCAGAGTCCGCGCGTGAGCAGGAACCGCGAGAGGTCGGCCTTCCCGCGACGTTGCAAGGAGAACCAGGAGCCCGTTCCCGTAAGCAGAAAGAACACGGGGGCGCATATGTGGGTGATCCACCGCGTCATGAAGAGGGCGGGCGTCGTCGTCTCCAGGTTCGTCGGGCTGACGGCGAGCGAGCCGAAGAAATCGCGCGTATGATCGAGCGCCATCAGGATCATGATGATGCCGCGCACGACGTCGACGGACTCGATGCGGAGCCGGGTGGTCGACGGGGGTCCTGCGTGGAACGAGGAACGATGAATGAGGACCGAGGAAGTCGCTGTTTGGGCTTTCATACGAACGAGGAACGAGGACGAAGGAGTGAGGCAACTGAACTTTGTATGCGCTTATGTATGCAATGACGCTATGACGGGACTGTCATTTAGTCAAATTCCTCGGTCCTTCG
>DASTYE010000072.1:0-14876 GCA_035765135.1 Gemmatimonadaceae bacterium | reverse complement strand
ACTGGACGGCGAAGACAGGCTTGGTGCGATGCCGCATGCCGGCGACTTTCACCGTCTCGCTTCGCGCTGTGACATCGTAGCCGGGCGGTGGCGTCTCGACGTGATCGCCGTGGCTCATCCACACCGTCGCACGCTCGCCCTCACCAAATCCTCCGAAGATCCCGTCGGGCGCGATTACCTCGAGCTCGGCACGTCCATACTCGCGAGGGCCCGGGGCGACTTTGCCTCCCTCGAGGTGCGCGATGAGCTGCATGCCGTAGCAGATGCCGAGCACCGGCGCGATGTCGAGGAGCCCCGGCTCGGCGCTCGGACCGTCGTCATCGTAGACCGAGCTCGGCCCGCCGCTCAGGATGATCCCCGCCGGCTTCCAGTCTCGAATCCATTCGAGCGATCGGGTGGGCGGATGGATCTCGGAGTAGACGCGCGCCTCACGAACCCGCCGCGCGATGAGCTGCGTGAACTGTGAGCCGTAATCGAGGATGAGGATCCGGCTACCCACGCTGGCTCCACTCCGGCCCTTCGAGCCGGATGGTCTCGATCGCCTTCGAGTCGAGATCGAGAATCGCAGCGGTTGGCGGACCGTAAAGCCATCCGCACGCTTCGCCCGGATTGACGATCATCGTATCGCCGCGCACTCGCGTGTCCTGCTTGTGCGTGCATCCGTGAACGACGATCGCATGCGCGACGAGCGACCGTTTGTGAACGTCGCCTATGTCGTGCACGATCAGGATCTTCGTGCCGTTGATCTCGACGGTATGCGGCGACTCGTACAGCTCGAACCCCATCCCCTTCGCCGCTTCCGCCTGGAGCCCTTGTCGATCGCCGTCGTTACGGCCGAAGACGCCAGCGACGGGAACGTTGGCGTCCCGTAAGGGTGCGATGGAGAACGGAGCACACCAGTCGCCCGCGTGCAGCACGAATCCCACGCCGGCATCCGCGAACCGCCGCGCAAACTCCGCGATCGCCGGGAGCCTGTCGTGGGTGTCCGCCAGAAGCCCAACGCGCATCAGAGCTCCCTCCAGGCAGGCGTGGGGCTTTCGTGGCGATAGAGATCGTCGTACGTCTCGCGCTCGCGAATGACGGCGAATCGATCTCCCTCGACGAGAACCTCGGGTGGTCGCGGGCGGCTGTTGTAGTTCGACGCCATGACGAATCCGTAGGCGCCAGCGGAATGGACGATCAACAAATCGCCTTCGCCGACGGCGTCCATCGTTCGCCCGAGCGCGAAGAAATCCCCGCTTTCGCAGACGGGACCGACCACATCGTACGTCTCGGATGATCCGGTAGGACGTACGGCCGAGATCTGATGGTATGCCTGGTAGTGGGAGGGGCGGAGGAGGTCGTTCATCCCGGCATCGGTGACGACGAACTCGTGCCCGCCGCTTCGCTTGCGATACAGCACTCGCGTCAGCAGAATGCCGGCGTTTCCGACGAGGTAGCGCCCCGGCTCGACGAGGAGCGTGAGCCCGGAGCCCGCTGCGCCGGGAATAACAGCCGCGGCAAACGCCTCGGGATCGGTAGCGACCTCGTCTTCGTAAGTCACCGCGAGGCCACCGCCGACATCGAGATACTCGAGGTCCCGCGCCCCGAGACCGCGCAGCTCCGACACGAGGGCGAGCAACCGCTGCATCCCCTCTTCGTAGGCGTCGAGCGCCGTCACCTGCGAGCCAATGTGCATGGCGATGCCGCGCAGCGCGATCTCCGGCATTCGCGCGGCACGGCGGGCCACACCAATCGCCTCGTCGTAAGGGATGCCGAACTTCATCCCGCGCTCGCCCGTGCGAGTGTAGGGATGCGGGGTTTCGACCGTTACCTCGGGGTTCACGCGGAGCGCGACGGGCGCGGCGCGGCCGACATCCCCCGCGATACGCGCAAGGTGATGAAGCTCCGCCTCCGACTCCACGTTGATGAGCAACACGTTGGCGGCGAGCGCCTCACGAAGCTCCTGCTCCGTCTTCCCCACCCCGCTGAACACGACGTCGGGCCCGGAGTACCCCACGCGGAGCGCGCGCGCCAACTCTCCGCCCGAGACGATGTCGACGCCGGCGCCCAGATCGCGAAGCATCGCCAGCACGGCGAGCGACGAGTTCGCCTTCACGCTGTAGTGGATGCGATGGCGAACGCCCGACAGCGCACCCGCCATCCGGCGATACTGATCGCGGATGTGCGTGGCGCTGTAGACATACGCCGGCGTGCCGACGACCCGCGCCAGGCGCTCCAGATCAACCTCTTCGCAACGCACCGCCGGCGCCGCGTAATGCCGCGCGTCCGTCAGTACGCTCTTGCCCACACGGCCTCTGACTTCGCGGGACGCCCGCACCGCACACACGTGGCAGGAGCCTCGGCCGACCGGAATTCCTCGTCAGGCAGCACGCGAATGGTCGCCTTCGTATCTTCCTTCACCGCTGTTTCACACGCGTGATCGCCGCACCATCCAGCGTATATGAACCCGCCCGGCCCCTCGATGATCTGGCGGAAGGCATCGTAGGTGATCGGCCCGCGATGGCTGTTCTTTTCCCGACGATCCAGGGCGGCGGCGACCATGTCATCCTGGATCTTCTCGAGGATCGCTTCGACGTCCTCCCCGACGCTGTCGAGACTCACGGTTTGCTTCGCTCGCGTATCGCGCCGGACGAGCACACACTGGTTCTTGTCGATGTCACGCGGTCCGAGCTCCATCCGCAGCGGGATTCCCCGGAGCTCCCAGTCGTAGTATTTCGCTCCCGGCTTCATGTTCTCGCGATCATCGAGGTGAACGCGGAGCCGGTTCGGGTCACGGCGCTCCCAGTCGCGCAAGCTGTCGAACACGCGATGCGCGGTCTCGAGCACACGGCCGCGCTCGTCCTCGCTCTTCCAGATCGGCACCATCACCAGCTCCGTCGGCGCGAGGAGCGGAGGGATCCGCAGCCCGTTGTCGTCGCCGTGCGTCATCACCAGCCCTCCGACGAGCCGCGTCGACACGCCCCAGCTCGTGTTCCAGGCGTACTCCATCGAACCGTTTTCCGCCTGAAACGTCAGATCGAAAGCCTTCGCGAAGTTCTGGCCGAGGTTGTGGGACGTCCCGGCCTGGAGCGCGCGATTGTCCTGCATCATCGCCTCGCACGCGTACGTGCGAAGCGCTCCGGCGAACTTCTCACTCTCCGTCTTCTGCCCGGTGATGACCGGCATGGCCATCCAGCCTTCCATGAAGTCGCTGTACAGGCCGAGAATCTTCCGGGCTTCCTCTTCCGCCTCGTCGTGTGTGGCGTGGGCGGTGTGCCCCTCCTGCCAGAGGAACTCGAGCGTGCGGAGAAACAGCCGCGTGCGCATCTCCCAGCGAACGACGTTCGCCCACTGGTTGATGAGAAGCGGCAGGTCGCGGTAGCTCTGCACCCACTTCGCGAACATCGCGTAGATGATCGTCTCCGAGGTGGGTCGCACCACCAGCGGCTCGTCGAGCTCCTTGCCGCCGCCGTGCGTGACGACCGCGGTTTCCGGCGCGAAGCCCTGAACGTGCTCCGCCTCCTTGTGCAGGAAGCTCTCGGGAATGAACAGCGGGAAGTACGCGTTCTGATGCCCCGTCGCCTTGAACATGTCGTCGAGCGCCCGCTGCATCCGCTCCCAGATGCCGTAGCCCGCGGGACGGATGACCATGCAGCCGCGCACCGGCGAGTAGTCGGCGAGCTCAGCGCGTAGCACTACCTCGTTGTACCAGGCGCTGAAGTCTTCGGCGCGCGTCGTCAGCTTCTTGTCGTCCGTCATCGGGTCTGGATGGTTCTGGTCACCGGGAAGCGATCCACTCGTCGAGCCGTACACGTGTTTCCACGCCATCGGCGAGGCGGCGTACCACCGCCTCGTCCCGCGCGATCTCGTCCGCCTGAATCACGACGGCGTCACGGGCGCCCGCGGCGTGGGCGGCCTTCATTTGCCGGGAAAGCTGCTGTCCGCCTAACGCGTACTCCACGGAGAGCCCACGCTCCCGCAGGCGGCTGGCGATGCGCATGGCGTGCGTCAACAGAGCATCATCGCCGTAGGCGACCCATACGTCCACCTGCTGAGCCCACGTCGGCATGCGTCCCTTGTCACGGAGGAGCTCGCCAAGCACCACGTCGCCCATCCCGAAGCCTAACGCCGGCACATCCGCCTCGCCGAGCTGCTTCAAGAGCGTATCGTATCGTCCGCCCCCGCAGATCGCGCGCAACTCGCGTTGCGCATCGAACAGCTCGAACACGATACCCGTGTAGTACGCGAGCCCGCGCACGATCGACAGGTCGAATTCAACCCAGTCGGAGACGCCGAGCGCTTTCAGGTAGTCGAAGTAGCGGGTGAGCCGCCCGAAATCCTCGCGCAGCTCGGGGACATCCCCGTACCGCTCTCGCAACGTGTCGAGATCGGTGTGCTTCAACACCTCGAAGATCCTGGAGATGAAGACGTCGCCCAGCCCCGCCTTGCGGAGCTTCTCCTCCAGCGATGGCCGCGGCTCACGGTCGAGCTTGTCCACCACCGCGTACACCGCCGGCAGCGATTCCTCGGCGATTCCGGTCAACACGAGCAGCCCGCGGAGGAGCTGACGATCCGAAACGCGCGCCTTCACATCCGACGCGGTGAGGCCGAACGCGCGCATGATGTCTATTGCGACGGCGAGGAGCTCCGCGTCGGCGGTGACGTCCGCCTCGCCGAAGATGTCGACGTTCAGCTGGAAATGTTCACGAAGGCGCCCACGCTGCTTCCGCTCATAGCGAAACAGCTGCGGAATCGAGAACCAGCGAACCGGTTTGCGCAGCGCGTTCGCGCGAGCCCCGACCATCCGCGCGAGCGTGGGCGTCATCTCCGGACGAAGCGCCACTTCCCGGCCGCCCTTGTCGGTGAACGTATAGAGCTGGCCGACGATCTCGTCGCCACTTTTCTTCGTATAGAGCTCCAGCGGCTCCAGCGGCGGTCCGTCCACCTCGACGAACGCATAGCGACGTGCCACATCGCGCCAGGTTCCGATTATGTGATTGCGCTCGGCGAGCTCGGGTGGGTAGAACTCACGGAACCCCGGCAGTGCATCCAATGACATGGGCGGAATCTACCCGTCCAAAGGATTGACCTGCAAGCGCGCCATCGCGTCGCCCACAGTGTGAAATGAGCCGGTGATGAGCATCGTCGCACCCATCGCCTCGGCTCGCGAAATCGCCGCGTCGAATTCAGCCTCCGCGACTGCCTGCCACGCGAGCGTCCGCGCGAACGCCAGCGCCTCGTCGACGTTCCACACGCGAGCCGGCGGTGCCGACGGTGGTTTCGTCAGGACGACGACGTCCGCGACATCCGCGAGCGAGCGCATGATCGCGCGCCAATCCTTGTCGCCGAGCACGCCAAGGAGAACGACAAGCGGCCGCGGTGGATTCACCGCGCGGAGTGTTTCGGCCAGCACCTCCGCTCCCGATGGATTGTGCGCAACATCGAAGATCCAGCGGCCAACCCGCTGAAATCGACCGGGGAGCGCAACCGGGGGAATCACCACCCGGCTATTCGTCGGCCATGGCGCGAGTCCGGCCGCATCGAGCGCGACCAGGGTCGTCACCGCGTTCGCGGCCTGATGAGGTCCATGCAACGGAGTGCTGACGGAAAGCGCGGTGCGCCCCTCGATGACGAACGACGTCCCCGTCGCCGTGAGTCGCACATCTTCGATCGTTCCTCGCTCCGCCGCGCAGACGACCGGTCGCGCCTCGTGCTCGCTGGCAAGCCGCGAGAGCAAACGCGCGATCGCCGTGTCCTGCTCGCCGATGACCGCGGGTCGTCCCGGCTTGAAGATGCCCGCCTTCTCTCCCGCGATCGCCTCGATCGAGTCGCCCAGCCACTCCGTGTGATCGAGCGCGATCGACGTGACGACCGCGGCACGTGGCGTTACCACGTTCGTGGCATCGAGACGTCCACCGAGCCCAACCTCGACGACCGCGACGTCGACGTCGGCCTTCGCGAAATGCTCGAGCGCCAGAGCGGTCGTAATCTCGAAGAAGGTGGCGCCGAGGCGTTCGGCCTCGGGTGTCCATCGCGCGAGGAACTCGAGCACTTCCTCCTCGCCGATCGGCGCGCGATCCACCAGGATGCGCTCTCGAAAATCGATCAGATGTGGCGACGTGTAGCGGCCGACGCGGAGCCCCTGGGCTCGAAGAATCGAGTCCGCCATGGCGACGACGCTCCCCTTCCCGTTGGTGCCGCCGACGTGCAGCACCGTCAGCGACCGATGGGGATTGCCAAGGCGCTCGAGGAGCGCGTTGACGCGCTCGAGCCCGAGCTTCCAGACGCCGGTCGTGCGCGTGAAGAGCGCATCGATCGCGGCGCGATACGTCGTCAGGGCGACGTCCACCCCGCGGCAGCCGCCTCCCCGCTCATGTGGCGAAGCAGCTGACCGATCGTGCGCTTGAGATCACGTCGCGGGACGACAGCATCGAGCATTCCCTTCTCGAGCAGGAACTCCGCCGTCTGAAAGCCCTCCGGCAGATCCTGCCCGATGGTCTGCTTGATGACGCGCGGACCCGCGAATCCGACGACCGCTCCCGGCTCCGCGATGATCGCGTCGCCTAGCATGGCGAAGCTCGCGCTGACGCCGCCGGTGGTTGGATTCGTCAGCACCGAGATGTACGGGATGCGACGCTCGGCCAGCTGCGAAAGGACAGCGCTCGTCTTCGCCATCTGCATCAGCGACAGGACGCCCTCCTGCATCCGCGCTCCGCCGGACGCGGAAACGAGCACGAGCGGGTATTTCCGCTCCAGAGAGCGCTGCCCCATCCGAGCGATCTTCTCGCCGACCACGGAGCCCATGGAGCCCCCCATGAACGCGAAATCCATGACGCCGAGGTAGAGCGGCATGGCACCCAGGGTCCCGGAGACCGTCATGATCGCGTCCGCCTCACCCGCGTTCTGGTTCGCCCGGGTCAAACGCTGGGGGTACTCGGGGAACGACAGGGGGTCGACCGATCGGAGCTCCGCCTCCAGCTCCTCGTACTGCCCGTCGTCGAGGAGGAGATTGACGTACTCGGTCGCCCGGATGCGGCGGTGGTAATCGCACTCCGGACAGACGTTGAGGTTACGCTCGAACTTTTCGCGGATGTCCGTATGCCCGCAGGCCTCGCACTTCTCCCAGACATCGGCCGGAATCTCGAGGCGCTCGCGCCGGGGCTGCCGAGGCTTCTTCTCTTTGCGGAACCAGGCCATATAGGGTCCAAATCTGCCTGTGAGGCCCGTCACAAGCTAGGTGTCAGGAGTCAGGAGTCCGGGGTCAGGGGGGGATCAGGTATAGGGTTACAGGAGGGAACTACACCCCGATCCCTCCCCTGGGACTCTCTCTCGAACGTACTCCTCGAGCCCTTTGTTGACTGACCCTTCGAGTTGATCTCGAAGCGACCTGTTCTGTCTGAAAGAAAGGATTCACTGTGCCAGGGTGGGTCTGGGGTGAGCGACAAAAGGGTTCAGGGCGGTTCTCTCCTGAAACCTCAACCCTGACACCCCCTGACCCCTGACTCCTGGCTCCTGACCCCTAAATGGCCAGCTCCCCGAATCGTCCCCCGCGCCCTTCGCTCGAGATCCGCACGAGGATGCCTATCGACAGCCACGAGGCCAGCAGGAAGGATCCGCCGTAGCTGAAGAACGGGAGCGGAATGCCGGTGATCGGCATGAGGTTCAGCGTCATCCCGATGTTGACCACGATGTGCACGAGCCAGCTCGACGCCAGGCCAAAGGCCACGAGGCTGCTGAAGCCGTCGTTCGCCCGTGCCGCCACCCGGATGACGCGGAGGAGCAGGAAGAGAAAGAGCGCGAGCGTCACCGTCACTCCGATGAAGCCGAGCTCTTCACCGACCACCGCGTAGATGAAGTCGGTGTGCTGTGCCGGGAGAAAGGCGAGGCGCTTTTGCGTCCCCTCCGTCCACCCCTTCCCGAACCAACCCCCCGACCCGATCGCCACCTGCGACTGAATGACGTGCCAACCGGAGGCACGCGGGTCGATCGACGGATCGAGGAAGACCAGGAGGCGATGGCGCTGGTACGGCGCGAGACGCTCCCACAGCAGCGGCGCGACGACGCCCATCGCGACGTTCGCGAGCATCAGCCCCACGCCCTCCACGAGGTATGGCCGATACTTCACCACGAGCGCGATGAGCAGCAGGAACCACGCGCCCCAATACGTGGTGTTGAACGCGAGCAGCAGGCTCACCGCAGGCGAGGCAATGAGGACGAGCAGGGGCCACGGCACGCCTGACCAGTAGAGCATCGCGAAGAAGATTCCCACGAACGCGATGCCGGTGCCGAGGTCCGGCTGCGCCATGATCAGCACCCATGGGATGAGCACGATCAGCGCCGGTTTCCACAGCTCCAGTATTGATCGGGGTGGCTCGCGTCGCTCGCCGAGGATGCGCGCCAGCATCAGCACGACGGTGATCTTCGCCAGCTCGGCGGGCTGGCCCAATCGAACACCTCCGATTGTGAGCCAGCCTTTGACGCTGGCAGCAGTGCCCGCGCCCGTTCCGAAGAGCAGCGTGATCACGAGCAGCGCGATCGTGAACAGGAACGCTGGCCATGTGAGCCATTCGATGAGCCGAACCGACGCGCGGCTCACGAAGAACGCCGCGACGAGCGCGACGATGAGCCAGCGGATCTGCGACATCCATGCGCGCCCGGCCACGGTCGGGACGTCCGTCTGTCCCGCCGAATACACCATCGCGATGCCGAACAGCGACAGCGCGAGCGCGACGCCGATCAGCGGAAGATCGGCGGTAACGACCCGGCGGCGCATCATCGGACGGTGTCCGAGGGCGCCGGTCCCGCGAGCGCGGTCGGCATGCCCGACGCCAGCGCCTGCGGTCCCTTCAGGTAACGCTCAATGATCTTCGACGCGACGCGCGCGGCGTAGTAGCCGTGCTCGCCGAACTCGAGCATCACCGAGACGACGATCTTCGGATCGTCGGCGGGAGCGAAGCCGACGAACCACGCGTGGTCACGCGTCGCATCATGCGCATTCTGCGCGGTGCCCGTCTTACCAGCGAGCACGATGTCCTGGATGCGCGCACTCGCCGCCGTCCCGCGCTCCGAGACCACGTTCTTCATGGCGTTGCGCAGCCCTTGCAGCTCCCGGTCGCTGAGCTGGATCACGCGCGTTCTCGACCGGTCGTCGTCGTTGCGTGCGATCTCGGGGCGTGCGGCGAGGCCATCGGTCGCGAGCGCCGTATAGAACCGAGCCATGTTCACGACCGTCTGGTCGTTCTCACCCTGGCCGATCGCTAGATTGAGCGTGACGGCCGAGCTCCAGCCGCGCGGGCCGTAGCGCTTGTTGTAGTAGTCCTCGCCGTACGGGTAGATGGGAATCACCTCACCGGGGAGATCGATTCCGCTGCGCTTGTCGAACCCGAGGCGAACGCCACCAGCGATCAGGCGCGTTAGGCCCAGCTTGAGCCCGAGCTGATAGAAGTACGTATCGCACGAGACCTCGAGGGCGCGCGCGAGCGAGATGTCTCCGTGGCCCTTTCGCTCCCAGCAACGGAAGTACCGGTTGCCAAACTGATATCCGCCGGTGCACGCCTGAGGCATGTGCGTGTCGAGCGTCGCCACCTTGTCGTTGAGCGCGAGGACCGCGGTGGCGAGCTTGAACGTCGACGCCGGCGGGTACCGCCCCTGGATCACCTTGTTGTACAGCGGGCGCCGTGGATCGGTATTCAGCTGCTTCCAGTACTCGGCGGGAATGCCGCCAATGAACCGGTTGGGGTCGAACGACGGCGCACTGTGCAGCGCCAGCACGCCCCCGGAGATTGGATCCAGCGCGATCACGCCTCCCTGGAGGGAATCGCCGAACAGCGACACCGCATAACGCTGGAGGTCCAGATCAATGTTCGTGTGAAGCGCCGGCGCGGCCAGCGGAAGCAAGTCCTGCCGTGCGCCCGCTTCGCGCACCACGCGACCGCGAGCGTCGACCTCGACGAAGCGAACGCCCTCCTGGCCGCGCAGCTGCTTCTCGTACTGCTTCTCCAGCCCGCCCTTCCCGATCTGCTGGCCGGCCTTGTAGCTCTCGAACTCCGACTGCGAGAGCTCGGTCTCGGTGATTTCGCCGGTGTAGCCAACGAATGACGCGACCGCTTCGCCGTCGGGGTAGTATCGCTTCGGCGCCGACTGGATGATCAACCCGGGGAACTCGACGCGATGCTCCTCGAGCACCGAGATGACGTCGAATGGCGCGTCGGAGAGCACGACGGTAGGCCGGGTGGGCGCACGACTGAATCGGCGGACCGACGACTCGATCTGGTCAGTCGAGAGCGGAATGAGCTTCGAGAGCCGCCGCAGCGAGGCGCGTAACGAATCGGGCGCAGGACTCAGCATCGACACCGAGTAGCCCGGAACATTCTCGGCGATGATCTGCTCGTTGCGATCGTAGATGATCCCGCGCGGTGCGGGGAGCGGGACTTCGCGCAGTCGGTTCGACTCGGACTTGAGCGCGTACTCCGAGTTGCGCAGGACCTGCGTGCGGAAGAACGCGCCGAGCAGGACGACAAAGAGCAGCACGAGCATCCACGACGCGCCGCGCGCACGCCGCGCGAGGTCGTTCGGATGGAAGCTCATGCAGGCGACGTCCGCAGAATCGGACGGAGCAGCGCGAGCACGATGAGTCCGAACAAGGCGGTCACCGCCGCGGCAAGGGGCGACCAGACGAGGAGTTGCATCGCCAGCTCACCGCCGCCAAGGTTGCCTGACGCGAGGTGGTACATGATGTCGAGTGCCCACTTGCCAAGAAAAATGAAGAACGCGATCAAAGGCAAGTTGTCGGCGAAGAACACCGCCTTCAGCCACGAGGCGCCGAACGCGACGACGCTCATCGCCAGCGCTCCCGCGCCCAGGCCATCGATGGAGATGCTGTCGGCAACGAGGCCCGTGATGAACCCGACGATCGCCGCCGTCCCGGGACGAACGCGAATCGAGACGAGCAGCAGCGCGATCACCAGAAAGTCTGGTGATGACCGCCACGCCAGCAGCGGCCGCAGCGTGTAATGCAACACGAGCAGCAGGCCGAAGGCGATCAGGATGCGAAGCAGGTCGATACCCTTCATGGCGTTGACGCCGTCGTGTCGCGCGCCGCCGAGTCACCGCGCGGCTGAGGTGGCAGCGGCACCGGCGTCGGCGGTGGTGCCGGCGTTGCGGTGTCGCGGCGTACGGTGTCGCCGCGTACCGTGTCGCGCCGCACCGTATCGGGCCTGGCCGTATCGCGCCGGACGGTCTGCGGTCTCGCCGTGTCACGCCGAACCGGAGCGGTGTCGCGGCGAGCGGGCGCCTGTCGTCTCGCCGTGTCGCGACGAACCGGCGGCGTGACCCGTGCCCGCGTCGTATCTACCCGTGCGGCCGCCGGAGGTGCCTCGCGTAGCCGCGCCGTGTCCGCCTGAGCCCGCGCCAGCGAATCGGCGCGTCGCACCGAGTCCGCGGCCGCGCTGTCGGGATTCGCCAGATCCCACACGGCGTCGACGCCGGACCCGGCGCGCTGTGGATGCAGGATCATCACGGTGCTCATGTCGGCCGGGAGCACCGCCGGACGCAAGAGATATGTATTCGCCCACACTTCCGACGTTCGCAGCTCGCGATCGACCACGCCAATTGGAATGCCACGTGGAAACACGCCGCCGAGACCAGAGCTCACGATGAGTGTTCCCCGCGCGAGCGACGTGCGCAGGGGGACACCACGCATCTCGAGCAGATACCGATCGGGCTCGTCGCCCAGGTGGGGCCCGACGATGCCGAACGCGCTTCCATCGGCCGATTGCGCGCTCACGCGAAAATCGGTGTGCGGCCAGACGATCGCGATGCTGGTCGCGGGATCGACGATACGCACCATACCGACGAGCCCTTCCGGCGCGACGACCGGGCTGAACTGGCGGACGCCGGCGCGGGAGCCGGCGGAGAGCACGACCGTGTACTCCTCGCCAGGACTTCGGTTGAAGAGCGCCTCGGCTGGAACGAAGCCCCAGCGGAGTCGGCGGCCAAGCCCGAGCATCTTCCGCAGCCGCTCGTTCTCGCGCTCCAGCTGAGGCGCGGTCATGGCGGCGAGCACCACCGAGTCACGCTCGGCGCGCGTGCGTTCGCGCGCCTCCCAGGCTCGCCGCGTCAGCTCGGCGTTGTACTGGAGGGAGAGCAACGGCGCGACGACGCTCCGCCGCATGGCCGCGGCGAAAGGATCCTGCACCGCCTGCGGGAGCGCGAGCGTGACCACCGAGAGCGTCACGCACGCGCCTAACAACAGAGTGTCACGTCGTCCCGAGACGCGGGATGCCACGGTCAGCTCAGGTGCTCAGGACGGACCAGTACTTCTCCTCGTCGTCGAGAATACGTCCGGTCCCGCGTACGACGCAGGTGAGCGGATCTTCATCGACATGAATCGGAAGGCTGGTTTCCTGAGAAAGAAGAAGGTCGAGACCGCGGATGAGCGCGCCGCCGCCGGTCATCACGATGCCACGATCGACGATGTCGCTCGCCAGCTCCGGTGGGGTGATCTCGAGCGCGCGACGCACGGCGTCGACGATCTGCTGAATGGGCTCCTGAATGGCTTCACGGATCTCGCTCGAGTGTACGCGGACGGTCTTCGGAATGCCGCTCACGAGGTCGCGCCCTTTGACTTCCATTTCGCGCTCCTCGCCAACCGGCGCGGCCGATCCGATCTGGATCTTGATCTGCTCCGCCGTCGGCTCGCCGATGAGCAGATTGTAGTTCTTGCGCATGAACTGCACGATCGAGGTGTCGAGCTCGTCGCCGCCGGTCCGGATGGAGGTGTCGCTCACGATACCCGAGAGCGCGATGACGGCGATCTCCGTCGTCCCGCCGCCGATGTCGATCACCATGTTGCCGGTCGGCGTCTCCACCGGCAGCCCGACCCCGATCGCCGCCGCCATCGGCTCGGCGACCATGAACACCTCTTTCGCCCCGGCGCCTAACGCCGAGTCGCGGACGGCGCGCTTCTCCACCTCGGTGATGCCGGACGGAACGCAGACGATCACGCGCGGCTTCACCTTGAAGACGTGGTTGTCGATGATGAGCTGGAGGAAGTAGCGCAGCATCTTCTCGGTCACGTCGAAGTCGGCGATCACGCCATCCTTCATCGGACGCACGGCAATCACGCCCTCCGGAGTGCGTCCGAGCATGCGTTTCGCTTCCAGTCCAACACCCTTGATCTTGCCGGATGCACGATCGATGGCGACGACGGACGGCTCGTTGAGCACGATCCCTTCGCCCTTCACGTAGATCAGCGTGTTCGCGGTTCCGAGGTCGACGGCGATCGCGTTGGCGGGAAAGAGCGAGCGCGACTTGAAGAATGGCCAGCGCATTATTGAGCGGATCCGGCGTTCCGACGAACGGAACGGCAGCGATGGGAAGGCAGGCGGTCCTGCACGGTCGGCTGAAAGTCTAGTGGCGCTGTACAGCAACGGCAAGGCATTGTCTTGACACAACCTACAGCATCGGAATATATCGCGCGCATGCCCCGCTTCCTCCCCGCTCTCGTGGCGGTCGTCGACGTTCACCTCTGCGACGCCTGCGGTCTCTGTCTCCCGCTCTGCCCCCCGATGGCGATCGCCATGCGTCGCGATGGGCTTGTCATTGACGATCGAACGTGCACGGCGTGTCAGAAGTGCATCGCGCCCTGTCCGGTGGGAGCCCTCTCGATGGTTCCTCGAGCATCCGCCGCGACCACATCGCTGCCTGCATGACCCTCGAGCGGGCCGACGTCGTGGTGGTTGGGGGTGGGCCCGCGGGGCTGATCGCCGCGCGCGAAGCGGCGACGGCTGGTCTCGACGTCCTCCTCGTCGAGCGCGACCGCGCGATCGGCGCACCGGTGCGCTGTGGTGAGGGCGTCGGCAGTCGCGGCCTCGGCGAGTTCATCTCGCCCGACGGCGCGAGCTGGGTGGCGCGTCGCATCACCCGCGTGATCTTCTGGGCGCCGGACGGCACCGAGGTCCGCGTCGCGGAAGGTGATGTGGGTTACATTCTCGACCGCTCGCGGTTCGAGCCGGCGATCGCCGCGGAGGCAGGTGCCGCGGGCGCGGAGCTTCGCGTGGGGACCGAGGCAGTGTCGCTCGCGAGACACGGCGACATGTGGCGCGTCGCGCTGCGCGGCCCGCGCGGCGATGCGGCGGTCGACACGCGCATCGTGATCGCCGCCGACGGCGTAGAATCCCTCGTGGCGCGCTGGGCCGGACTCGACACGCGTGTACCCGCCCGCGACATGGAGAGCTGCGCCCAGTACGTCGTCTCGAACATCGAATTCGATCCGGATGCGATCTATCTGCATTTCGGCCATCGCGTCGCCCCGGGCGGGTACGCGTGGATCTTCCCGAAGGGGATCGGAGTCGCCAACATCGGCCTCGGGATCGTCGCCTTACGAGCGGATGGGCGGCCGGCCCGCGCCTGGCTCGACGACTACATGGCGAGCCACTTTCCTCGGGGCATAACGACGGGCTACACCGTCGGCGGCGTCATCGTGCATACGACGGTCAAGCGCACGGTCACCGATGGCCTGATCGTGTGCGGCGACGCTGCGCACATGGTGAACCCCCTGAGCGGCGGCGGAATCGTGAACGCCATGAAGGCGGGGCGTCTGGCGGCGCAGGTTGCCGCGCGCGCCCTCGCTGCCGGGGATACGTCGGCGGCGCGGCTTCAGGAGTACCACGAGGCGTGGATGCGCCTGTTAGGCGATGACCACCTGCGTTACTACCGGCTGAAGGAGGCGATCAGCAAGTTCGACGACGCCTTCTTCGACGATCTCGCGAGAACGGTGAACGGGATTCCCGCCGAACGCCGCACGCTTGGACGCATCTTCGCGAGCGCGCTCGTGCATCACCCGTCGCTGCTGCCGGTCGCGGCGAGGTTCTTCGTTTGAGGCGAAGGGGATC
>DASTYE010000071.1:0-7343 GCA_035765135.1 Gemmatimonadaceae bacterium | reverse complement strand
GGAAGAGGGAAGCGGGAAGCGGGGACGGGCACCCACTGCCCGTCCAGTGCGATTTCCACCGCGCCACTAGCGTGTCATCGAAGAACCACCCGCTTCCCGCTTCCCCCTTCCCAGTTCCCTTCGAGTCCCGCCAACCTCGTTCACTCTTCCCTCACCCCTCTCCCTCATCCCTCTATCCCGCAGTTGCTCTTCCCTCAAGCCTCACGCCTGGCCGAGCAGCGGGCGGAGGCGGGTCAGACACTCCGCGAGCGACGCCATCTCCTTTCTCGCCCCGATGCGAAGCGCCAGCTGCATCCCGCGCACGTAGCACTGTACCGCCGTCGCCAGCTCCTGCGCCTTCATCGTGATGTCGCCGAGCAGCCGGAGACATTCGATCTGGCGCCACGCGTTCTTCGTGCTGTTGAAGTAGCCGAGCGCCTGGCTCACGTAGCTTTCCGCGTTCGTTAGGTCGCCGGCGAGATACAGCGTCTCCGCCACGTTCAGCGTGGCCAGCGCGACCAGCTCGTCATCCTCCACGTCCCGCGCGATCGTGATGGCCTGCTCGAGCACGCGCGCCGCCTGCGTCTCGTTCCCACTCTCGAGCAGTGCACGCCCGTAGTTGTTGAGCGCGAAGGCTTCGCCTCGCCGGTATCCCGAGCGCCGGAAGCAGCCGTACGACTCGACGAACTTGTGCTGCGCGGTTTCCAGGTCCTGCTTCTCCGCCGCGACGCCGCCCAGATTCTGAAGGATGATTCCGCGCACCCGCTCCTCGTGGGCGAGCCGGAGCGCGCTCTCGAGCAGCTGCTCGGCGCGATCGAAATCTCCGCGACTGCGGTAGATCGCGGCCAGCGCGGACAGAGCCTCCGAGTGCAGGTCGTCGAGCGAAGCCTCGCGAGCGATGGACACCGCGCGTTCCGCCGAAGCGATCGCGAGATCCCATTCGCATCGTGTTCGGTGGACACTGCTCTGACGGCGATGCGCCTCGGAAAGGACGGCGGGGTCGCGCGAGCTGTGCGTGGCGCGCTCGTAATGGACGAGGGCGCTGTCGAGAACACCGTGCTTCTCGAAGCGCAAGCCCTCGTCGAGCGCCTGGCGGGCTGCGAGTGAATCCATTCCGGGGGGCATCCTGAAAATCTCGAAAGACGTCGCTGTCATGACGATCGAGCGGCCGCGACGGCATATGTGATCCAGGTCGCTTTTGTCGAGGCTGTCGAGGCTGTCGAGGGGGCCGCGATACGCCGGACGTCTCGACACCCTCGCGTTTGCCCCTCACCCGGGTAGGGGAAAGTCCCCCCAAAAAACCGCGCCATCCCGACGGCTCACTGTACGCCTCGGGGCGATTTTCACTCTATCGAACACACAGGAGTCGGACATGCCGTCCCTTGTCGAGAGATCGCAGTCCGCATTTCACGGTCGGACGGGGGGCTGAGTAATGCGTGTGCTGATTACTGGTGGTGCCGGATTCATCGGGTCCCACCTTGCTGATGCCTGTCTGCAGCGCGGCGACGAAGTGTACGTGCTGGACGATCTGTCCACCGGCAGCATCTACAACATCGAGCATCTCAAGAGTCACCCTGACTTTCACTACACGATCGACAGGGTGCAGAACGCGACCGTCACCGCCGAGCTCGTCGATCGCGTCGACGTCGTGTATCACCTCGCGGCCTCCGTCGGCGTTCGCTTGATCATCGACAGCCCGGTCAATACCGTCGAAAACAATCTGCGCGCAACTGAAGTCGTGTTGTCGGCGGCCGCGAAGAAGCGCAAACACGTGCTGTTCACCTCCACATCGGAAGTCTACGGTCTCAGCACCGACCTTCCCTTCCGCGAGGGTGGACACCTCGTGCTCGGCTCCCCGACCAAGGGTCGATGGAGCTACGCGTGCGCCAAGGCGATGGACGAGTTTCTCGGCCTGGCCTACTTCCAGGAGCGAAGCCTACCGCTGACGATCGTCCGCCTCTTCAACACTGTCGGGCCGCGGCAGACGGGACACTACGGGATGGTCGTTCCCACCTTCGTGAGACAGGCGCTCTCCGGCGATCCGATCACGGTATTCGGCGACGGAAGCCAGCGCCGTTGCTTTGCCTTCGTGAAGGATGTCGCCGGCGCGCTCACGAGGCTGATGACTCATCCCAAGGCACCAGGCGAGATCTTCAACATCGGATCGAGCGAGGAGATCTCGATCCTCGATCTCGCGAAGCGCGTGAGAGCGCTCAGCGGGTCGAGCTCGCCGATCGTGAAGGTGCCGTACGAAAAGGCATACGAGGCAGGCTTCGAGGACATGCCCCGTCGCATTCCGGATATTTCGAAGATACGCAACCTCATCGGATACCGACCGACGACCACGATCGACCAGATCATCGAATCAGTGATCGAGTCAATGAGCGCGGCCCCGGAGCTCTCGACGGCATTCGAATCCACATATCTCGTGGGGGCCTGAATGGACATCACGTATCTGCCATCTCGTCTCGAGCCGCTGTTCCTTGGCGCGCTGGTGATCACGGCCATTCTGTGGATTGCGCTCTCGGCCTACGTCGTAATCAACCGGATGCTGTACGATCGCCGCCAACGGCGGCTCATGGAGGATGCGAGCGACTTGAGCGAACCGGCCGTCGCGTCACTCCCGATGATCGAGCGCTCGCCGGCCATGCGCCGCGCGCTCTCGAACCTCTCGCGGCAGAACGTCTACCGCCTCGTCTCGCGGACGGACGTGCCCGCGGCGCTCAACGAGTTCTCCGCCGCCTACGCGACGGAGTATGTGGGGGCCGATCAGATCAGTCGTGACGCCTCGAGCGATTCGCGACGCCGCAAGTGGCGCCGCATTTCAGCGCTCTTCGCGCTCGCCGATCTGAAGGCGCCTGACGCGCACGAGCAGCTCGCAAATGCGCTCGCCGATCCCGATGTGGACGTGGCCAACGCGGCGGCCGTCGTGCTGCGGCGGGTCGGCGACCGGCGCGCGGCATCGATCCTGATCGCGGCGCTCCGTCGTGGGACACCAGCTCCCTCACGCGTGGCGACGCATCTCGATCAGTTCCCGCTGCCGATTCACGACCTGATCCGTCCACTTCTCGTCGATCCCCAACCGCACGCGCGGCAATGGGCGGCATCGCTGCTGATGCGCTATCCCGACGTCTCCGAACTCGCCGCCGAGGTCGCCGAGGTTGCGGACGATGAGTCGCCGTCCGTTCGAAAGGCCGCGCTGTTGACGCTCGGCGCGATGGCCAGCGCCGTCGCCGTTCCGACGGCGGAGCGGCGCCTCGCCGATCCCGTGTCGTATGTGCGATCGACAGCGATTCGGGTGCTCGCGAGACACGGAACGCAGGAGACGGACGACGCTCGTCGTCAGGCGATCGCTTCCTGGATCGCGCCATCGCTCGCCGATTCGGCGTGGGAAGTTCGCGCGGCGGCGAAGGAGTCGCTGGTCGAACTCGGCCCCACAACGTGGCGGAAAGTCGCGACGCAGCTCGAGTCGCCTGACGAGTTCGCCCGGAACAGCGCCGCCGAGGTGTTGCAGAACCTCGGAATGGTCGATGCCACGGTCAGAGAGCTCCCGACGAGCACCACCGAGGTCGTCGACGTCGTCTCACGGGCGCTTCGCGAAGGAGGGTCCGCGATGGCGGGCGCGGCGGCGCTGCGGTCAGCTCCCGAGACTCGCGGCGCGCTCGAGGATCTGCTGAGGAATCACCAGGAAGCCGGAGTGCAGCCATGAACGCTCCTTTTGGCGTCGTGGAGTTCCTCCACGTCGCATACATCATCACCGGGGCGTATCTGCTGCTCCTTGGCATCTACGCGCTGGGCATGCTGGTCGTGGCGATGCGCGAAAGCCGCTACCGGCTGCGCCAGGAGGAAGTCGAGGACTACGACACCGTCCTCGCCTCCCGGTACACCATTCCGGTCACCATCATCGCGCCGGCGTTCAACGAAGCCGAAATGGTGGTGCCGGCGGTTCAGTCGCTGCTCAGCCAATCGTACCGGGAGTTCGAGGTCATCGCCGTCGATGATGGATCGACCGATGAAACGCTCGCGGCGCTCAAGCAGGCATACGATCTCGAGCCGCGGCAGATGTTCTTCAAGAACGTGCTCGAGACGAAGCCGGTGCGGATGGTCTATCGCAGTCGAAAGGATCCGCGTCTGACGGTCGTCGCGAAAGAGAATGGCGGGAAAGCGGACGCCCTGAACTGCGGGGTGAACTTCGCCCGGTATCGTTACCTCGCGTGCGTCGATGGCGACACTGTCTTCGCACCGGACGCCATCCTCAAGGGCATGGCGCTGATCGCCAAGGATCCCGGCACGATCGTCGGTGCCGCCAGCCTGTTCGGCGTGAGCGTCGAACCCGAGAAGACGGTGATGAAGTGGGGCGCTCCGACCACCAACGGGCACCTGTTAGGCGACTTCCAGCATCTCGACATGATGCGGGCATTCGTCGCCTATCGGCAGGCGTGGAGTCAGCTGGACTGCATGATGTGCGTTTCCGGTGGCTTCGGTCTCTGGCGGCGCGACGTCATTCTCGAGATGGGTGGGTTCTCACCCGAGTTCAGCTGCGAGGACATCGAGATGACCTTTCGCGTGCACGAGCGCTACCTCCGGGAGAAGCGGCCGTATCGGATCATCTCGCTCCCGGGCATGGTCGCCAACACCGAAGGCCCGAAACGCATCAGCGGTCTCGTGAGCCAGCGGGCGCGGTGGCAGCGGGTCGTGCTCGAGACGATCTGGGAATACGCTCGCATGATCTTCAATCCCCGATACAAGGCGGTGGGACTGCTCGGCCTCCCGTACTACCTGGTCTTCGAGGGACTCGCACCGCTCTTCCAGCTGCTGTCGCTCGTCGCGCTGATCGTGGCGATCGTCGTCGGCCTGCTCGGGTGGCCGGTCTACCTCGCGCTGTTCGGCTTGATGATGTTCGCCACCGCGATTCCGACCACGGTGGCCGTGATGCTGCACGATGCTGCCTATCGGGACTACAGAGTGCGCGACCTGATTCGGATGATGGCCCTTGGTCCGCTGGATCTGCTGCTCTACCGGCCGATCCTCATGTGGGCCGGCCTCCGCGGCACGTGGCAGTTCCTGCGAAAGGAGAAAAGATGGAACAAGTTCGAACGCAACCGACGGGAGGCGCAGCCCGTGGCCGCGTACGCGTCATGATCCGGCGCATCGTGGTCGGCGCGACGGCGCTCGTGCTCGTGCTGCTGTCGAGCACCGTCACCACCGTATTTGCGCAGAACGGTGAGGACGTCGATGCGATGGTGCAGCGCGCCACGGTTTTGCGGCAGCAGAACCGGCGAGCCAGAGCGGCCGAAGTCATCGAGAAGGCAGCGCTGCTGGCGCCGGACCGTCCCGATGTCCGGAGGCTCCGCGAGCTGCTCGAGTTCGAGGTGAACGGTTGGGAGGCGATGGCTGGCGCCGACTTCAAGGACTGGAATGACACCCGCCCGGGCTGGCGTGAAGGGGATGTCTCCCTCCGCCGGAACACCCCGATCGGGGCATTCCTGATTCGCGGGGCGCAGGTCGAGCGTGCCGGCCGGACCGACGAGAAAGTGGAGCTCGAGATCTATCCGGCGTTTCGAAGCGGATACCTCGCGCTCGGTGGCGGCTTCGCGCCAAACGCTACGCTCTATCCTCGCTCGACGCTGACAGCCGAGCTGTATAAGACGCTGCCGGCCGCCTTCGAGATCTCGGGTGGATACCGGCGCCTGAACTTCACCGATCAGTCGGTCAATGTGGCTACCGGGTCGTTCGGGAGATACATGGGCGACTTCTTCGTCGGGACCCGTGTGCATCACTTCGCGAGTTACGGGACGTCGGTCACCGGAATCGTTCGGCGGTATCTATCGGACGATGGACAGTACGTCAGCATCTACGGATCCACCGGCACCGTCCCGGAACTGATTCGAGAGTCGGCAGACTTCGACGTGACTTCGAATCGATCGATCGGCGCCAACGCACTGTTCATCGTCGGGTCGCGGCTCGTTCTGCGTCTGAACGGATCGCTAGGCAGGGAGGAATGGCCGGGCGGCCGGACGGCGAACTTCAAGACCGGAAGCATCGGCCTGGGAGTGCGGTTCTGACTGCGAGGTCGTCGAGGTCGTCGAGGCGTCGAGGTGATCAAGGGGAAACTCCTCGATTACCTTGACGACCCTGACGACCTTGACGACCTCGACTACCTGGGACTCAGGCTCGCCCGAAGCTTCTCCAACCACCCCGGCGCGTTCGGGTCGACGATGTTGACCGTCACCGCTCCCATCACCGCCGAGCCGGTGATGCGGAGGAGTGGCGCGTCAGGAGGCGGCGTGGTTTTTACCGACCGCTCGATTTCGAAGACGCCGATAACGGGACGACCATCGATCTCGACGCGAATGTCGGGGGGAACCGTGATCTCGACATTTCCCCACACGCACCGGATCTCGATGTGCGACTCTCCCGGGCCGAGGCGAACACTCGTGAGGTCCAGCTCCACGTTGCCCATGAAGGACACGATTCGAAACTCCCGCGGCAGAATCCAGTCGCCTCGGCGATTGATGCTCGAGAGGAAGGCGACGGCGCCGCGCCGATCGGGGACGAGCTCGGCCGGAATGATGACGGGTGGCGCGACGCGCGCGGGGAGTGGAGGGGGCGTCGTCTGAGTCATGATGGTCCTGACGAAAACGTCGTTCGGAGAGTTTCGCTAGGCGTACAGGTCCCCAGGGGCGCTTGGACGGCACATCCTCCCTGCCCGAATTTTGCATTGGGTCGGCGACATGCCACGTCGTCTCGTATTTGCCCTTGCCGGCCTCGTGTTCCTCGGCTGCTCCGGCGAGGCCACCCGGCCCCAGGTCGGTCGCGTAGAGACCGATACATCCGCATCCAGCGGCACCTCGCAGACGGGCGAGAACAGCGGCACCTTCCGCCTGATCGCGTGTCCGACGAATCAGACGGTGACCAGCTCCGGAGTGCTCGGAACGCTGGGAGGAACCGTCTCGGCCGCGGGTAGCTCGATCACACTCCCGCTTGCGGCGGTGGTCGGGCCGACGCTCATCCGCGTGACGGTGCCGGCGTCGTCCTACATGGAAATCGATGTCACCGCGAACGATCTGCTGAGCTTCCTCTTCCGGAAGTCGGTGACGATCACGATCGACTACTCGCGATGCCCGGTCTCGGTGACGGAGGGGAAGGCGCTCACCGTCTGGCACATCGATACCGAGACGAAGGCGCTGCTCCAGAACATGAACGCCGTGAACGACCCGGTCGCGCGGCGCATCACGTTCACGACGGATCATCTCTCGGGGTATGCGATAGCGCAATGAGGGATCGGCTTGCCGCAACGAGCCGAACCGCATTAACCACAGAGAGCACAGAGAACCGCAACGGCGGGAGCTGTCAAAAACTCC
>DASTYE010000070.1:0-58563 GCA_035765135.1 Gemmatimonadaceae bacterium | reverse complement strand
AGCCAACGCGGAGGCGGCCGCCTCCCGCAGGGTCGTTCGCCCTATGTGAGTCGTATCCGGATCCGGACGCCCTCTCGACGGTCCCAACTCGAACAGGAACGCCGGATCCTCATCCTCGGCCAGCAAGCGAAACAGGATGCGGCGGGCTCGCATGAGGGGAGGCGAGTCCTTGTCCCATCCGTACTCGAGAAGGCGCCTGGTCGCGGTAATGGTCCCGACGCCCTCGAACGAGTGGGCGCGAATGGACGGGACCTCGAGCATCGAGCCGCCCCAGGTGCCGTCGTTCTGTTGGGCGAGGGCAAGTGACAGTGCCGGGACGTGTGCGTATGGGAGTGTGCGAATAGCCGGAATTTGCTTGGCTGGTATGCGCGCTACGTCGATAGTGGCGCGATACTGTACCGCTGGAGCGCTATGATCGAGCAACCAGCCCAAGGGAAAATCAATCGCGGCCCCGATTGGCAGGAGCTGAGGCGGCTGGGGTGTCGGGGACGGCGGCGGAGCGGCGGGCGGAACCGGCAGGCCTGGCGTGATCGGATCGGTCACGGGCGTCGCTCGTTTCAAGTCCTTGTCGGACAACGATGTCGGCCACGTCGCATGCGTGCCGACGGAATCGGGGCGAAGGATAGCACTTTTCCGGCCGGGCGCCAGCCTTAACGATTGCCTCGCGCCGCCGTCCAACGGTGCATAGGGCCTTCGGAGGGGTCGGCCCGCTCACCGTTGGAGGAGTCTTACAAATGATCAGAAAGCACATCGTCGTTCTCGGTGCAGCCGTTGCCTTGTTCGCGGCCAGCGAGGCGATTGCTCAGGCCCCCGCCCGTCCGGATTCGGCGGGGCGGCAGGGCGAGATGCGCCGCGGTCAGCGTCCCCGCGGCGAGCGCGGGATGCGGATGGGGCGCGAGGGTATGCGCGGAATGCTCCGCGGGATCGAGCTGACGCAGGCGCAGCGCGATCAGGTGAAGGCGGTCAACGAGAAGTACCGCGCCGAGTTCCAGACGCTGCGGGAGTCGCTGCAGCCCGACATGAAGGCTGCGCGCGATGCGCGCCAGCGTGGTGACACGGCGGCCGCGCGCGCGGCGTGGGATCGCACCAGCGCCGGCCGCGAGAAGATGCAGGCGCTCATGGAGAAGCAGCGCACGGAGCTTCGTGGGGTGCTCACCCCCGAGCAGCAGAAGACGTTCGATGCGAACGTGCAGCAGCGTGGCGGTAAGGGGCGGCGCACGCGATAAACGAAATCGGAAGGCGGAATACGGAAGGTTGTAAGAGCTTGGGCGACGAAGGGCTCCGAGTTGTGATCGGGGCCCTTCGCTGCATACGGTCTTACAATCCATTCCGCCTTCCGCATTCGTCCGTATCGCCCATTGCCCCTCGCCCTTCGCCCCGGCCATTTTTCGTCCACATGATCGCCAGTCTCCTCACCCGCCCCGTCTCCAAGGTCCCCGACCGCGTGAAATTCGCGGGGCGGGTGCTTTTCCTCACTGAGGATCCGGCGCTCCTCCGCCGCCAGCTCGCGGGGGAAGATCTCCCGTTCGATCCCCAGGCGGCCGTCGGTTCCGAGCTGCACCCCAAGCTCCGCGACAACATCTCGACCGACGAGATCACCCCGGCGTACATCTGCTACTACTTCGACGAGACCCTCGGCGACTTCCCGTACCTGGGGCTCAAAGCCGGGGAGGAGTTCCCGATCGTTCGCGGCGCGGTGAAACACGGCGGGTTCGTGTGCTCGGTGTCGGGGAAGCGGCGCGGCAAGGGGTCGTCGCGGGAGCAGTCACCGTACGCCGAGATGACGGCCGGCATCCGGCTGGTCATCGCCGAGAACATCGAGCGCATCTACCGCGAAAACTGCCAGAACCTCGGCGTCTTCACGTCGACGGACTTCTCGCTCATCGAGCGTGTCCGCCGCGGCGAGGAGATCGCGCTCGCGGAGTTCACGCGCGATGAAGGCGACATCTCGAAAGGCATCATCGAGTACGGCGGGCTCTTCAACTACAACGTCGCGCGCCTACAGGGGAAAGCCACCGTCCCCAGCGTGACGACGAAGCCGCGTCCGATGACGATCGCCGAGAAGATCTTCGCGCGTCACTGGGTGGTGGATGCGTCGCGAGGAAAGACCGGTGTCGCCGCCGTGAAGCCCGGTGATCAGGGATTCGTGCGCACTGACATTCGCTTCTCGCACGAGTACGTCACGCCGATGGCGGCCATCTTCTTCGACGAGCTCGTCGGACGGAACGAGCCGGTGAATGATCCATCATCGGTGTTCTTGTTTCGCGACCACCTCACGTTTCTCGATCAGGTCATGCGCCCCGAGCACGTGCAGATGGGATTGCTCGACGTCGCGAACCAGCTCGAGAAGACACAGCGGGAGTTTGCCGCCGCGAAGGGGATCAAGCTCTACGGCCAGCTCGAGCAGCGGCTCAACCTCCACGGCGCGCTCTCGGCCGCGGGGTCAGAGGCGATCTGTCACTCGAAGATCCTCGAGGCGCATGCGCTGCCCGGGCAAGTGATCATCGGAAGCGATTCGCATACGCCGCATGCTGGCGCGGTGGGGTGCATCGCCTTCGGCGTCGGGACGACCGCGATCTTCAACTCCTGGATCACGAAGGACGTTCGCGTCGAGGTGCCGCCATCGTTCAAGGTGATCGTTCGCGGGGAGAAACCGGAGAACGTCACGGCGAAGGACTTCATGCTCGAGATCCTCCGGCACCCGTACATCAAGGATGGACACGCGATCGGCCAGATCATCGAGTACGCCGGTGAAGCGGTGGAGTCGCTGTCGGTGGATGAGCGGGCGACGATGACGAACATGGCGGCGGAGGTCGGTGCGTTCACCGGCATCATCGCGCCTGACGAGAAGACGATTGACTACCTCACGACTCAACGAGGAATGAGGAGTGAGGAAGCGAGGAAGTTGATCGATGGGCTCTACTCCGATGAGGCTGCCGAGTACGTGAAGGTCATCGAGATCGATGCCTCGTCGCTGAAGCCGATGATCGCGCTGCCCGGTGACCCGGGGAACGGCCTGTACGTCGAAGAGCTCGGTCGCGAGGTCCCGGTCGACATCGCGTACGCCGGATCGTGCACCGCCGGCAAGAAGGAGGACATGGACATGTACGCCCGTGTCTTCCAGGAAGCGCTCGACCGCGGGGAGACGGTGAAGGTTCGCACGTACATTCAGTGCGGATCGCGTGAGGTGTTCGAGTATTGCCAGCAGCGCGGCTACGACAAGGTCTTCGCCGATGTCGGCGCGATCTTCGTGGAGCCGTCGTGCGGCGCCTGCATCAACGCGGGCCCGGGCGTCTCGCGCACGAAGGACGAAGTCACCATCTCGGCGATCAACCGCAACTTCCCTGGACGATCCGGCCCCGGCCAGCTGTATCTGGCGTCACCCTTTACCGTGGCGGCGTCGGCGGTGGCCGGGAAGATCGTCGAGTGGCGGCCGCTGGTTCCCGTGGAGAGCTCCTGACTCGAATGAGGAACGAGGACGAACGACCGAGGAATTCGATGGACTGCGCTCGCCCCGAGTCCACTCAATCGAATTCTTCGGTCCTTCGTCCTCGTTCCTCATCAGGTCAGAGATGAGAGGCGAGTTCCTCGATCTCGCCGGCGCGCGCCTCTACTACTACGCCGCCGGTTCGCGGGGTCAGGGCGATCCCGTGCTCTTTCTCCATGGCTTTCCGACGTCCTCGCACTTGTGGCAGGACGTCGTCCCGCACATCCCGCCGGGGCATCGCGTCGTCGTCACGGATCTGCTCGGCTTCGGCCGCAGCGACTTTCCCCGGGGTCGCGATGTCAGCATCCGAGGGCACGCCGACCGGGTGCTGCAGCTGCTCGACGCACTGCGGATCGAGCGCGCGGCGATCGTCGGGCACGACGTGGGCGGTGGGATCGCGCAATACCTCGCCGTGAAGCATCCGACGCGTGTTGCGCGCCTGGCGCTGGTGGACTCCGTCGCATTCGATGAATGGCCGACGCGGGACGTGAAGCTGGCCAAGGCCTCGTTGCCCCTCACGCGATACCTGCCCGCGACGTGGATTCTCTCCGTCGTGCAACGCGATCTGCAGCGCGGCTACACGGAGTACGAGCGTGGCCACATGTCGGTGGAGAAGTATCTCCGGCCATTCGCGACGCCCGAGGGACGCGATGCGTTCGTCGAGCATCTGCTGGCGCTGGACTCCCGCGAGACGGCGGCGCTCACGCCGCGGTTAGGCGCGATCGTCGCGCCGACCGCGATCATTTGGGGAGCGCACGATCCGTTTCTCCCGACGGAGCTCGGTCGCCGTCTTCATGCGGCGATTCCGCGATCGACGCTGGATGTGCTGCCCGACGTCCGGCACTTCGCGCCGGAAGAAGCGCCCGAGACGATCGGAATAATTCTCGCGCAGCTACTCGCGCGGTGAGCGGCGCAATGTGCGCCTGACGCCGTCCCCTTGCCCCGGATCCTCATGTCGAGCCGACTCGAAGCATTCCGCACGATGGTGGCGAAGAATCCGTCCAACCCGCTCGCGCATTTCGGCCTGGCGAACGAGGCGATGAAGGAAGGCCAATGGGAGGAGGCGCGAGAGCATTACGAGACGTACCTCGCGGCTCACGATGATGAGGGGAACGCCTTCGGCCGCCTTGCCGAGGCGTACGAGCGGCTGGGCCGGAACGAGGATGCGCGCGCGATGCTGCACAAGGGCATCGCGGCCGCTCGCCGCCATGGACATCCTGGTATGGCGGACGAGCTGGAGATGCGGCTCGATGAGCTGGCGTAGGGTGCTGGGTGCGCAGGGCTGGCATCCAGAACCCAGGGGGCAGGAGTCAGGGGTCAGGGGTCAGGGGGTGTCAGGGGTGGGTTGGAGGAGAGATGGCCACCAAGAAATCAGGTGTCGGGTGGTTCTCTCCTGACACCTTTCAACCTCACACCCCCTGACCCCTGACTCCTGACTCCTGACCCCTGGGTTCACCGTTCACTCACGCAGGGCCTTCACCTCACCCAGGTTCCGCTCATCGACGGCGCTGTCGTGGCCGAGCACGTCGCGCACGAAGTCTCCCCACCAGAGCGCCTGCGGATCGCGGTCGCGGTAGCGGTCCAGCTCGGCCCACGTTCGCTCGTGAATCGACTTGGCACGCTCGATCGCGTCGGCGGAGTCGATTCCCTCGCGGCGCATCCAGCGGCGGCCGATCTGCGCGTGGAGGACTTCGTCGGCCCAGTCGTAGTCGTGAAAGTGGGCCGAGAGCACATCGCCTGACGATTCCGCCGTCTCCTTCTCGGCACGCTTGCCGGTGTCGGCCGGCATCAGGCTCTGCTCGATCCCGTAGAGGATGGTCTGCCGCTCCAGCGGTGTCGCGTGAAGGTTGAGGCGCAGAGCGAAGCTCACGTTCAGCGGAATGCGCGACCAGTCGACACCGCGAGCCTCGAAGGCCACGCTCCCCATCATCGCGTGGCGCGCCTCGTCCCAGAGCTGGCGAGAGTAGTCGACGTAGAACTCCCACGGCTGGTCGGCACGCTCGAGGATGAACGAGGCCATCATCTCCGGCACATCCATCTCGAGCGTGCGTTTGCAGAGAAGGGCGAGATTCCGCTCGTCAGGCGGGACACCGGGCATCGTGTAGACCTGGTGTGGCGGAAAGTTGAAGTTGTACTGACCGTGAAATCTCCCGTCGCGACGGGGATGCATGTCGGGCGCGAATGGTGTGCGCGCTCGCGGGGCCGGGAGCTTCACCGATTCCGACTTTGCGTCGCCGGCGATGCCGCCGGCCGCATCCAGGTACGCCCGGAGATGTGACATCCACGCGGAGGCACGCGATTGCGCGGCCGCGTCGCGCGTGCAGGCGTCGAGCGCGCGCTCTCCCCATGCGAGGATCTCCTCCTCATCGGCGAGCGCCTGCTTCAGCACGCAGACCGTCGGATGGTCAACGAGCGGGTTGGTCCGCTCGATGTGCGCTCGATAGGCGGACGCGAGCGCCGGATGCGCGACGCCGTACAACCCGGCGAGGAGCTCGACCGTATCCTCCGCTCGTTGCAGCTCCTCGAGAAAGGCATCGAGCGCGCGGTCGGGCGCGACGTCCATTCGGGGAGTGGGGTTCCGCATTTCGGTGATACGCGCTCGCAGCGCGGTCGCGTGACCGACGTCGAGCCACTGATGAAGAGCGAGCGCGCATTTCACCTCCCATTCCGGCGTCGCCGGGAGGCGCGCAATCGCCATCATCATCAACCCGCGCTCGACCCAGTGAAAGCGCACGAGACGCCGGACGTTCTCGTCCACGGAGAATCCGACGCGGGCCGCGGTCGCGTACGTCGCGACTCCCGCGAGCTCGGGTATCCCCAGCGATGGGATGACGCTCATCAACTCCTCTCTTCTCTCAGGAACCGAGTACCGCCCCCACAATCCGAAACGACGGAAGGACGACGGCATCCCATTCAATGTCGATGATTTCGGCGTCGCGCTCGACCGTCGCCTCCGCGAGGATGCTCTGGCGCCCCGTGGTGCAGGTGAACTCGTCCGTGTCGGGGACTCCGGGACAGGAGCCGGAAAACGCGCCGCCGCTCACGCTCGCGGTGCCGGCGGTCAGGATGTGAGGATCGGGGACGGGCGCGCCCGAGGTAAAGTCGATCCATCCGCCTTCAGCCAGCCCGGCGTCGCCGGGGAGCGTGCCCTCCTCGATCGTGCCCGTGAACACCAGCACGAGCACCCGCCGTGCACGAAGCTGGAGGACGTCGAGCCCCTCCCACGCGAGTATCAGATGCACGTGCGCCCCGCCATCATCCACGCGAAGGGCCACCCCTCGCATATCGAGCGTGGCGACCGTCCCGCCCCGCGTTTGCACCCGCGCCGCGAGGCGACCCTGTTGGCCCTGGCGAGACACGAGCCCGTAACCAATCCGAGTCCAGTCGGCGAGCAGCGTGTCGCGGGGCCGGCCCGTGCTGTCGAGGGCGCGGGCCGCCTTCTCGAGGGCGGAGCCGATCGCGACCTGCTCCTCGACCGTCATCCGCTCCCCGGCGGTGATCCCAGTTGGGTCCTCGCTACACGAGGTCGCCAGGAGAGCTAAACCGAGGGTGACGAGGGGACGGAGGGTCATATCGTCTCGCGGAGAAGGGTCGAGCGGAAAGGCGGAATATCCCTCGACAGGTGCGGTGCGACAACATGGCCCGCCAGATGCATAGGTCATCCGCAGACTGAAACAAGTGGCTACCGATTGGAGGGTGACATGCGAGTGATCACCGTGCTGTGCGCGTGGACGCTGGTGGGTTGCGCGTCGCTCGGCGCAGGAGCTGGCCGGGAAAGCGTTTCGCGGACCGTAGACGTTCCGGTGGATACGGCGCTGAGAATCGCGAGAACGCAGCTGCAGCTACACAACTACAAGGTGGGGTCGGCCGGGGGCTCGACGCTCGTTACCGAGCCGCGCGCGGTCCCGGGCGAGGTGCGGGATGCGGCGAACCGGCGGGAGGCAGAGTATTGGGTGGTGCGTATTGACGTCGGACGGAAAACCTTCGGGGGAACCGAGGTCAAGGTTCGCGGATTCCGACTCCCCGACGGGCGGCCAACGATTCCAGGCTCGCAACCCAAAATGGTACCGGTGACCGACTCCGACCGCCGTCTCTTCAACGAGATCGAGACGATCGCCACGTGGATCAGCGACGCGGCGCAGCGGAAGATGGTTGCGGAGGGGCAGACGTAGACGTGCCCGATTGCTCAATGGCGGGACGCAGCGCGGCAACGGTGTATCGACTTCCCGGGTTCCAGAGCATCCAGTCGAGCACACCGTTGTCGTAGCCGGCCTGAATCTGTGCACGAATCTGCGATGCGCCGTACCGAGGTGGGCCGAGCGTGAAGTCCTGATACCAGGGAACGACCTTGGCGGCGTTCGCGATCCCCTCGCTGCGCCGCTTCGCGTCCTTCAGCGCCTCGTCGATCACACGGTACGGCGATGCGTTCGGGTGACGCACCCCGTAGTTGCCCGGCGCGTAGTGGGACGGATACGTCATGGGAAGGACGACGTCCACCGCATCGACGAACTTCTCCCACAACTGGCCGATCCCCATGTCGGTGGGCTCCGACGTCGTTAGGCCGAAGACATCGGCGGTGATGGGCACCCCGTAGGGGCGCAACGATCCACGAAGGTATCGCAGCTGATCGCGAATCACCGATGCACGATCGCGCCCGTGCGCGAGCGGGAACACCGCCTCGGCGAGCAGTCGCCGTTCATCGGGGAAGCGAACGTAGTCGTATTGCACCTCGCTGAAGCCGAGGTCGATCGCCTCGCACGCGAGCTCGACCGCGTATTGCCACGGGCCACGGTGATGCGGGTCCAGCCATGGGTTGCCGTTCTTGTCGAGCCACGGCTTTCCGTCGGCGCGTCGAATGGCCCATTCACTCTTCGCTCGCGCGAGCACCGGATCCTTCATCACCACGATGCGCGCGATGGGATAGACGCCATGCGCGCGCATCGTATCGAGCACGGCACGCATGCGGCTCGCGCGCATGGGGGCGACCGTATCCGCTCCGATCTCGCGCGCGAGTGGGACGCGGGACCGATACAGAACAAAGCCGCGATCATCCTTCACGTCGATTACCAGCGCGTTGACCTCGGTGCGCCTGGCGACGCCGATCAGCTCCCACATTTTGTCGCCGACCGCGGCCCAGCGATTGACGTACAAGCCGCGCACCGGTGACGGCGTCGCGACGAGCGGAGCACGCGGGATGAGAATGGAGTCGGGCGGGGCGAGCGTATCGAGCCGAACCGCACAGGCGGCCGGTGCGTACGCCGGCTCAGCCGGTTGTGTGTCCACCGTATCGGTTCGAGCGGTGTCCTGCGCGAAGAGCACCCCTGGCAGGAGGGCGGTCGCGAGGACGGCGAGCAGCACGAATCGTTTCGACATGGGGCGCACAATCTACCCGAATGCGCTCGGCGGGCGAAGGTCACCCGTCACGTGCAACTCGTCCCAGCCGCGGTCAGGCCCTCCCCTACTTTTATCCATGCGCCACCCGACTGCGGGCGCGCAGCCCCCCTCCAATCTTGGCGCACGCCGTCAGGCACTGTCCGTCAACTCGCGGAGGGGCACATGCGCATTCGGTCGTCCACTTCATGCCGACGAGCGGTCGGTGCGCTCGCAGTCCTGTGCATGGCCGCGTGCGGCGACGGCGTGCTGTCGCCGGACGGCGTTCTGGACGTCTCCCTCGCCGTACCGGACGGCGGAAGCCAGCTGTATGTCGGCGACACCGTGCGCCTCGTGGCGACCCCGTTAGGCCTCGGAGGCCGGCCGGTCGTGGGACGTGAGGTTCGCTTTACGTCGAGCGCGCCCGCCGTGGCGGGCGTCGACCCGCTGACGGGACTCGTTACCGCGAACGGAGCAGGGCTGGCACGCATCACGGCGACATGCGATGGCGTCTCCGCCACGACGGAGGTCCGCGTCACGCTCGCCCCGGTTGCCGCAATCGCCGTCACTCCGAAGACGCGAACGCTGCACCCGCAATGGACGGTGATGCTCGCCGTCGCGATCAGCGACGCCGCGGGGCGCCCGCTCAGCGGACGTCAGGTGGAGTTCGCGTCGAGCGACCTGAACGTGGCCACCGTGGGCGCGACCGGCCTCGTCACCGCGCATGGACTCGGCACGGCCACCATCACGGCGACAAGCGAAGGACGGTCCGATGCCGTGGTCGTGACCGTCACGCCAGCCGACGTGTTCAAGGTGGTGATCTCGCCCGACGTGCGCGTGATGTCGGATGGGACGATCCTGCAGTATCACGCCTGGGCGCAGGATGAACGCGGGTTCACGCTTTCGGATCGGCCGATCGAGTGGGCGACGTCCGATGCGGACATCGCGGTCGTGTCGCCTAACGGGCTTGTGAGTGCGCGGCTGCCCGGCGGCGTGTTGATCACGGCGAAGAGCGGCGCGATAAGCGCCTCCGTGCCGCTGACGGTTCAGCCGCACATCGAGGCCATCACGGTGACGGCAACCAAGGACACCCTCCGGGAGGGCGAGTTTGGCGCGGTGGACGTTTTTGTCGCCGACGTGGCCGGCAATCGCCTGGTCGATCGCCAGGTGACGTTGATGTCATCGAACCCAGCCGTCGTGGCCGTTCTCAGCGACGGACGCCTCCGCGCCATGGGTGTGGGATCGGCGGTAGTCACGGCGAGGGCCGAGGGAATCACCGCATCGGCGAAGGTGATTGTGATCGAGAACGTGGTGTTCGTGCGCCTGTCGCCGGCCATTCTGACGCTGCCGAAGGAATCGCGGTTCCAGCTTGCGGTCTCGGTGCTCGACGGCCGGGGCAAGGAGCTCACGGGTCGGCTCGTCACGTTTGAGAGCTCGAATCCAGGCGTGGCCGCGGTGGACGCGGACGGAGTCGTCACCGGGATCTCGCGAGGTACGACGGTAATTACGGCAACCTGCGAGGGGAGGTCGGGTCAGGCGACGGTGGGGGTCCCCTAGGAGCAGGGCCAAGGGCCAAGGGCCAGGGGCCAAGGGGAGGGTCAAGGGGGGTCACGGAGCTACCGTTAGCCCTCGACCCTCCCCTTGGCCCGTGGCCCCTCGCCCTTGGCCCGCTCTACTCCCACAAAAAACCCCACAGTAAGTCCGGCCTCCCCCGACAGACAGCGCCGCCCGTCTCACGCATGCTGCGGGTGCCCCCTGACGGAGACGCGCATGTCAGCAACGACTGAGCAAGTCGCCGACAGGCTGCACTGCACGGCCTGCTCGCACGCCGCCTCGTTGACCCCCGACGCGATGCTGGAGCGCGCCGTCGAATCGGCGTTGCGCGCGCCCTCCGCGTACAATACTCAGCCCTGGCTGTTCCGTCTGTTCGACGATACGCTCGAGCTGCACGCCGATCTTACCCGCGCGCGAGAGGTCGTCGATCCAAGTCATCGGGAGCTGTACCTCGCCTGCGGTGCCGCGCTGGAGAACGTGCGTCTGACGCTCCGGCACTTCGGCCACGAAGCGGACATCACGATCCTTCCCGACATCGCCCGCCCGCAGCTCGTCGCGCGGATCCAGGTCGGGCTGCCTCGTCCGGCATCACTCACGGAATCGCGGCTCTTCACCGCCATCCCGCAGCGCCGCTCCAACCGCTCGCGCTTCTATGCTCGGCCGCTGCCGTTCGGCCTCGTTCCTTCACTCGAGCAAGCCGTCGAGAGCTCGGGTGCCGCTCTCCGATACGTATACGGGCAAAGCACGCGCGATGCGCTGGCCGAGATCATCACGTTCGCGGATCGCATTCAGGCGCACGATGGGAAGTTCCGGATGGAGCTGGCATCGTGGCTGCGCGGCAACAAGTCCGAGCGCGCCGACGGCATACCGGGGTTCGCGTTCGGGCTGTCGGCGCCAATGGCGGCGCTCGCTCCGTTCGCGCTGCACGCCCTGTCGTGGGACTCGATGCGCGTCGTCCGCGACGACGAGCTGGCTCGTGAGGCACCGCTCCTCGGCGTTCTCATGGCGCGGCACGACCAGCCGCGCGAGTGGATCATGGCTGGTCGAGGGATGCAGCGTGCTCTGTTGCTGGCGGCGTCTCAGGGACTTGCCTCGGGCTTCATGAACCAGGCAGTCCAGGTTCCCGAAGCACGCGAGCGGGTCAGGAAGCTCATGAGCACGAGCTGGTGGCCGCTGGCGTTGCTTCGCTTCGGCTTTGGTCCGGCGACGTCCCCCACTCCTCGCCGCGAAGTACAGGACGTTCTGGTTCGCTCGAGAGAGCGGGCGTAGCACCGCCACGTTCGGCAGCGATCGCTCCGGCGGCCACGAGGCTGTCGATGGCGATGCTCGTCGAGCGCGATCGCGCGCGGCGCACCAGCCGTGCGAGCACCTCCCGATTAACCCCTTCCGGCTCATAACCGGCGGCCGCCAGCACGGCGAGCGCAGCGTCTTCCGTGGCCCGCCCGCGTCCGTAGATGTCGCGATGCAGGTAGAACCGGCCGTCGTATACCTCCACCGTGACGTATACCAGCTCGATGGGCACGGGGTCTCGCAGCGCAACCCGCACCGTTCGTTGGACGTTCGCTTCGATCGCGTCCAGCGTATCCTCCGACAACCCACCACCGGCGAGCCGATTCAGAATTCGCGCGAGGTCTCCCACGTCCGCATCCCGCATGCGAACGCACCCGTGCGACGCCGCCTTGCCGATCGTGTTCTCGAATGGAGTGCCGTGCAGGAAGTACAGTGCGCCGAATTGCAGTTTCACATGCCCCATCGGGTTCGTCTCGCCCGGCGGCGTGACGGGCTCGTCGCGCGCCCAGTCGGTGGCCGGCGGAAACCACCACGGGTTCCACGAAATGTGCGTGACGTGATAGGAGCCTAACGGCGTGGGATAACGCCGTTCGCCCACGGCGACCGGGTACGACGCGGTCACCAGACCGCCCTCGATGACGTCGAGCCGATAGGCCGGGACGTTGAGACGCAGCGCGACGGCTGCGTCCTGCGACCTCGGCGCACCGGACGCCGTGCGCAACAAAAGGCCGCCCGCGCACAGCAGACCCAACGTCAGAATCACCACGAGTACCGCCTTCCACGACAGGAGCCGTGTCATGTGTCTCCGCTTTGCCGCGCGCACTCCAGCAGCAGACGCTGCTCCGCCGCGGCGAGGTTGCGTCGGGTGACGTCGATGACGTCGGGGTTCACCGAGACGGAATCGATGCCCCACCGAACGAGCTCCTCGACGTATTCGGGGCGCGTCGACGGCGCCTGACCGCAGATGGACGAGGTGAGCCCGAGGCTCCGCGCCCGGCGAATGATCGAGCGAATCGCCGCAAGGACGGCCCCATCGCGCTCATCGAACAGCGGCGCGACCAGCGCACTGTCGCGGTCGACGCCGAGCACGAGCTGGGTGAGATCGTTCGAGCCGATCGAGACACCGGTGATGCCGAGCCGCGCGTAGGCCGGAAGCCAATGAATGACCGACGGCACTTCGGCCATGATCCAGAGCTCCATGCCACGCTCGCCACCAAGCACATCATCAATGATGATCTTGCACTTCTCGAATTCGCTGAGCGTGCGAACGAACGGTATCATCACGTGCAGATTCGGATGATCGCGCCGGACATCAGCGATTGCACGGAGCTCGAGCCGGAAGAGATCGGGTTCGACGCCGTAGCGATAGCATCCGCGATAGCCGATCATCGGGTTCGCTTCCACCGGCTCCACGTCACCACCGGCGAGGCCGCGCACCTCGTTGGTGCGGAAATCCATCGCGCGGTAGATCACCGGGCGGGGGTGAAATGCGCGTGCGAACGTGCGCAGCCCGTCGGCCATGCGCGCGATGAACTCATCGGAGCGGCCGCTCTCGATCAGGCGCTTCGGGTGCGTTCCCTCCAGCGCGGAGAGCATCATGAACTCCGCGCGGAGGAGTCCGACCCCGTCCACATCCCGTGCGGCGGTCGCCTCCGCGAGCGTCGGGTCGGCGAGGTTCACGTACAGTCGCGTGGCCGTGACCGGAGCTCGCGCTGCGCCGCGAACTTCAGGCATCGCAGTGGCAAGCGGCGTCGCTTGCATGTCCGACACCGCTCCGGCCACGACTGTACCGCCGTTGCCGTTCACCGTGACGACCGTGCCGTCCTGCAACACCTGCGTCCCGTCGCGCGTGCCGACCACGCATGGGATGCCCAACTCGCGTGAGACGATTGCCGCGTGCGAGGTGATACCGCCCGCATCGGTGACAATGGCCGCGGCTCGGCGCATCAACGGCGCCCAATCCGGCGACGTCGATCGGGTCACCAGGACCTCGCCTTCGCGAAGCGCCGTCGCATCGGTGGGCGACGTCAGAATTCGCACGCGTCCAGACACCTGCCCCGGACTCGCACCGACGCCGCGCACCAGGACTTTCCCCGTATTGCGCTCCGCAACGGGCGTGGCGTCGCCGAGCGTCGTGATCGGACGGGTTTGCGTAAGCAGGACGTGTCCCGCCTCGATCGCAAACTCGATGTCGACCGGTGCGTGGTAGTGCGCTTCCGTGCGGAGCGAGAGATCGATCACCGTGTCGAGCTCCTCCGAGGTGAGCGACTCGCTCGTCGCGCGCGGGTCGTTCCTGAGATCGACCGGCTGCGTGTGTCCGGTGACCGGATCGCGCTGCAACAGAAGGTCTTTCCGCGCGATGGACTTCCTCACGACCGCGCGGCTTGCCTTGTTGACGACGTAGCGATCGGGATTGACCTGGCCACCGACGACGGTCTCGCCAAGGCCCCACACCGCCTCGATCACGAGGACGGCGCGATCGTGGCTGACGGGGTCGGCGGTGAACACGATTCCCGACTTGTCGGCGACGACCATGCGCTGTACGACAACGGCGATCGGGAGCTCAACGGGAAGCTCCCGTTGGAGGCGATAGTAGAGAACGCGTGTGCCAAACGAGGAGCCCCAGCAGGCGCGCACGCGGTTCAGCAGGTCGTCGACGCCGCGCACCTCGAGAAAGCTCTCGAACATGCCGGCGAACGAGTGCTGCGCCGTGTCCTCCGCCGTCGCCGACGAGCGCACAGCCACAGGGACGGGCGCCGCACCCGGCCCGGACAGCGCCACGTACGCTGCCGCGATCGCGGCGCGGACATCGTCAGGCACGGGGGTCGACTCTATCGTCCGCCGAATCTCCGAGGCGATGGCTTGAAGCGCTGCAGTATCCTCCGGATCCACCGCCTTCGCGCGTGAAACCAGGGCGTCGATTGGCGCGCGCGCGCGCCGATACGCATCGACCGTCACGACGAAGCCGTCGGGCACGGGAAGTCCGGCACGCATCAGCTCGCCAAGGTTGGCTCCTTTCCCACCGGCGATGTCGACGTCTGGCCGCCCGATATCCTTCAGCCATCGCACGAGGGATGCAGGCGCCTCCGGCTGTGCAGAGAACGGAACCGTTGTCGGGTCGACGACGGGCCCTGGCGGTGTCGGCGTGAGGTGAACGGGCATGATGAACCTGCCTGCGCTAGTGATGCCTGCGGTCTACAGCGAAGACTGGCGTTTCGCGTACGCGATGTCTGTCGGCGCAGGGGGCGCTGGGTGTCGGCGAAAACCTGACGGAGAGGTGATCGAGGTGTTCGAGGTGGTCCAGGTTGTGTACGAGAATTTTTCCGAGGCCAGGGACGAAAGTCCGCGGCCTCCTGGCGCGCGCCGCAGCGCCTCGGATCTCGTCGGTGGGTTCCCTCTGGAAGCCAAACGAGGAATCAGGACCAAGGACTGAGGAATGCGATTGAGTGCCATTTCATCCAATCGGCTTCCCAAGTCCTCGATCCTCATTCCTCACTGCATGAGGGCTACTTGGCGCTAATCGGAATCTGGCGCCCCTTCACCTTGGCCTGCTCCGTCTTCGGCAGCGTGATGTTCAGCACGCCGTTCTTGAACTCGGCGGCGATTTTCTCCGCGTTGACCGTGCGGGGAAGCGTGAAGGACCGGCGGAACGCGCCATAGGTCCTCTCATAGAGATGGTATTTCTTGTCACCATCCCCTTCCTTCTTCTCCTCCAGCTTCTCGCCGCGAATCGTGAGGGTGTCGTCGTCGAACTCCACCTGCACGTTCTTCTCCGTCATTCCGGGGAGCTCGGCGGTGATGAGCATGTTCTCTGGCGTTTCACTGATTTCGATGGCCGGCACCCAGCCGACGGGCTGCGTCAGAATGTCGGTGTCGAACACATCGTTGAACATACGACGAACGCCCTTCTCCATCTCCTCGAGCTCCGGTGTCGCGAGCGGGAAGAAGGGGCGGAATGCGAAGGGTGCCATTACGCGCCGTTGCAGCTTCGTGGTTGCCATACAGCCTCCTTGATCGAAAGTCCTGGCCGTACTCGCCTGCAGTCACCAAGGTACGAGATGGGGGTTTCGTCGTCTGTCCGGGGCAAGCAACACCATGGTACGCAAAAGCCTGACGTCGGCGCCGTCGATGTGCGGCCAGTGAACTGGAACCGCGAACGTCAACGCCGTTGGACACGGAATCAACGGGTCCTGAACGGCGAAACGGGACGGACACGGCGAGGCTCTTTTGGAACCGCAAGAGCAAACTCGCGGTTGCTGGCTGAGGGCAGCGCCACCACGCGAGCCGGGAGCCATAGGGGAGACACCGCGCTTCTTGTGGGGAGTTCCCCATGCCGATCCGCCATATAATCCGACAGACACCGGTCGCCTTCCGAAGCAGGTTTCCGCCGATCGCGCGAGCCCGTCTCGGGCCCGCGGACCTTTGGCGCGGAGGAACGAGCGATGCTGACGCTGGCGGAGATTCTGGAAATGGAGCGCGCCCTGCGCGGACGGCGTGTGCTCTCCGTCCTGGTCGACACCTCGGCGATGGATCCCGCATCACGCGCCAGGTGGCGCACCGATCTCGCTTGCGCGCTTGCTCGACTCCACGCCGAGGCGGTACGTCTGACACCGGGTGACCGCACGGCGCTCGAGCTGTGCCTCGCTCACCTGCACACCGAGCTCGAGGCGATGCGGTGGAATCCGGGCGGCCCCGCCTGGGTCGCGTATGCCACGACGGATGACGTCATTCTGTGCGGCCCCGTGCGGGCTCGCGTACAAACGGGAGCCTTCTGGCAGCGGGGGATGGAGGTCGCGCCCCTTCAGACTCCGCTTACGACGGCGCCGGTCTATGCGCGGGTGTCACCGAGCACCGAGGTGCGCTCCGCGGCATCATGAGGCCAGAAGCAGGACTTCTCCGACAGCCGGGTCCGGCGCCCGCCGACTGACTTCGGCGGGCGCTTCTCGCATCGTGCAGCAGAAGGGAGGTGGCCCATGCCAGCACGCGACCGCAGCGCCGCGCTCGCTGTTCGAGAGCACGCCCGCCCACTCATCGGTGGACCGAGTGACTTCGACGCGCTGCTCGAGCTCGTCGGTGACGCACGAGTCGTCCTGTTGGGCGAGGCGAGCCATGGCACCCACGACTTCTATCGCGTCCGCGCGGAGATTACCAAGCGGCTGATTCGAGAGAAGGGATTCGTGGCCGTCGCGATCGAGGGTGACTGGCCCGACGCGTTTCGGGTCGACCGGTTCGTAGGCGGTCATGGAACGGACAGCGAGGCGAGCGAGGCGCTCGGCGGCTTCGAGCGATTCCCGCAGTGGATGTGGCGCAACGCCGACGTCCTCGATTTCGTCGGCTGGCTCCGATCGCATAACGAGGCACACGCGGATGCCCCGCCCGTGCGGTTCGTCGGGCTGGATCTCTACAGTCTGCACCGGTCGATCGAGGCGGTTCTCGAGTATCTCGACATCGTAGACCCGGCGCAGGCTCGCGAAGCACGACGACGTTACTCGTGCTTCGCGCAGTTCGGCGACGACGCTCGGGCCTATGGCTATGCCACGTCGCTCGCGAGCCACGCCTCCTGCGAGGAAGACGCGGTTCGGCAACTGCTGGAGCTGCAGCGGTCGGCGAGTGACTACGCCTCCCGCGATGGTCGCCTGGCGACGGATGCGCTCTTCTCGGCCGAGCAGAACGCACGCCTCGTCCGAAACGCCGAGCGATACTATCGACTGATGCTGACCAGCGACGCGACGAGCTGGAATCTGCGCGATGCTCACATGGCGGAGACGCTGCTCGAGCTCGAGCGACACCTCGAGGGCGACGGACGCGCGCCGAAGGTGATCGTCTGGGCGCACAACTCCCACCTCGGCGATGCACGCGCGACGCAGATGGCGCGCGCGGGCGAGTGGAACGTTGGGCAGCTGGTGCGAGAGCGGCTCGGCGATGCCGCCGTGCTCGTGGGATTCACGACCTATACGGGGACGGTGACGGCGTCATCGGATTGGGATGGCCCGGCGGAGCGAATGACGGTGCGGCCGGCACTTCCCGAGAGTTACGAGGCGCTGTTCCACGACGCCGGGCCCTCGCGGTTCATGCTCGATCTTCGAGCCCCCGGCCCGTTACGCGCCGCCCTCGAGGAGCCGCGGCTCGAGCGCGCCATCGGCGTCATCTATCGGCCGAGGACGGAGCGATTCAGTCACTACTTTGGCGCGTCGCTCTCCCGGCAGTTCGACGTGGTGCTGCATTACGACGTCACGCGCGCGGTGGAGCCGCTGGAGCGCACGGCGATGTGGGAGCAGGGCGAAGTTCCCGAAACCTATCCTTTCACAGTGTAATGCTCGAGCGAAACGAAGCTCAACGCTCCATGGAGGAAACGTGAACACGACCATCACCCGTACGGCCGGAACCCACGTTCAGATCCCGGTGCGCGATGGCATGCTGGCGGGAGATCTCAACATTCCCGCCGGCGCAACGGGCATTGTCATCTTCGCGCACGGGAGCGGAAGCGGGCGGCACAGCCCTCGAAATCAGTTTGTGGCGGAGGCGCTTGGAAATGCGGGTCTCGCGACGCTGCTCCCCGACCTGCTCACGGAGGCCGAGGAACAGGAGGATGAGCTCACAGGGGCTTTGCGCTTCGACATCGGATTCCTGACATCGCGGCTGGTTGACGTGATTCACTGGGTCGCGGAGCAGCCTGAAACGCGCGGTCTGGAGATCGGGCTGTTCGGGGCGAGCACGGGCGCCGCTGCCGCCATCGCGGCTGCCGCGATGGAAGCGGGTCACGTTCACGCGGTGGTCTCGCGCGGTGGTCGGCCGGACCTCGCCGGCCGCGTGCTTTCGCTCGTGTCCGCACCGACGTTGTTGATCGTCGGTGGCGACGACGTACAAGTGCTGACGCTCAATCGCGACGCGTATGCACGGATGCGGTGCGAGAAGCGTCTCGCCGTCGTGCCCGGGGCCACACACCTGTTCGAGGAGCCCGGAACGCTCGAGGCGGTCGCCGGTTACGCGGGTGCGTGGTTTAGCAGCCACTTCTCGGTCCGCCCGTCTCAGGCTTCTGTCGACGGCATGGCGATCCCCGAGCGTTCGCTCCCTGCCTGACGAGCGGCACTCGCACCGGAGGCAGCATGAACCCGACTCGAGCGCTGCAGGTGATACTGGGGTTGAGTCTCTTCGGAACGGCATTCTCTGGAGTCCTGACGTATCAGGAGCTCTTCGGTGCCTCCGCCCTCAGTTGTCCCGCCCCTGGAGCGCCAGGCACCGTGTTCGGCTATCCGGCGTGTGTGTACGGGTTCTTTCTGTATGCCGCGATCGTCGTCGTATCGACATTCGGGCTGCGCGGCAAGCACTCAGCGCAGCCCGCCGCGGCTTGATCGGCGCGCCGGAGACTCATGGCGCACTACTTCCACGCGGTCGCGATCGATTACGACGGCACCCTCACGACTGAGCCGCGTCCAGCAGCGGAGGTGCTCGCGGCGGTTCGCGCCGTTCGTGATGCGGGGCGGATCGCGATTCTCGTCACCGGGCGCATTCTCTCCGAGCTGCGGTCGGACTTTCCCGACGTCGATGGGCACTTCGACGCGATCGTCGGCGAGAATGGGGCGGTCTTTTCGAGACTGGGTCAGGGGGATCGACCGCTCGTGGAGCCCGTCGATCTGGAGCTGTATCGTGCGGTGCTCGCACGCGGGGTGCATGCACGCCGCGGCCAGGTAATCCTCGCAACTGATGGCGCGGTCGAGGACATCGTCAATGAGGAGATCCGCCGCCTCGGACTCGAATGTCAGGTGGAACGCAACCGTGACGCGCTCATGGTGCTGCCGGCCGGCGTCACGAAGGGAACCGGGGTGATCGAGGCGCTCGACGAGCTCAACCTCTCGCCGCACAGCACCGTTGGCGTCGGGGACGCGGAGAACGACCACACGCTCCTCAGCGCGTGCGAGATCGGAGTCGCCGTCGGGAACGCGGTCGCCGCGCTGAAGTCCCACGCCGAGGTGACGCTCGAGACCCCGAACGGAAGCGGCGTGCGCGCCTTCCTGAGCGAGGATTTCCTGAAGGGACTGCCCGGGATCCAGCCCGCCCGGCGGTGCCTGACGCTCGGTCACTACGAGGATGGTACACCCGCGACGATCCCTGCCTCACGAGTCAACATCGTCCTGAACGGCCCGAGTGGCGCTGGCAAGTCGTACGTCGCTGGACTGCTCGCCGAGCAGCTCATTCGGCTGCGCTACAGCGTCTGCGTGATCGACGTCGAGGGCGACCACGTGCCACTCGGTGCGCTTCACGGCGTCATCTCGCTCGGCGCCAAGGGGCCGCTGCCTCCGCGGGACACGGTCGCGACCCTTCTCGCGCACGGCATGCGATCCGTGATCGTCGACCTCTCTCTGCATCCGGATGAGGTGAAGCGCTCCTATGCCCGCGATTTGCTCGCCACATTGCACGCGACGCGGAATGAGACCGGGATCCCGCACTGGCTCATCGTCGAGGAGGCACACCTGCTGCTCCCGTCGGGCGCCGAGGGCTGGTGGTGCTCCGACGATACCCAGGTTGGGATCTGCGCGATCACCTACCGCCCTGACCTTCTGTGTCTCCGCTTGTCCGCGCAGTCGGAGTATCACGTCCATCTCGATCAACAATTCGGCGGGACACTCGACGGGCCCGATGGCCGGCCGGGCCGACGGTTCGTTCCGCTGAAAGGGTATGTCGCGCACATACGCCACCGGCACAAGTACGAGGAGGGTCAACTTCCCGCGAATCGCCGCTTCTATTTTCGGACGCGGCACGGTCTGACGGGGCACACGGCCGGCAATCTCTCCGAGTTCGCGAGCGAGATTGCCAGCGCAACCGCAGGCGTGCTCCGGCACCACGCTCCTCGCAACGACTTTTCTCGTTGGCTGGGCGATCTCTGGCGCGACTCGGCGCTCATCGAGGCCGTGCGAGAAATCGAAGCCGCGATCCCGGACGCGGAGGCGGGCGAGCTGCTCGTGCTTCAGCATCGACTCGCCGAGGCGGTCAGCTCTCGCGTGGTACCGACCCTCGCCGAATTGGGAGGCGGGCTGACAGGGGTTTTGCCTACACCGCGTGCGCCCCGGCCCGACTGACGAACGGCGGCGGCTCCGCCATGATGAACGGTGCGACCGGAGGACAAGCAGGGCGCACGTTTCACACCGGGAGGACCCATGAAAACCGATGCCAAGCTGCAACAGGATGTAATCGAGGAGCTGAAGTGGGATCCGAGCGTGGGGCGCGCGGAGATTGGCGTCGCCGCGAGAGACGGAGTCGTCACCCTCAGCGGGCAGGTCGACACCTACGCGCAGAAGTACGCCGCGGAGGCCGCGGCCAAGCGCGTGGGCGGAGTTCGCGCGGTCGCGGAGGACCTCCTCGTCAAGCCACCGCTCGCGAGCACGCGAACCGACACCGACATCGCGCACGCCGCCCTCGCCGCCATCCGCTGGGACACGGAAGTGCCGGATGACACCCTGACGCTTCGCGTGGAGAACGGATGGATCACGCTCGAGGGCACTGTCGAGTGGAATTTCCAGCGGTCAGCGGCGGAGCGCGCGGTACGTTATCTGACGGGTGTTCGGGGGATCAGCAATCTCATCAGCGTGCGTCCCGATGTATCCGTCGCCGAGGTGCGCGACAAGATCGAGAACGCGTTGAAGCGCAGCGCCGAGATCGATGCAAAGCACATTTCGGTTGAGGCGCATGAGGGCACAGTCGTGCTGAGCGGAAAGGTCCGCTCGTGGGCAGAGCGCACCGATGCCGAGCGCGCCGCGTGGTCGGCGCCTGGAGTGTCGAGTGTGGAGGACCGGATTCTGATCGGCGCGTGAGCTCGTGCAGGTGCAATCGAGAACGGAGGGGTGCATCAATGCACCCCTCCGTTCTCGATGTCAGATCAGCTGGCCTCGACCGCCTCCAGCGCCCGCGTCAACCTTGCTTTCACTTCTTCGGCAATCGGACGCACTTCCTCGTTGCCGGTCAGGGATAGCGCTTCGACAGGATCCATCGCCGCCACTACGCTCTTCCCCGGATCGTCGGCCTCGTAGACGATGACGTTGCACGGCAAGAGGAGGCCGATGTCCCGCTCGGCGGTCAGTGCCTTGTACGCGAATGGCGGATTGCACGCACCGAGAATGATGTACGGGCGCGTGTCCACGTCCAGCTTCTTCTTCAGCGTCGCGCGGACGTCGATCTCGGTCAGCACGCCGAAGCCCTCCTTCGCGAGCGCATCCCGCGTGCGAGCGACCGCCGTCTCGTACGGCAGATCAACGGTGGTTCCGAACCCGTAACGGGTGGTTTGCGTCGTCATATCGCCTCCTTCGCCGTCGCTCTCGGTTTCACACGAACTCCGGTCGCAACTTCATCGGATGGAAACAGGATCACCTCGTCGTTCGCCGCGAGTCCGCGCAGGACCTCGACCATCGCGCTCGATCGGTGCCCAATCTCCACGGGGCTCCGCCGAGCTCGCCCATCACGCAGCGTGAAAACGGACCACACACCCTCGTCCTGAAAGAGCGCGCTCGCGGGGACGGCCAGGACATCCGATCCCTCCCACACAGTCATTCGAGCTTCGACGCGAAAGCCGTCGCCAAGCGTCGCCGGCGGGTCGTTCACCGTCAGGCGGACGTTCACACGCTGCTCGTCGACGCCCAGCGCGGACACTTCGGTGAACGCCGACGGCTCGATCATCGTCACCGTCGCTCGCAAGGGCTTGTCGCCGCCCCACTCGACGATCTCGGCGGCATCGCCCGGGCGAAGGCGCACCGCGTCGGTCGACAGCACGTCCACGACGATCTCGAGCGCGTCTGGATCGCCGATCTCGAGGATCGGCGTGCCGGCGGCGATCACGCGCTCGCTCTTCTCCGGGATACGGAGCACGCTGCCATCGCACGGAGCGCGCACGGGGATGGCGCCGCTCGTCCCGCCGTCGAGCGCGACCAGCGCGGCGCGAGCAGCGTCGACATCAGCTGCAGCCGCGCGGGCACGCGCCTGCGCGGCAGCCAGCTCATCACCTCGTGCGCGGTGCGCCACGTTGGCCGCATCCAGCTCTTCTTCGGAGATCCCGCCAATGGCGTATACGGCTTTGCGACGCCGCGCCACGTCGGCGGCGTGCGACAGGGCGATACGTGCCTGCTCGACCCGGGTCGCGGCCTCACGTCGAAGCGCCTCGGCGCCCTGCACTCGTGCCAACGCCTGCTCGCGCGTGAGCGCGTCGAGCGGGAGCGGCGCGATCCACGCGACCACCTGTCGGACTCGCACACTGTCTCCTTCATCGAGCTCGATACGCCGGATGCGCCCAGTCACCGGCGCGGCGACGATGAATCGGTCGCGCACGCGGGTCTTTCCCTCGGCGTCCACGGTCACGCGCAATGGCCCGCGCACCACGCGAGCCGTGTCGACCGCAACCACGCGCGGACGGAACGCGTACGTCGCAATGGCGACGCCGGCCACCCCGACCAGACCTAACGTGATGAGGCGTCGTTTCGTTCGCATGGTCACTCCCTCGTCTTGAGCACTTCCACCAGGTTCAGCGCGTTGATCCGGCGCCGCATCGCGATACCGGCGCCAAGTCCCGCCGCCACGACCATCACCACGCCCCACAGGTAGGTCCGCGGCGTCACGATCACCGGGAAGCGATACAGCTCGGAATCGAACGCGGATGCGATCAGTAAGGCGATCCCCACACCCATCAGCAGCCCGAGCGGCGTGCCTAACACATTGACGGCCGCCTGCTCACCGAAGAGCATTCCCGCAACCTCACGTTTGGTGAAGCCGAGCACGCGCAAGCTCGCCAGGTCGCGCCCGCGCTCGGACAGGGCGATGCGTGCGCCGTTGTAGAGGACGCCGATCGCCATGATGGAGGCGAGAAGCGCGACGACCGTCGTCGTGAGCGTGATCATGCTCGTGATCTGCTCCTCGAAGCTCTCGAGCATGGCACGGCGCGGAGTCGCACCGGCGACACTCGGCAGCCGTCGAAGCATGCCAAGCGCGCGCGACTCGGCACCCGGCTCGAGCGAGACGTACGCACCGGAGACCACCCGTCCTTCGCCCACGAGTCGGTTGAGCTCGCCGATCTCCATGTAGCCGGCCGTCCCGAGAAGCTCATCGAGCAGGGCGGTGACGACGACGCGACGCTCCTCCCCGCCCCGCTCGAGCAGCTCCAGTCGCACCGTGTCACCCGGCGCGACGCGCAACACGGACGCGAGCGCTTTCGTGAGGACGAGGCCGGCGGGCGGGATGGCGTACGTGCGTCCATCCGCATCCACGAGTCGGCGGAGTGTGCCCTCGCGCTCGAGTCCCGTAATGGCGATCTGGCGAAAGCGATGGCCGTACGAGATGCGCACGGGAACGCTGCGATACATCTCGACCCGGGAAACGCCGGGGACCGCGCGCATGTCGTGGAATGCGCGCGCCGGCAGGGGTTGTATGAACGACACCGACAGGTCCGCGCGCTCGATGACGCGGAACTGCAGATCACCCATGTACATGGCGACGTCGAACGCGAACGTCCCTCCGACGAACGTGCCGACCGCGAGCGCGACACCGAGGATCGACGCCGCCGCCCGCCATGGGCGGCGCTCCATGCTTCTCAGCACCATCCGAATCGTTGGCGTAAAGACGCCGGTGAATCCGAGGCGCTCGAGCAGCAGTGGGCGGTACACGAGGGGTGACGGTGGACGCATGCCTTCCGCGGGCGGCAGCGCCGCCGCGGTACGGGCAGCGGCCAGCGCGCCGATCACCGCCGATGCGGCGGCGACCGATAACGACAGTGCGACGAGCTCGAGGCTGGTGTGATGCGTGAGCTCGGGGAAGGTGAAGTAGGCGACGTAGAGGGCCGTGAACTTCGAGCCGACCCAGGCACCGAACGGCACGCCCATCACCGCACCCAGCAGCACCGCTGCCAGCGCGTAGCCCATGAAGTGCATCGCGATGTCGTGATCGTGGTACCCGAACGCCTTGAGTGTCGCGATCTCTCCGCGCTGGGTGGCGACGAGCCGGGAGAGCACGATGCTGACGAGGAATGCGGCTACGAACAGGAACACCGCCGGCATCACGATGCCGAACGCGCGGAGCTGCTTCACCTCATTGGTCAAAACGACGTTCGACGGCTGGTCGTCCCTGCCGTATGCACGGCCTCCGCCGTACCGAACGAGGAGCGCGTCGAGACGCTCGATGACGCTTTGCTCGTTTGCGCCGGGCGACAGCGAGAGGGCGACGTCGTTGAACGCTCCGTCCATGCCATAGAGCGGACCGAGTGCATCGCGACCCATCCACAGCACCCCGAAATGGCGGCTGTCCGAGAACATGGTGGTTCCACCACCACCCACCTCGTGCACGAATTCGGGCGACATTGCCACGCCGACGATCGTCAGGCGCTGCCAGCGCCCATTGATCACGGCCGAGAGTCGGGTGCCGATCGTCAGCGCGTTCGCCTCGGCGAAGCGTTCGCCGACCAGTACCTCGCTGCTGACACCGGGGGTGGGCCACCGTCCCCGCCTGACGTGCACCTGATTCAACGTCTGCTCGCGATCCGTCGGAATGGACACCATCCAGCCCGTCGCGGGCTCGGCCAGGCCCGGTACATCCAGGAGTACCGCCGCCGTGACGCGCGTCTCGACCGCGGCGACACCGGAGATCTCCGCGATGCGTGATGCCAGCGGCTCGGGCGCGCGCTTCAGCGACGCGAACACGTCGGCGAATCGGGCATGCTCGTAGTAGGTCGCTCTCGCGTGGTCGATGGTCTGCAGCGTGCTGCCCATGGCGACGACCGCCGCCACACCGCATGCGACCACCCCCCCGATCGAGAGCATCTGCCCGCGGAGGTGCCGCAGGTCGCGCAGGAGCTTTCGGTTGAGCGCCCTCACCAGCTCAGCTCCTCGATGCCGGCGCGCTTGGCGTTTCGGCGGTCCTCGACGATGTGCCCGCTCGAGATCCGCAGCACGCGATCGGCCATTGCCGCGATCACCGCGTTATGCGTGATCACGATCGTCGTCGTGCCGAGCTCGCGGTTGACGGTGGCGATCGCGTTCAGCACCAGCTTCCCCGTCTCGTAGTCGAGGGCACCAGTGGGCTCGTCGCAGAGGAGCACCTCGGGGCGCTTGGCGATGGCGCGCGCGATCGCGACGCGCTGCTGTTCCCCGCCCGACATCTGCGCCGGAAAGTGGTCCGCGCGATCGGCCAGCCCCACCATGGCGAGCGCTTCCTCGGGCTGCATCGGATTCCGGCTGATCTCGGTCACCAACGCGACGTTTTCGCGCGCCGTCAGGCTCGGGATGAGATTGTAAAACTGAAAGACGAAGCCGACACTTTCGCGCCGGAAGCGCGTGAGGGAGCGGTCGTCGGCAGCGGTAAGGTCGCGTCCCGCAAAGCGCACCGTCCCACTCGTCGGCGTGTCGAGTCCGCCGAGGATGTTCAGCAGTGTGGATTTGCCGCTGCCGGATGCGCCAAGGAGCACGACGAGGTCACCCTCGTAGAGCTCGAGGTCCACCGATCGCAGCGCGTGGACCTCGATCTCGCCCATCCGGTAAATCTTGGACAGCGCGCGGACGTCGTAGACCGCGCGCCGGAGCGCCTCGCGTGGCGGCGGCGCGGCGCGAAGCGGCGCCACGCTGGGCAACGCGAGGGTGGTCGTCATGTTCGGGGAGCGGCGCTCCCGCGCTCGGCTCGGTCCTTGATGCCGATCAGCATCCGCCGCTGCATGATGAAGTGCGCCGGCTCGAAGATGAGCAGCCCAAGCGGCGCCATTACGGTGCCCGCGAGACTCGGACGACCGTCGCCGCGAGTCCGCACGATCATCCTCGTGGTGTGCGCATCGACGGGAAGAAGAACGAACGCGCCCCAGCCCTGGAGAACCATGGCGCGTCCAGGCTCGAGCAGGCTAATGCGCCACCCGATATCGCGCCCGAGGCGACCGCCGAACCAGTCCGCGGGAACAGCGCGGACGAGGTCACCCTCGTCGCGCTGCTGCCATGCCGCGACGAGACGATCCGCGTTATGAATGTCGGCTCCGATGAGATTCTCGAGCCACGTGTAGCTATAGAATCCCCCCCGATCCTGTCCGATCTGCGCGAGCCACGGCCACACGGAGTCCGCCGGGGCCTGTATGGTGATCGCATGATCGATTCGATAGATCGCACCCGGAGTCAGCTCGTCTCCAGGAAGGGCCATCGCCCGCTCCGCCGACGTCGTACCCCATCGCATATGCCAGGGGCGAAGCGCCAGAGACGCGGTGAGGTAGACGAGAACCGCGAGGGCAACCCATTGTCCGATCCGCGCGCGTCCGGGACGACGAGTCGTCAGGCTCGCCGCGAGCTGCGCCCACGGCGTGCGCCAGTGCAGCCACGCGAGGAAGAGTACGACATCGATGACGACTCCGATGAGCGCCACCCAGCTGGTGCGTTGCAGCAGCAGTGTGATCGACCCGAGCGTTCCAACGAGGAACGCCACCTGCCAGTGCGTGCGCGCCAGGCGCAAACCGAGTACGCCGACTCCTGCCCACATGAAACCAATCGTGGCGACGAGCCACGACACTGTGTGTAGCCAGGTCGGCGCCGAGCTCGCCGACCACATTCCAGCGCCGGCGTGCGCGAGGGCGTGCATGATCAGGAAGACCCCCACGACTCGCCTCACAAGGCACCTCCTTTGTCGTCAGGCGCGACCGACGCGTGGGTGCATGAGCAGGACCGGCACATCGCCACCGCGCAACACCTTGTCAGCCACGCTGCCCAGGATGTAGCGCGTGGGGCCATGGCGGTGCGTGCACATGGCGATCAGGTCGGCCTGAACATCGTGCGCGATCCCGAGAATCGCCGCCGCGAAATGGTCCGACACACGCAGCTTCGGCTCCACGCGCAACCCCGCTTCGGACAATCGAGCCACGTGCTGGTCGAGGTACGCGCGGGCTCCGCGAACCTCCGTCGCCGTCGCGTCTTCGTCGGGCTGGGTATTGGAACCGATCATCGCGTACGGATGCGCGGGAACGAGAATCGGCGCGACAACACGGACGAGAGTGTACCGGGCGTGCGCGAGGCTCCCGAGAGCCACCGCGTCGTCCAGAATCGTTTCCGCTTCCGGTGAGCCGTCGAGCGGGATGAGGACGTGCGAAAACAGCGGATGCTCATTGAGCGCGGTGGGCTGTTCCTCCGGACGAATCAGGAGGACGGGCGTCGATTCCTGCCTGACCACGGCGTCGGCGACGCTGCCCATCCACAGGCGACTCAGCCCCGTGCGACCGTGCGTCGTCATCACGATCAGATCGGCTCCGACATTCGAGGCGTGACGGCGGATGATGTCGGACACGACGCCTTCCTTCGTCTCCACGATCGGCTCGACTCCCGCCTCGTCGCGAATGCGCTGCGCAAGCTTCTCGAAGTACTCTGTCTCTTCCTGGATCAGGGCCTCCGCCCACCAGTCCACGTACTGAAACGCCAGCGGCGGGTTGACCGTGCGTACGTGCAGGATGCGGAGCTCCGCTTGCGCGCGCCGCGCGATGGCGATCGCCGGAGCGAGGGCCTGTTCCCCGAACGGCGATCGGTCGAGGGGGACGAGAACGGTGCGAATCATGGAGCCTGAGCCTCCGTCGGGGTGGTCCGGTTGTGCTGGGATCTCTTCTGCAACGTATTCCCGGTGGCTTCCGTGTCTGTCGGCGAAGGGCGCGCTTCGCGTCAGGGGCGGCCCGACAGGGGATCGTGCTGAGGTGGCGCGGCGCCCTGAGCACCCCGAATAGCGCCCTTAGATTCCCCCCTCATGCCCGCTCCCAAGAGCCCCCGAACGCCCTGGCACGTGCTCGAGCCCGATGCCGTCCTCGCCGAGCTCGGCAGCAGCCGGAACGGGCTCTCGGTGGAGGCGGCGACGGGGCGACTCGAGCGCTACGGTCCCAATAGCCTGGAGGTCGCACCGCCCGCCTCGGCGCTGTCGATCCTCGCCGCGCAATTCCGGAACGTCGTCGCGATGCTGCTGGTCGCCGCGACGGCGCTCGCGTGGGCGTTAGGCGACATCCCCGAGGCGATCGCCATTGGCGCCGTCCTTCTCATCAACGCGACGCTCGGCTTCGTCACGGAGCTGCGGGCGCGGCGCGCGATGGAAGCGCTCCGTCAACTGGAGGTGCCGCGCGCGTTCGCGGTGCGCGACGGCCTCACCGTCGAGATCAGCGCGCGTGAGCTCGTTCCCGGAGATGTGATCGCGATCGAGAGCGGGCAGTCGGTTCCGGCGGACGCACGACTCATCGAGACAACCGAACTGCGCGTGAGCGAGGCGCCGCTGACGGGCGAGTCGGTTCCCGTGGAGAAGACCGCCACCGTCGTTCTCGAGGCCGACACGGTATTGGCGGAGCGCACGAACATGATCTATCAGGCGACGGCGGTCGTGGGGGGCACCGCCCGCGCTGTCGTCGTCGGCACCGCCGGCCATACCGAAGTCGGGCGCATCGGCGCGCTGACCAGCTCGGTGGTCGAGCAGCGCACGCCGCTCGAGCTGCGTCTCGACGCGCTTGGCCGACGGCTCGTGGCGATCGCGCTCGGCGTTGCCGCGGTCGTGGCCCTGCTCGGGCTGTGGCGCGGCGGATCGTGGGGGCTCGTCCTCCAGACCGCGATCGCGCTCGCGATCGCTGCGGTTCCGGAAGGATTGCCGGCGGTCACCACCATCACTCTGGCCGTCGGCGTTTCGCGGATGGCGAGACGCCGCGCGCTCGTGAGACGACTGCCCGCGGTCGAGACGCTCGGCTCGGCCACCGTCGTCTGCGCCGACAAGACCGGCACGCTGACCGCCGGCCAGATGGCGGTGAGCGTGATCCTCGTGGACGGTCGCGAGATCACCGTCACCGGATCGACGTATGCGCCGCACGGTGAGTTCCGGGAAGCACATCGGGTAATTCGCCCGACCGACGACGCCGTGCTCGGCGAAGCGCTGCGAATAGGCGCGTCGGCCAACCGCGCCGAGCTCGTGCGGGAGGGAGACGAGTGGCATCCCGTTGGCGATCCGACGGAAGTGGCATTGGTCGTTGCCGCGATGAAGGCGGGGCTCGATCGCGGCGAGCTGCGACGAGAGCACCCTGAGCAGGGCGAGGTGCCCTTCTCCAGCGAGCGACAGTGGATGGCGACGTTCCATCGGGATGGATCGACCGCGTTGCTCGTCTACGCGAAGGGCGCTCCCGGCCGGATCATCGAGCGCAGCGCGCGCACGCTCAGCGCAAGCGGCGAGCGTCCGCTCGATGAGGTGGGACGACAGCGGCTGCTCGAGGAGAATCGCGCGCTGGCAGCGCGTGGTCTGCGTGTTCTCGCCGTCGCGAAGACCACTGCTCGCGACGTCGCGGAATCCGCGGTGCGCGACCTCACCTTCGTCGGGCTGGTCGGCATCTCGGATCCACCGGCGGAAGGCGTCGGTGAGACGATCCGGACGTTCCGCGACGCTGGAGTGCGCACGGTGATGATCACCGGTGATCAGCGTCTCACCGCCGTGAGTGTCGCGCGACAGCTTGGGCTCGTCGATTCCGACGAGGGCGCGCTCGATGGACGCGAGCTGGCGGCGCTCGATGTCGCCGAGCTTGGAGCCCGATTGGAGACGACGGGCGTCTTCAACCGCGTAAGCCCGGCGGACAAGCTCCGTATCGTCGAAGCGCTGCAGCAGCGCGGCGACATCGTGGCGATGCTGGGCGATGGCGTGAACGACGCCGCGGCGCTCAAGAAGGCGGACATCGGCGTCGCGATGGGACGGCGCGGAACCGACATCGCCAAGGAAGCGGCCGACCTCGTTCTCGCCGACGATCGCTTTTCGACGGTGGTGGCGGCGGTCGAAGAGGGACGCGTCATCTTCGACAACATTCGCAAATTCGTCTTCTACCTCTTCTCCTGCAATCTGGCGGAGGTGCTGCTCCTGCTCGTCGTCGGGCTCGTCGGCCTGCCACAGCCGCTCCTCCCGCTCCAGATCCTCTGGCTCAATCTGGTGACCGACACGTTCCCCGCCCTGGCGCTCGCCGTCGAGCCGGCCGAGAGCGAGGTCATGAAGCGTCCGCCGCGCGACCCTGACGAGGCAATCCTGTCGCGATCCTTCCTGGGGAGCATCGTCTTCTACGCCGTGCTGATCGCGGGATCGACGCTCGCGGCATTCCTCATCGCTCTCGAGCGATCGTCACACGAGCGGGCGGTGACGGTGGCGTTCGTGACGCTCGCGCTCGCTCAGGGATTCCACCTGGGGACCGCGCGGAGCGCCAACGCCGTGCTCGCGTTCCGGCAGGTCGTGCGCAACCGGTGGGCGGTGGGTGCGCTCGGGCTGGTCATCCTGCTACAGCTCGCGGCCGTCTACACCCCCGCGCTCGCACACGTTCTGCGCGTCGTGCCGTTGACACTGGGCGAGTGGGGACTGATTCTCCCGCTGGCCATCGTTCCGGCTGTCATCGGCCAGCTGCTCCGGCTACACCGCGGCGGACTCGGTGTCGGGGTGAGGCGTGCCTAACGTCTCATCGACCGGCCTCGCTGGCCGGCCGTATTCCCGGCGATAGAGCGCGAGCACCTCGAAGAAGTAGGCGAGCCCGAGTGGGCCGAAGAGCACGCCGAGAACGCCGAAGTACCGGAGGCCGCCAAACGCCCCTACGAGCGTGATCATGGGGTGAATGCTCGATACCCGCCGGTTGATGAGTGGGCGAGCGACGTTGTCCACGTTGGCGATGACAATGGCACCGATGGCGCCGAGAAGGAGCGCCTCGGTGTACCGTTGCGTGGCGAGGAGGAGCAGCGTCGCGGGAATCCAGACGAGACCGCTGCCAATGATCGGCACGACGGCGCCGAAGGCGGTGAGCACGCCCCACACCAGCGGATGCGGAAGCCCGACGACCCAGAACGCGAGCCCGGCGACGATCCCCTGGAGCGCCGCGATGGCGAGCGTCCCCAGAATCGTCGCATGCGTCACGCTGACGAAGCGCTCGCGGAGGTGCTCCGCCGCGAGCGCCGAGAAGGGAATCGTCGGACGGATGCGGGCCCACAGCACATGCCCGCTCACGAGGAGGTAGTACAGGCCGAACATCGCGATGACGAGGTTGATCGCGGCCTGCACCATTCCGCCCGCCAGGTTCAACATTCGACGTGAAAGCCACGACAGTGCGGCATCGCCGGCTTGCGTGATGCGGCCGCCGATATCGGCGCCGCCAAGGTGAAGCGCGGCGACGCGCTCGCGGATGCCGCTCTCGCCGACCCAGCGCGCGACCTCGGGAGTCTGGTCGATGGCGATGAGCAGCAGCCCCGCCACGGGTGCGACCACGAGTAGAACCGCCCCGGCGACCACGCCTGCCGCGGCCATCCTCGGGTGGCGCTTCACCCGCAGCCGGTCATAGATCGGCGAGGCGATGACGGTCAGCACGAGCGCACCCAGCAAACCCGACGCGAAGGGGTAGACGAGCATGACCACCCCGACCGCCGAGAGGAGCAGAATCAGTCCCGCGCGCTGCTGGGATGACATAGATTCGGACGCGTCAGAAGTGCACTCAGCGAGCGCCACCTGGCACCCGCATCATGTATCGTGAACCGACGCCCGGCTGTCAGTCGCGACGCCCTTCGCTGTCGGCGTTTCCCTCACGTCCTCGACTTTCGTGCTCGTTCCAAAACTCATAACGACGCTCCGCACGTACGACCGCGAGCAGCTCATCGCGGATCTGACGGCGGGCGTCATCGTGGGTATCGTCGCCCTGCCGCTCGCCATCGCGTTCGCCATCGCCAGCGGCGTCACGCCGGAGCGCGGACTCTACACCGCGATCGTCGCCGGCTTTCTGATCTCCGCGTTAGGTGGGTCGCGGGTACAGATCGGTGGGCCGACCGGGGCGTTCATCGTCATCGTCTACGGAGTCGTTCAGCAGCACGGCGTCGAAGGGCTCGCGATCGCGACGCTCATGGCAGGCGTGATGCTGATCGCTCTCGGAGTCGCGCGACTCGGCACGGCGATCAAGTTCATTCCGTATCCGGTGATCACCGGGTTCACGAGCGCGATCGCCCTCATCATCTTCTCCAGCCAGGTCAAGGATTTCCTCGGCCTCCGCATGGGGGATATCCCGGCGGATTTCGCCGAGAAGTGGGTCGCGTACGCCGGCGCGTTCGGCACGATCAACCCGTCGGCGGTGCTGGTGAGCGCGACGGCGCTCGGGATCATCCTCCTGTGGCCGAAGGTCACGCAGCGGATTCCCGGCGCCTTCATCGCGTTGATCCTGACGACGGTCGTGGTGCAGCTGTTCGACCTTCCCGTGGAGACGATCGGCAGCCGCTTCGGCGCGATCCCGGCATCGCTGCCGATGCCAACGCTGCCGGACTTCGGCTCCGCACACATCGCCGCGCTCGTCGGCCCGGCATTCACCATCGCGTTGCTCGCAGCCATCGAGTCACTGCTATCGGCGGTCGTTGCCGATGGAATGATCGGCGGCCGGCATCGGTCGAACATGGAGCTGGTCGCGCAGGGCGTGGCGAATCTCGCGTCGCCCATGTTCGGGGGCATCCCCGCGACCGGCGCCATCGCGCGGACGGCGACGAACGTCAAGAACGGAGGGCGCACCCCTGTCGCCGGGATCATTCACGCACTGACGCTGCTTCTCATCACGCTCTTCTTCGGTCGATGGGCGGCGTTGATCCCGCTGGCGACGCTGGCAGCCATCCTCGTCGTGGTCGCGTACCACATGAGCGAGTGGCGCACGTTCCGAACGGAGCTACGTGCGCCCAAGAGCGACGTCGCCGTGCTCCTCTCGACCTTCTTCCTGACCGTACTCGTCGATCTGACGGTCGCGATCGAGGTCGGCATCGTGCTCGCGGCACTGCTCTTCATGCGTCGCATGGCGGAGGTCACGAACGTGAGCGCGCTCAGCGGCGAGCCGGATGATCCCGGCGACCTCTACTTGACGGACCCGAACGCCGTCAGGCGTCGCACGATCCCGAAGGGCGTCGAGGTCTACGAGATCAACGGCCCGTTCTTCTTTGGCGCGGCGGAGCAATTCAAGGACACTCTCGGTCGAATCGCGAAGAAGCCGAAGGTTCTGATCATCCGCATGCGGAACGTACCGGCGCTCGACTCGACGGGGATGCGAGCGCTCGCCGACGTGGTGCACCGGTCGCGCAAGGACGGCACGCTCGTGCTCCTGAGCGACGTGCACGCGCAGCCGCTGGTGGCACTCGGTCGCTCAGCCCTGCTGGATGAGATCGGGGACGAGCACATTTTCGGGAATCTCGACGACGCGCTGAACCGCGCACGCGCCGAGCTGGGGCAACCACCGGTGGAGCCACCGGCGGGCGTCACGCCGACCGTTAGGCGGGAGACCCCGGCGGCCGGCGTTCCGCAGGCGCGCGAGTAGACCGGCGCCGGTTCTTACCTGACGAGAACGACGCCCCCCGCGTGGTAGCGCTCGGCCGCCTCGAAGATCGCCTTCGCCGGCTCATCGGCGACCGTCACCAGCACCTCGGCCCGTAGCCCCGCCTGCCGCAGACGCCGCGCGATGTCGCAGACGTAGATCTCTCCCTGCTCCTTCGCGCGACGCTCCAGCTCCCCGTCGTCGACAACGTCGCCAGCGATGGCCGGCTCGAGCGCCAACGCGGGAGACAGGGTGTGCATGATGCGGAAAGCCGGGTGGTCGAGCGTCGCGAACTTCAGTGCGAGACCCGCCACATCTTCCGGCGGCTCGGTCCCATCCACGGCGATGATGATGTTGTCGAGCGTCACGCGCTTCGGCACGTACTCGCCGGCCACGCCACGCGTGAGGAGCACGGGACAACGGGCGTGATGCGCCACGACGGACGCCACACTTCCCAGCCGGCGCCGCTCGGCGCCGGTGCGGCCATGCGTCGTCATCACGATGAGATCGGCGTCCACGCGATCGACGTAATCGGCGATGGCGAGCGCCGGCGATCCGTCGAGCGTCTCGACGCGAACGTCTTTGGTACCGCCCTCGGCGAGCCAGGCCGCCATCTCATTCAGGTAGTGCGCGACGGCCGTGCGCGCAGGCTGCTCCACGGAGTCGTCGTCGTTCGGAACGTGCGCACGAACCAGATGGAGCCGTGCTCCCGATTCGGTCGCGATCCAGCCGGCGACGGCAATCGCCGACTCGGAGAAGCTCGACCCATCGAGCGGGACGACGATATCTCGAAATGTCGCTCGGTCCGACATGCTCGTACCTCCTAGTGCGGATGACGCGGCACCGTGTACACGTAGCGCGCCCCCGGCAGCTTCCGTTGTGCGACTGCTCGGGCAATGTCGAGCGCGCTGACAATGCCGGCGAGGCGGTCTCCGTCCATCACGAGGACCCGGTGTGCGCGCGCGCGCTGCATCGCGTCGGCCGCCACTCTGGCATCGGTCGTCGGCGGAAACGCCAGGAGCGACCGGCTCATCGCCTCGGCCACCGTGTGTTCCGCGAGGAGATCCCACACTGCTCCGCCGATGTCCTTGAAACGCTCGGAAACGTCGGCACCCGCGTCAGACCAGAAGTCGACGAAATACGCGGCCGGCACATCACCGGTGCCGTCGGACGAATCCTCGAGGAGACGCGGCTCCCCATCCTCGTCCGAATCGTTGACATCAGGCACTCCTGGCGTCGACGCCAGAAACTGGATGGCGTCCATCGCCGAGAGCATCCCGACGATGGTGTCGCCCTCGATCACCGGCGCCCCGCTGATGTCCCGCGCGGTGAGGATCTCCAGAGCATCCCGCAAGGGCATGTCGGGATCGAGCGTCACGACGTCCCGCGTCATGATGTCTTGCAGCCTGAGCATTGTGCTTCTCCCGTGCCTCGGTGAGGGAGCGGTCTTCGAGCACAAGCTACGGCGCGAAAGGGGCGCGTCTGTCGGCGAAAAATCCCCCGCGTGTAAGGGATTTTCAGTTCCCGTCGCCCAGTCGAAGGCGGACCCGTGCATCGAGCGCCAGAACGCCCTGCGGAAGGGCGAGCAGCGGGTTGATGTCCATCTCCTCGATCTCGGGGAAATCGTCGGCGAGCTGTGCGATCACACGGAGCGTTCGTTCCAAGGCGGCGCGGTCCGCCGGCGGTCGACCGCGGATCCCCTCGAGAACGGCCTTGGCGCGGATGGACGTGATCATGTCCCGCGCGTCCAGCTCCGTCAGCGGCGCAACTCGAAAGACGATGTCGCGAAGCGCCTCGACGAAGATTCCGCCGAGGCCGAACATCACCAGCGGCCCGAAGAGTGGCTCCCGCGAGACACCGACGATGGTTTCGGTTCCGCCCCGTACCATGCGCTGCACGAGGACGCCGTCGATTCGCGCGTTGGCCAGTGCGCCGCGCACATCGTCAACGAGCGCTCGATACGCCTCGCGCAGCTCATCCTCGGTCTCGATGCCGAGCTTGACGCCGCCGATGTCGGTCTTATGGGTGATGTCGGGGGACACGATCTTCAGGACCAACGGATAGCCCAGGGTGCGCGCGATGTTGGCTGCCTCGTGCGCATCGCGCGCGAGTCCCGCCTCCGCGACCGGGATGCCGTACGCCGCGAGCAGCTCCAGCACCTCGATCTCGGAGAGCTTCTCGCGCCCTTCGCTCCGCGCGCGCTCGATGATCGCGGTCGCCCTGGTGCGATCGACGGGTAGTCGCTGAGCGGTCGTCGTTGGGCGGGCCACCCACTCGCTTTGACGCGTGAGCGCGGCGAGCGCCCGGGCCGCCGATTCGGGGAAGATGTAACCGGGGATGCCGGCCTCGTTGAGCTCGGCGCGACCCTGAGGAAGGCCCTGCTTCCCCATGAGCACGGCGACCACTGGCTTGTCGGGACGACTCTTCGATGCGGCGACGATCGCTTCCGCGACATCTTCCTGACGAACGCCGAGCGGTGGGACGAAGATCGCGAGGACGGAGTCGACGCGCTCATCTCCCAGCAGCGCCTCGAGCGACTGGCGATATCCGGTCGGCGTGGCCGACGCGATCATGTCGAGTGGATTGCGAATGGATGCTTCGGGTGGAAAGAGCGGCGTGAGTGTCCTCACGGTGCCGGCGCTCAGCTCGCCGAGTACGAGGCCGTGTCCCTCGAGCGCGTCGGCGGCGAGGATGCCGGGTCCGCCGGCGTTGGTGACGACGGCGGTGCGACGCGACCGCGGAAGTGCCTGACCGGTGAACACCATCGCGATGTCGAACAGCTCCTCGACCGAGCCAGCCCGAAGAACACCGGCCTGGGCGAGCAACGCATCGACGGCGGCTTCACTCGCGGCGAGCGCGCCGGTGTGCGACGTGGCGGCGCGCGCCCCGACCGTCGAGCGGCCCGACTTGAGGATGACGAGCGGCTTCCGCTTCGTGAGGCGCGAGGCAATGTCGAGAAAGCGGCGTGGATTTCCGAAGTTCTCGACGTACATGAGGATGACGTCCACCGTCGGGTCGTGCTCCCACTGCGTGAGCAGGTCGTTGCCGCTGACGTCGGCCTTGTTCCCCACCGAGACGAACTGCGAGATGCCGATCCCGTATTCCTTCGCGTAGTCGAGAACGCTCAGCCCCATCGCGCCCGACTGCGAGACGAAGCCGACGCGCCCGCGCGGCGGCATCGTTGGAGCAAAGGTCCCGTTCATCGAGATGGCGGGGTCGGTATTGAGCACGCCCATGCAGTTGGGGCCGACCATGCGCACGCCGTGTCGGCGCACGAGGTCGCGCAGTGCGTTCTCCCGCTCTACGCCTTCGCCACCGACTTCGCGGAATCCGGCGGAGATGACGACCAGCCCTCTCACCCCCGCCTCGACGCACTCGCGCGAGACGTCGAGCACGCGCTCCTTGGGAACGGCGATGATCGCCAGGTCCACCGGGTCACCGATCGCCCGCACGTTCGGGTACGCGCGAATCGAATGGATCGATGTGGCCTTGGGGTTCACCGGATGCACGGCCCCGGTGAATCCGTGCGCCACGAGATTGGCGACGATCTGATGTCCGATGGTATCCGCCGATCTCGATGCTCCGATGACGGCGATGGAGCGTGGTTTGAGAATCGAATCCAGCTCGCCGCCGGTTGCCGGAGCGCCAGACACGTCGGCGCCGGGTCTGGAAGTACTTCGTGTTACGGTCAAAAGGAGTCCTGGTTCAGCGTGGCTGGTGCGAGGACGGATTCGGTAACGCGGATGCCCCCCAGAATTTCGCGCAACCCCTGCTGCGGGTGAAGGTCGCGGAGAGCCGTCCACACCGCTAACGGTCGTCGGGCTACCGGGGTGCCACCTGTCAGCGTTCCCCTGAGGGCAACGGAGGTATTCGCCGATACTCGGTCATAACGGCGGGCTCCATCGTGTCCTGGAGGAAGTCTACGCTCCCATACTGGAGGGTCTCATGAGAACGTTCCTGTCGGCGATCGTCGCGGTCTCGGTTGCCGCGTGCGTCTCCCTCCCGCGCGAGGCCCCAGTCGCGAGCGGGCCAACGGACGCCGTTCTGCTCGAAGGTGAATGGAGTGGCGAGTTCAACAGCGAGGACGGACGCCGCGGTGGAGGCATCGCCTTCGCGCTCGATGTGAAGAACGACACCGCCGTCGGTCGCGCGATTCTGCGGCCGGTCGTGTACCTGCCGGCGGAGGCCGGTGCGTCGGTCCCGTCGCGGACCGAGACGCGCCCCGAGCTGCGCATCCCCATGTACTTCGTCAGCACGTCGGAGAGCGTGGTAACCGGCGTGATGCCGGCGTACTTCGATGTGGATCGGATGGGAGTGGTGCAAACGACGTTCGTCGGAAAGATGAGAAGCTGGAACGTGATCGAAGGAACGTACTTCACGCTCGGGCCGGATCTCCGCATCGAAGAGCGGGGAACGTGGCGGGTCGTGCGCGGCACCGAGTAAACGGAGGCCAGAATGAATGGGGTGCATGTGCACTTGCTGCTGAATCACATCCCCGTCATCGGGATGGTGTTCGGCTTTCTCGTCTTCCTGCTTGGCGTCTGGCGGAAGAACGATTCGTGGGCACGGCTTGGGATGGGCGTGTTCGTGGTGGTGGCCATCGTCTCGGTCGTCACGATGCTTACCGGTGAAGGGGCCGAGGAGGCCGTGGAACATCTGCCAGGGGTAACGGAAGGGATCATCGAGGAGCATGAGGAGGCAGCGAAGATGGCTTCGATCGCCGCGTACGTGTTAGGCGGCGTCTCGCTGCTCGGGCTCCTCTGGGTACGCGGTCGTCCGTTGCCCCGGGCACTCACCGTGACCGTGCTGCCGATCGCGTTGCTGGTGGCCGGTCTGATGGGCTATACGGCCAATCTCGGCGGGCAGGTCCGGCACACGGAGATTCGGGCGGGGGCGCTGGTGACCGGAGAGGCCGCCGGGAACGTCGAGCTCGATGAGGAGGAGCAGGAGAAGCGAACCGAGCATTGATCGAGTAGTCGAGCGAAGGTCGGCGGTACGCATGCGAGGAACGGATCACGAGGGACGCGGCGATGGGGCCGCGTCCTTTTGAGTTGCGGCACGCCGATACTCGTTCACGCTCGAGCAGGATCCCCCACCCCGACCGGCGCCACGGCCCGCGACCGGACGGTCTCCCTCTCCCTCCACAACGCGTACACCGCTGGAATCACGACGAGGGTGAGTACGGTGCTCGACACCATCCCTCCTACCATCGGCGCGGCGATTCGCTTCATCACGCTCGCGCCCGTCCCCGTCCCCCAGAGAATCGGAAGGAGTCCCGCGATGATCGCGATCACCGTCATCATCTTCGGACGAACACGCTCGACGGCTCCTTCGACGACAGCCTCGTACAGGTCGCGAGCTGTCGGCCGGCGTCCCGTCGCTTGCCGCGCCTTCCATGCGTGATCGAGATAGATCAGCATCACCACGCCCGTCTCGGCGGCGACTCCCGCGAGCGCGATGAAGCCGATTGCCACCGCCACCGACCAGTTGTATCCGAGCATCCAGATGAACCAGATGCCTCCGACCAGTGCGAACGGGAGCGAGAGCATCACGATCGCCGTCTCGGCGACACTCCTGAAGTTGAGGTAAAGCAGGAGGAAGATGATCGCGAGCGTCGCCGGAATGACGATCTTCATCGCGCGCTTCGCGCGCTCCATGTACTCGTACTGTCCGCTCCACGTCATCGTGTAGCCGGGCGGCAGCGTCACTTCGCTCTCGACCATCGCCTTCGCGTCGGCCACGTAGCCGCCGATGTCGCGGCCGGTGACGTCCACATACACCCACGCCGTGGGGATCGCGTCCTCTGTTCGGACGACCATCGGCCCGGCAGTCTGCCTGATGGTAGCGACCTGGCCTAACGGCACCTGGGCGGTGGCGCCCGCCATCGATGTGACTCCCCCGCTCATCGAGGACCCGGCCATCGCGCCGCTGGAGGGCGGAACCACCCCGGTTCCCCGAGTGTGGCTCACGGGAACGAGCACCGACGCCAGACGCTCCGGCGTGTCGCGAAGCTCCTGCGGATACCGCACGCGAACGCCGTAGCGCTCGCGACCTTCCACCGTCTGGGTGATCGTCATCCCGCCGATCGCCGTCGCGATGACGGTCTGGATGTCACCGACGTTGATTCCATGGCGAGCGGCAGCGGCACGGTCGATGTCGATGTCCAGGTAGTAGCCGCTGACGGCGCGCTCGGCGAACACGCTTCGCGTCCCTGGGACCATTTGCACGGAGCGCTCGACCTCCTTCCCGATGCGCTCGAGCTCGCCGAGGTCGGGACCGAAGATCTTGATGCCGACCGGGGTGCGGATGCCGGTCGCGAGCATGTCGATGCGCCCGATGATCGGCATTGTCCAGGCGTTGGTGACGCCCGGCATCTTCACCGCCGAATCCATTTCGGCTACCAGTCGGTCGTAGGTCATTCCCTCGCGCCATTCCGAAGTCGGCTCGAGCGTGATGGTCGTCTCGAACATGTCGAGCCCAGCCGGGTCAGTGGCCGTCTCGGCGCGGCCCGCCTTTCCCCAGACGTGGTCGACTTCGGGGAACTGTTTCAGAATCGAGTCCTGCTGTCGCAGGATCTCTCGCGCGCGCGCCACGCTCACGCCGGGCAGCGTGGTGGGCATGTAGAGGATGGTCCCTTCGTCCAGACGCGGCATGAACTCGCTCCCGAGGCGGGTCCATGGAATCCAGGTGAGGATGAGCGCGACCGCCGCGCCGACGATCACTCCCCACCGATGGCGAAGAACCACGGAGATGATCGGACCATACGCGCGGATGAGCGCGCGATTGACCGGGTTCGCACGCTCTCGATAAATCCTGCCACGAATGAACAGCCCCATCGCGACCGGCACGAGCGTCACGGCGAGCAGACTCGCCGCGGCCATTGAGAATGTCTTGGTGAACGCGAGGGGCGTGAACATCCGCCCCTCCTGTCCCTGGAGCGTGAATACGGGAATGAAGGAGACGGTGATGATCAGGAGCGAAAAGAAGAGCGCGGGACCAACCTCCTTCGACGACTCGATCACCACCCGCCAGCGCTCCTGCGTCGACAGCGCCCGGGTGTCGAAGGAGCGTGCGACGGTCGGCTCCTGAGAGGTGCCGCCGGGCGTCTTGAGCGTGATCGCCCGCTCGAGGTGCTTGTGCATGTTCTCGATCATCACGATCGCCGCGTCGATCATCGCGCCGATGGCGATGGCGATACCGCCCAGCGACATGATGTCCGCCCCGACACCGACCCACCGCATCGCGATGAAGGCCATCAATATCCCGATCGGAAGCGTGAGGATGGCGACGAGCGCGGAGCGCGCGTGCAGGAGGAAGACGATACAGACGAGCGCGACGATGATCGATTCCTCGATCAGCTTCTCGGTGAGCGTGTCGATCGATCGCTCAATGAGCTCGGAGCGGTCGTAGACGGGACGGATCACCACGCCCGGCGGCAGACCCTTCTCGACCTCGGCGAGCTTCGCCTTCACGTTTCGGATCGTCGCCAGCGCATTCTCGCCGAAGCGCATAACGACGATCCCGCCGACCGCATCCCCACGTCCGTCGAGATCGGCGATGCCGCGGCGCACCGCCGGGCCGATCGTCACCCGCCCGAGCTCGGCGACTCGTATCGGAGTGCCGGATGCCGTCGCTCCGACCACGACGTTCTCGATGTCGGTGATGTTGTCGAGGTAGCCGAGCCCGCGGACCATGTACTCGCGCTCCGAGAGCTCGATCACCATGGCGCCGACATCGCTGTTGGCGTTCTGGATCGCCCCCATCACCTGCGTGACGGGAATGCGATACGCGAGGAGCTTGGCGGGGTCGATGTCCACCTGATACTGCTTCTCGAAGCCGCCGATGGACGCGACCTCGGAAACGCCGCTCACCGCGGTGAGCGAGTAGCGCAGGGACCAGTCCTGAAGGCTGCGCAGCTCGGCGAGGGTGAGCCGGCCGCTCGTGTCCTCGATGGCGTACTGATATACCCACCCGAGGCCGGTGGCGTCGGGCCCGAGCGTGGGGCTCACGCTCGCCGGGAGCCGCCCCTTGATGCCGCTCAGGTACTCGAGGACACGCGTGCGCGCCCAATAGAGGTCGGTGCCGTCCTCGAAGATCACGTACACGAACGACACACCGAAGAACGAATAGCCACGGACCGTTCGCGCGCCGGGCACCTTCAGCATCTCGGCGGCGATCGGATAGGTGACCTGGTCCTCGACGATGCGCGGCGCCTGCTCGTTGTACGTCGCCTGGACGATGACCTGCACATCGCTCAGGTCGGGGAGCGCCTCGAGAGGCGTCCGCCTCACGGACCAGATCCCGGCGGCGATGGCGACGGCGGTGAACAGCAGGACGAACAGCGTGTTCTTCGCCGACCATTCGATGATGCGTTCGAGCATGCGCTACTCCTCGTGGCCGGAGTGGTCCGCACCTGCTGGGCGCCGATGCGCGGTATCGCGCGGGGCAGGCGTCACCTTGACCGGCGTGTCGCCGCGAGTCGGAGCCGTCATGTCCATGCCCGGCATGTTCCCCATGCCACCGAGCGTAGTGCCGAGATTCGATTCCGCATCGACGAGGAACGTCGCGGAGGCGACAACGGTGTCGCCGGCCGCAAGCCCCCGCAGGATCTGGAGCCGGTCATCGGTAGTGGCGCCGAGCTCGACGAGGCGCGGCTCGAGCTTCCCATCCCCTCGCTTCACGAAGACGAGGTTCCGCTCACCCGTCGAAAGCACGGCGGTGCGCGGCACGGTGAGCACCACCGCACCGGAGGTACCCGTTAGGCGCAGCGTGGCGTACATCCCCGGCTTGAGCCGCAGGCGGGGGTTGGCGAGCTCGACGCGCACTCGAGCCGTACGTGTCTCCGGGTTGACCGTCGGATAGACGTAGGTGATCCGACCGGAGAATACTTCCCCGGGGATCGCCTCCACCTCGGCGACCGCGCGCTGGCCGAGGCGCACCGACGGAAGGTCCTGCTCGAAGACTTCACCCTCCACCCAGACGGTGCCGAGGTCCGCGACCTTGTACAGTTGATCGCCAGCCATGATGCGCTGCCCCTGGAGGACATTCTTCTCGACGACGAATCCACCCACGGGCGAGCGAAGGGTGATCGCGCGCTGCACCGTGTCCGTCGCCTCGATCCGAGCGATCTCGCTCGCGGAAACGTCCCAGTAGGCAAGTCGCCGTCGCGCAGACGTCACCAGCTCGGCCGCGTCGGCACGGACATTCTGCGATCCGCGCTCGATGTCGGATTGAAGTCGTTTGGCCAGAAGCAGCTCTTCCTGGGCCTGCACGAGCATCGGCGAATACACGCTGAAGAGCGGCGATCCGGCGGCGACGTACTGTCCGGTGAAATCGACATAGAGCCGCTCCACCCAGCCGTCGATTTTCGGCGAGATCGACCGCACACGCGTCTCGTCGAACGTCACCTGGCCGACGGTGCGTATCTCCTTGCGCAACGGCGCAAGGGTGGCGACAGCATACGTCACGCCGATGCGCTGCCCCTCGGCATCGGACAGGGAGACCGGTCGCCCGGTGTCCGATGTCGCTACAGCTCCGTGCGCGTGCCCCGTCGCCTCATCGGAAGGCGTGGATTCTCGCGTCGCGAAGTACACGACGGCGATCGCCGCCAGCGGAATAGCGGCGTACAGCGCCCATCGCGCGGCACGCGAACGCCCGGCGTTTCCCGCGCTGAATGGCGACTCGCTCGTCCCGGTCGCGTCGGCCGAGTCAACGTCGCGCGCATCACGACGCTCTGGTTGCATGGTCATCGTGTCTCCCTTCCCGCCGGCTCGGCGGTGGCATTGGCGTCGAAGAGCTCACGCCCCGTGAGCATCTCCAGCTCGGCCCACACTTTCCCCTGCTCTGCGTCGAGAGCGAGCAATTCCTGGAGATAGGTGTTGACCGTCATGCGACTGTCGAGGAGCGTCATGAAGTCGACGCTTCCCACACGGTAGGCCGCGAGCGCCGAGGATACCGTTGCCTCGGCCTGCGGGAGGATCGTGGTGCGATAGAGGGCGGCGAGATTGCGGGCGCGAACGAGATTCGCGTAGGCCTCGGTCACCCGTGCGCGCGTCTCGGCTCGCATGGCCGTGAGATCGGCGGCCGCCATCTCCCTCATCGCGGCAGCCTCCTCGCGCATGCGGAGCTGACGTGACCGCGCGAAGACGGGAATCGAGGCGCCGACCATGAGACTTCCCATTCGCTCGAGCCCCATCTCACCGCGACGCTGCCCGTACTGAAGGCCGACGGTGAGATCCGGCCAGATCTCACGCCGGGCGAGCTTCAGTTGCGCGTTCGCCGCATCCAGCTCGACCTCACCCGCCTTCACCATTGGCCGCTCCGCCTGCGCGAGCATAACGAGCGTCTCCAGCGCCGGGATCGTATCGGGAAACACCGGCAGGAGCGGCGGGCTGACCACCGCGTCGAAAGGGCGATCGAGCACCGCATTGAGCCGCGCGGCCATTCCCGTCCGCATCGTCGTCATGCGCACGGTGTCCTCGATCATGCGCGCGAGCTCCACCTGGGCGCGCAGGACATCCGCCTGTCGTCCCTCCCCCACGCGATACATCGACTCGGCGATGCTTCGCACGTCCTGAAGGAGGCGGATGGTCCCGCGCGCGACGTCCAATCCGCGATCCGTGCGGTAGAGATCGTAGAAGGCCATCGCGACCTCGCCGCGGACTTCCCAGCCGGCATCGGTGGCCCGGAAGCCCGAGGCGGAGGCTTGCGCGCGGGCAATGTTCTTCGACAAGTGCAGCTTCCCGCCGATGGGCACCATTTGCATGAGCTGCAGCTGCGTCATGCCTAACGGGTCCATCGGCTCCAGATCCGGCAGGCCGTAGTTCATGAAGCCGAGCTGCAGCTCCGGATCCGGCGGGAGCCCTGCCGCCGAAATGCGCGCGTTCGCGGCCCGGGCCCGGGCACGGGCGGCGGCGAAGCGAGGATTCGCCGACTGAGCTTCGCGATATGCGTCACTCAATCGCAAATGCGACGTGGCCGGCTCCTGCGCCTCGATCGACGCGGGCGCAATGGCACACACGATGGCGAGCCAGAGCGCGCGACGCAGATGCGCGCGACGAGCGGCCGCTATGATCCTGGTGAAGTTCACTCGAGTCTCCCGGTTGCGGACCGGGCAGTCGTTGCCCAGTCCTCAAATGCCGTGCTTGGCTAGTCGACGGTGGTCGATGAGCCAGGCGTCACGCTTCGAGCGTGACGGAGACTAGACGCGGGGAGGGGGTAACTCGGGTGCGGTCGCGCGGGTGAGCAGCGCGCGTGGTTGTGTCGTGACGAGCTCGGAAGAGAGCGGCGGGGACGACGAGGCGGAGCGTTCGGCAGTCAGGGCGAACGGCGCGCAGATGCCCATCGCCTCGCAATCGCTTTCGGTGTCTGTACTCCCGCAGGGGCCGCCGGGCGGTACACCGTCGCACGCCGCGTCGTCAGGCGGTAGAGGCGCAAGCTCCGAAACCTGGGCCGTCTCGTCACCCATGGCCATTCCGTCATGCGAGGCGATGTCCTGCGCGATGCACGCGTAGCCGCTGGTCGCCAGCGTGAGCTGGAGAACCAGGAGGCCGATGACAAACGCGGTGACGCGACGGATGGTCCGCATGCTGAGCAACCTAACCGGATCGGGGCTCGATGCCGTCAGGGAGAGCGGGCGTCGGTGTAGGGGAAGGCCTGACGCCGGCCTCTACCCGATGAGCCAACTCCACAACCAGAGAGACACAGAGGCACAGAGAAACGAAGTCCCCCGCGAATCTATACCGCCTCCGCCCGCCGCGCGATTCCGCGCAGCTGCTTGGCCTGCATGATCCCGTGCCCCCACTTCACGAGCGACCTCATGGCCCACATCGGCAGTCCAAACGGAGGGTGGTAGCCGCGTCCGACTCTCGCGCGAACGATCAGCCGGGTGACGCCGGGCTCGGGCTCCTCCAGCACGAACGCCCAGGTCACCATCAGATGCGCGTCGTCAGGCGACACCACGCAGAGAATCAAACAGTGCTCCGGCTCCACGCTGAGCACCATGAACGCGTCCTTCGTTCCCGGCACGCCGGGCATGATCGATCCCACGTCGACGTCCTGCAGCTCGGGAATCACACGCTCCGCGCTGTGCTCGCGTCCATTGTCGATGAAGTCGTAGCTGTACCACCCAGCGCGCCCCGCGCCCATCTGCAGAAGCCACGGCCACACCTCGCGTCGAGGGCGCCGGATCGTGATCGCGTGCGTCGCCGATCCCGTGCAGGGCTGAAGCAGCGCATCTCCCGGGAGCGGGGCCGCGCGCTCGCTGCGCTTCGCGTGACAGGAACGGCCCCTCCGGATTCTCATGCCTCCTCCGCCGCCGTCTCGACGAGCGTCTCTCCCGCCTCGAACCGGCGCTCCGCGTCGGCCCTAACGAGCCGCAGGGCCTCCACCCGGATCAGGCGGACACCCGGAGAGACCACCGTCCAATAGCGTCGAAAGCGCTTCCGCGCGTATCTGTCGGTCGTGATCACCCGTGTCTCGGTCTTCACGATCGAGGATCGCGCGTCCACCGGCTCCGCCACCATCGTGAACGCGATCTTCACGTAGCCGGGGCCGTCGAACGCCGTGAACCGCCCGGGGTCGAGACGCTCGAAGTGGACATTCGCCATCCACGGCTTGGTCACCGCCCCGAGCACGATCTCCCGTCCCGGCTCCTCAGCGAGAATCCCCCAGCCGAGTGATTGCGCCTGCTCGAGGAATCCCTCGAGCTGGGGCAGCGGCTCGGGCTTCGCGCGAAGCGCAATCGCGCGCGCGCGAAACATCCCACGCACGAGTCGCGACCGGTTCATGTCCATTCGACGGACCGCTTCGTACGCGATCGCCACCGGCGCCGCCACACGCGTCTCGTGCCGCTCGCGCACCTCATACGTCGGCATGAACCGGTCGAGCAGGAGATCCGTCTTCCCGTTCTTCGACACCTTTCCATAGCGGTACCAGTTGCGCGCGATGTACCCGAACCCGAACAGGGCGAGGGCACCGACGCCGCCGCCAGCGACCTTGACCGCCCGAGCTGCTCTTGCTGACATGTCATCCTCCTGAAGAACATCACGCGAGCGTGCGTGTGAAGCGCCCGGCCAACCGCCCGGTCAAAACAGCCGGAGGCTGATGTATCGCCGTGGCCGAGCCTTCACATCGGCTACCAGCGCGCGCATCTCGCTCACGAGGGAGTCGGCGCCGGTGTAGAGGCTCTCGTCGTTGAGCATGCGACCGACGGACCCCCTTCCCTCATCCATCTTCGACACGACCGATGCGGAGTGCACGAGGAGCGAGTCGAGCGTCATCTGGGTGCCACCAAGGCGTCCCGTCAGGCGCCGGAGCTCCTCGGCGGCCGCGTTGAGAGAGTTGGCCGCCTGCTGCATGTCGGTCATGATCGCGGTCAGCTCTCCGCTCGAGGTCGATGAATCCACCCGGGCGACCGTCCGGCGAAGCGCCTGAGCCGTTTGCGTCAGCTCCCGTGCTCCGAGCTTCACATCACGGGTTATCTCGTCGAGATTGCGCGACTGTACGCGTGTCGTGTGCTCCAGCTGCGCCGAAAGCGTGGCGATGTTGTGGAACGACGCGCGCAGCTCGCGCGCGGCCTGATCATCGAACGCGACGCGCACCCGCTCCGAGAACGTCGCGACGTTGTCGGCGATGTCGTCGGCGACCGTCGTCAGATGCGTGACGTCGGGCAACACGGCCCCCGGCAGAACATCCTCCGATCCGGTCGACCGCCGGAGCTGCGCAGCCACGTCCCGGGTGACCGGCGCTGCTTCCTCCTCGAGGATCGTCGCCTGCCAGTCGCCGAACAGGCTCGAGGCACCGAGGAGGACGACGGGATCGCGCGGCAGCGTGACGTCTTCATCGAGACCGATTCCGACACGCACCCAGCCTCCATCCGTCAGCTCGATGGACTCGATGCGACCCGATTTCACGCCTCGAATCACCACTGCGTTGCCCACTTGCGCGTTCCCGACGTCGTCGAACCGCGCTGCGACGCGCGCGTGTCGGCTACCTACGTCGATCTCGCCCAGCCAGATCGAGCCGCCCACCAGCAGCACCGAGGCCACCAGAATCGTGCTGCCGACGACGAAGTCGTTCATCCCGCTGTGTTTCATGGCGTCCTCCCGAGCAGCCACGTCACCGCCCAGAATGCGTCGAGCACGAGGATCATCATCGCGCCCCAGACAACGGCGCGGGTTGCGCCGTTGCCCACACCCTCCGCCCCACCCCGCACTTCCATCCCGCTCATGCATCCGACGAGGGTGACGGCGGAGCCGAAGCTCGCTGACTTCACCAGTCCATAGCGAACGTCGAACGTCGAAAAGAAGAGGCGCGCTCCCTTGAGAAACTCGGCCGACGACACGTCGAGCAGTAGCAGCGAAGCGCCCCACCCGGCGAACATGCCGACGAGCATCGCCATTCCGACGACCACCGGGAACATCACCGTGCCCGCGATGACGCGCGGCACCACGAGGTACGCGAACGGATCGTAGGCGAGCGTTTCCAGCGCATCGATCTGCTCGGTGACGCGCATGGTGCCGACCTCGGCCGCGATGTTGGCGCCCACGCGACCGGCGAGCGCGAGTCCCGTGAGCACAGGCGCCAGCTCCATCATGATCGTCTTCTGGACGAGCGTGCCGACGAAGTAGAGCGGAACGGCGCCGGTGAACGAGTAGCTCGCGAGTAGCGCGAGCACGATGCCGGTGAAGACGGCGATGAACAGGCCAATGGGGAGCGAATCGACGCCCAGCCGTCGTGCCTGAATGATGAGGTTCGGGCGCCAGGTAGAGATTTCGCGAAACGAACGAACCGTGTCTGCCGTGAACCCCCCGGTACGGCCAACGGTCTCGACGCTCACTCGTACACGACGCCCGAATCCCTCAACGAACCGTCGAGCACGCGACGGCGGAGCCGCCGGGTGCGCCCTCCGCGCTTCGCCCAGCGTCGCCGTCGCCATGGGTTACGTCGTAGTCGACTCGGTATCTTCCCGGTAGGGCGGAATCACCAGCACCGAGCACCGCGCAGCACGCAGGACCTTGGTGGTGACGCTGCCGATGATCAGCCGCTCGACCAGTGTGTGCCCATGCGCGCCAGTCACCAGGAGGTCGGCGCGGTGGCTCGATGCAAAACCAAGCAGCTCGTCCGCGATCTTCCCCTCCAGCACGACCGGCCGCACCTCGAGAAGCTCCACCTCCTCCAGACGCTCCTCGATCTTCTTGAACGCGCTCAGCACACCCTGCGTGTAGATCACCGACGCGCCTTCGTACGTCTCGCTCGGGATCTCGAGCGGCGCCTTCACGTGGGCCAGCCATACGTGGCCTGGCGGCGTCGTCAGCGCCACCGCCGCACGGGCGGCTCGAATGCTGGCCCGGGAGAAGTCGATCCCGACGACCGCACGGCGAAGCGGCACGCTCGCATCGGACGGTACGGCAAGCACGGGAATCGAGGCGCGACGAACGACCTGCGCGGCGACCTCATCGCCCAGCAGACGATCGACGGGCCGATGCTTACCCAGGCCGAGTACGATCAGCGAAGCATCCAGCTCGACGGCGACCGCAACGATCGTCGAGGCGACGGGACCGATTCGGACATCGACCTTCCACGCATCGGGGTTCCGAACGCTCTTCCGGACTCGCTCCTGCACGCTCGTGAGCCGCAGCTCCTTTCGCGCTCCATCGCTCATTGCCGGGGGCAGCGTGACCATCATGCCGTCCACGGGAGCGAAGACGCTGGCCAGCGGCTCGAGTACGGACACCGTCTGTACCGCGAGCCCGTGATCGGTCGCGATCTGTTCGGCAACCGCGAGGGCCGCATCGGTCATCTCGGTTCCATCGGTCGCCACGAGGATCGGCCCGGTGAGTATCCACGGATCGGCGCGCATCGACGACTGCGTCGTCGGCTTGGCATCGGTGAGGTCAATGGTGGTGGCAGTCATGGCACGCTCCGGAAAGGGGTTCTCCCTGTGCGTACTCTAGGTGACGCGCGACACACCGTCAGTCAGCCGTTTGAGCGGGCCACGTAGGACAAAGCCTGACAGTTGACGGCCATGCGACGGCGGCCGATTTTGCGGAATACCGAGTGCCTCATTCGACACACATGGCCTCACCGACCACGACCGCGACTCCGCGCGACCCCATCCGACTCGGCGCCTTCTTCGAGCACTCGGTGCAGTTCATCGCGCTGCTCGATGCCCGTGGCTCCGTACAGGAGGTCAACCCGACGGGCCTGAGCCTGATTGGCGCTCAGCGCCAGGACGTCGTGGGCCGCCCGTTCTGGGAGGGCGCCTGGTGGGCGGGCATGGACGACGCACAGGCCGCCATTCATCAGGCAATCATCGAGGCGGCCGAGGGTCGGTTCATTCGGCTCGACGTCCCCGCCGGCAAGCGCAAGGGAACGCCGGCGTTCTTCGACTTCTCCTTCACTCCGGTTCCCGATGTCGACGGCGTGCTTCGCGGGATCATCGCCGAGGGGCGGGATGTCACCGACCATCGCGCCGCGGAGGAGGCGCTTCGCGTGTCGGAGTCGCGCTTCTCGCGGATTCTCGACATCGCGGCGGACGCCATCGTTTCGGTGGATGACGACCAGATCATCACGCTCTTCAACCAGGGCGCCGAGAAGATGTTCGGCTATCGCGCCTCCGAGGCGATCGGACAGCCCTTGGATGTGCTCATCCCCCCCGATGTGATGGACGTCCATCGCCATCATATCCGTGAATTCGCGCAATCCCCGGTGGTCGCACGCCGAATGGGGGAGCGGGCGGAAGTTCGCGGCCGGCGGAAGAACGGTGAGATCTTTCCCGCCGAGGCGTCGATCTCGAAGTTCGAGGTGGCAGGCAGGCGGGTGTACACCGCGGTAATGCGCGACATCACCGAGCGGCGCGTCGCGGAAGTAGAGCGCGCGCGGCTGCTCGACGCCGAGCGCAGCGCGCGCAACGCGGCCGAGATGGCGCTGCTCGCGCGCGATGAGGTGCTCGCGGTGGTCTCGCACGATCTGCGCAACCCGCTGAGCGTCATCGACATGTGCGCGTCGTCGCTTCTCGACAGGCTTCCGGAGCAGGAGGAGACCACGCGGAATCTCGTGACGACGATCGAGGGCTCGACGGAGTGGATGAACCGCCTCATCGAGGACCTGCTCGACGTTGCACGCCTGGAAGCGGGCGGACTCATCCTCGACCGCGAGCCACGCGACCTCCTGCGCGTCATTAGCGAAGCGACGCTGATGCTCGAGCCGCTCATCTCCGAAAAATCGCTCACGCTTCGCGAGGAGCTGCCGGACTACCTCCCCATTGCCAATGTCGATGCGCGGCGGATCGTGCAGGTTCTGGAAAACCTGGTGTCCAACGCCGTGAAGCACACACCGCCGGGCGGTGAGATCGCGATCAGTGCGGAGGCCGCCGACCGCGAGGTCTGCATCGCGGTGCGCGACACCGGGTCTGGCATTCGTGCCGAGGACCTTCCGCATCTCTTCGATCGCTTCTGGCAGGCGCGTGGCAAGCGTCGCGGAGGTGCCGGACTTGGTCTGGCGATCGCGAAGGGGATCGTCGAGGCCCACGGCGGGCGTATCTGGGTGAAGAGCACGGTGGGAGCAGGCAGCACCTTCGCGTTCGCTATTCCTTTGGCCGATATTCCTGCCTAGAGGTCGGGAGTTCGCCGACGTCCGCGCGGAGTCTCCCCGATACTGACGCGCGTCGACCGCTCGTACCATCCAGTCAAGGACAGCCGCAGGTCCCTACGACAGCTGCTGCGACCTTTGACGGGAGAAACCTGGTATGCGCGAGACACTGCAAATGCCGCCGGAGACGGCGATGCCCCTTGCCGGAGCCATCCGGCCCGATACACGTCGCGCTGGTCTACTCATCGCCACCGATGGCCGCCCCGCGGCAGACGCCGCCATCATCGTTGGGCGCTCGCTGGCGCATCGCGACCGCGAATCGCACGAGCTGCTCGCGGTCGAAGACATTGAGCAGATGGACGAGGACCGCCGCGGCGTGAACCTGCACAAGCACGAGCTGCATTTTCGACTGGCGCAGCAGCGCGCGCGCACGACGAACATTACGTCCGAGAGCTGGCCGCTCTCGATCGCGTATGGCCGTCCGTCGAGCACGATCGCCGACATCGCGGACCAGGGCACGCAGCGCCTCATCGTCGTGGGGCTGCACGTCCACTCGCGGGCCGACCGCCTGCTGGGACGTGAGACGGTGCTTCAGCTGATCCACCGCGCGTCGCGTCCGGTGCTCGCCGTCGACAGCAACCGACGGACGGTTCCGCGCCGGGCGCTGCTCGCGATCGATTTCAGCCCGTCGAGCATTGCCGCCGCTCGTGAGGCGCTCCGGATCATTGGCCACTCTGGCGTCGTCTATCTCGCGCACGTGGAGCCGCGGATCTACGTCCCCTTCAACGCGGCCCCGGCGCTGGATTACGGCCCGACCGCTCGGGAGCAACTCCAAGCGCTGCGGCGCGAGCTAGGGATTCGCCCGGGGGTGAAAACCCACCTCGTCGTCCTTCAGGGCGATCCGGCGAAGGAGCTGCTCGCGTTCGCGGACCAGCAGGGCATCGAGCTGATCGCGACGGGAAGTCACGGCCTCAGCCCGATTCGCGGCGCGGTGATCGGCGCGGTGCCGACGGCGGTGGTGCGCGCGGCGCGGTGCTCGGTGCTGGTGGTGCCGCCCTTGAACGGCTGAGGTCGTCAAGGGTGTCAAGGATGTCAAGGTTGTCGAAGGGGTGATATGCATAACGGCGGCGCGTCTCGCGCCGCCGTTCGTTTCCACCCATCCTTCGGAGCCGCGGAGGCCGCAGCGAGTTGCGCGGCCGGTGCCCCTACCAGAATCCCGACCCGTTAGGTGTTTCCAAAGCTTTTCGCCGTTGTCGTATCCGTGTCGCTTTGCGGTTCACAATCCGTGGTACCGCTTTTGACGTTGTAGTTTCTGCGGCTGTCTGCGGCCATCTGCGGTTCCCCGATTTGCGTTCCCGGAATTGACTAGAAATCCCTGCGAGCGAACACTCGCCTGCTCGCAACCAGTGGAGCCGCCAGCCACGCCAGCACCGAGCCCGAGACCCAGAGCGCGCCGCCACCCTCGCCCATGGTCCGCTGCAATGCCGCACCCGTGGGGCCGAGCAGTACGTCAGCGCCGAGGCCGACGAGCGCCAGCGCGCGCACGCCGTCGATCGGGTTGAGTGCGAGGAGCGTCACGAGCCATGGGCCCGGCTGGCCATCGCCGACCAGCTGCAGCACGCCAATGGTCGCCAGATCGAACAGCACCGCTGCGCTCACCCAGACGGCGAGCGCCCATCCGACCGCGGCGCCTCGCCGCCTCACGAGCACGCCGATCAACACCCCGATCGCCAGGCCGACCAGGCCTACGATCGTCGCGCCACACGCGGCGACGAGAAAGCCGCCCGCGCCGGCACCGCCCGCGCCAATGAGCACGGCCATGCCCGCCAGCGTGAAGCCCCCTAACGACACGAGCACGAGCGCCGCCGCAAGACCGAGCGTGCGCCCCGCGAGTGCGTCGGTGCGGGTGATGGGCTGCGCCAGCAACAGCTCGACGCCGCCGTCATCGCTGCCGAGCGCCGCGGCGCCGAGAATCAGCCCGAGCAGCGGGAGCAGATAGAGCGCGAGGGTCGTCAGCGAGACGGCGGTGCGCGTGAAGCCCTGCACGAGCAGCTGTCCGCTCGCGCCGAGCCCGGCCAGCGAGATCCCGACGGCGAGAATCGCGAACAGCGCTCCGAACGCGAGAATCATCCGGCCGCGGAGCGCGGTCGTCAGCTCCTGCCTGGCGATGACCAGAATGGCGTCAGCGCGTGGGCGCATTGGCCTTCAACTCCTCGGTGAGAATGGACGTCCAGCTCGCTAGCGGCGCACCCGCTGGTCGGCTGGCGGCGAGCGCCGCATCGCGGTCGGCGTACGCCACGAAGCCGAACGCCATCGGTGTTCGCTGGCCACGCGCGAAGTACGCCTGCTGCGCCTCGAGCCAGCCGCGGCCACCGGCGTCGCGCACCATGGCCTTGCCCGTATTGTCCCGCCGGTCCCGGAGCCACGAGGCCATGCACCCCGGCTCGTCGAATAGATGGACGTCCCTTTCCGTACCCTCGAAGGCCGCGGCCAGCGCCGGATCATCGATCGTCATGCGGCAGTATTCACACACGTCTGTCCCATACGCGATCTCGATCTCACGCTCCCCTCCGCCGCATGCGGTGAGGAGCGCGACCAGCGCGAGGGCGGCTGCGATCGTGGCACGCATCGGTCTAGGCGACCAGCTGCGGGTGAGACACGGCGATCCGACGATAGATGCTCTCGAGCCCTGCCGCGCTCGCGATCATCGCGTGCACGCCAATGCCGAGCGAGTGCGCCAGCTCCGCCGGCGTCCCGAGCGCACCAAGCCGTCCACCGACGAACACGCCGACGCGATCGGCCAGCGCCGCCACTTCGGCGAGGTCGTGCGAGGAGAGCAGCACCGCCGTTCCTTCGGCGCGGATCGCATGCACCATGTCGCGCACGGCCAGCGCGCCCGAGGGGTCGAGCGATGCCGTCGGCTCATCGAGCACGAGGACGCGGGGATCGCCGAGCAGCGCTACGGCAATGCCGAGCCGCTGCCGCATTCCCCCGGAGAATCCGTTCACGTCGCGGTCGGCGACGTCGAGAAGGTCGACCCGTTCGAGAAGCCGCAACTGCGGCTCCACGCCACGCAGCCTCGCGAAGAAGCGCAGAATCTCCCATGCGCTCATTCCGTCGGGAAAGGTGAGGCGCTGCGGGAGGTAGCCGATCCGCGCACGTGTCGCCCGGCCGTCGCGCGACACATCCAGTCCATCGACCAGCACCCTCCCTTCCGTCGGCCTAACGAGGCCGAGCGCGGCCTTCAGCGTCGTCGTCTTCCCCGACCCGTTGGGCCCGATGAGGGCGAGCGTCTCCCCATCGCCGATCGCGAGATCGAGCCCTTCGACGGCGGTGACGGCGCCGAACCGCTTCGTGAACTGCTCGTAACGGATCATTGGGCCGATTCCGCGAGCGCGCGTCCAACTCGTGGCGCATCCACAGGCGGCCTGGCGAGTGGCGCGGGATCCACGACGCGTGGAATGTCGAACACGGGAAACGCACGCTCGGCCCATGACAACGCCGCCGCGGCCGGCGTTCCGACGAACAGCTCGAGCACGGGACGGCCCGCCGCGAGCGACGCGAAGGGATCGCCCGCGGTGTACGGACGATCGCCGATGCCGTCTCCGTCGAGATCGAACACGTCGCGGTCGCCCCAGTAGTTGCCCCGGCCGTCCCGCGCCCACGTGTTCTCTCCGGAGCCGAGGACGTTCCTCACCGACGTACGATTGCTGACGATCACGTTGCTCACGAACGTGTTCTGCTCGGCGCTCGCCAGCAGATCGATGCCGACACCGTTCCCGGCGATCACGTTCGCACGGAAGGTGTTGTTGGTCGAGCCGTCGAGAAACAGCCCGGTGAGGTTGCCCTCGATGCGATTGCGCTCAGCGACGACGTCGGACGCCGTCTGCAGGAGAATCCCGTACGCGCGGTAGCCGACGTGCTCCGCGAACACGTTCTCGCGGAGCAGGATCCGCTTCGAGAACATGATCGCCGCACCGGCGGCATTGTGTGTGAAGCGGTTTCGGGCGAAGCGATTGTCGTCCGAGTACATGTAGTGCAGCCCGTATCGGGTCCGCTCCACGTCGTTGTCGACGATGACGTTCTGGGTCGCGAACGAAAAGTAGATGCCGTCGCGCGTCCCCGAGATCCGGTTTCGCTCGATGTGGTTGCCGCTCGAGCTGAAGAGGTGGATGCCATTGCCGCGTCTCGACTCGACGAGGCGCTCGTTGCCCAGGATCTCGTTCCCCGCGAGGAGAACGTCGCGCGACTCCAGAAGGTAGATCCCGTGCAGCGCATCGACGATGCGTGTGTCCACGATGCGGCAGCCGGTGCATCGCACCAGCTTGACCGACGCCTCGTCCTTGTTGAGCGAGATGCCGCCACCGCGAATCGTGAGGCCGCGCAGCTCGACGGAATCCGCGTGCACCGCGATGACGGTGCCGCTCCCACCGCCGTCGATGATCGCACCCGACTCGCCGATCATGACGAGCGAGCGGTCGATCACGACGGGGCCGCGATGCACGCCGGCGGACACGTGGAGCGTGTCGCCCGGGCGTGCATTGGCGATTCGACTGCCGAGTGTCGCCGGGCTCGCCGCCTGCGCGGCGAGCAGAAGAAGCGCGAGTGAGATCATGTCAGGTGGCGTATGCGGAGGCCGTGCGCGCCACCGCGGCGCGACGCAGCCGTTGCGGGCGCTGGAGCCACAACGCGGCCGCGACCAGCACCGCCGCGATCACGGGGAGGTACGTTCCCCACGTGAAGTACGAGTACGACGCGAACTGCGCGATCTGATTCTCACCGAGCATTGGCGGCGTGAACGGCGGCAGGTCCATTGGCGCACGCGGATCGAGCTCGTGACCGAACTGCCACAGCCGGTGCCGCATGCTGATGAACCCGTAGACCGCGATGCCGAGCATGGCCGCGAAGGGAACGAGCGTCACCCAGAACCGCCTGGCGAACGCGGCGATGAGACAAAGGGCGGCGCTCGCGCCGAACAGGAGCGGAAGCCACCGCAGCTCGCTGAAGAAGTCATCGGTGATGGGGTGCATGCCGATGAACTTGTTGAGCGAGTTGATCTCGGTGATGTCTCCGGTGATGTGGTTGGCGTACACGACCATGCGCAGCCCTTCCGGATATTGCGTGCTCACGAGCGTCATGCCCCACAGCGGCAGCACGATCGCCGCCGCGACGAACGCCGCCGCGGCGACGAGCAACCAACGAGAGAGCGCGGGCGATGCCGCGGGAAGCTTGATCATCATTGCAGAGGGTTAGGCGGCCGTGGGCGAGTGCCCACGGCCGCTTCGATTCGTCAGTGACCGTTGCCGTGTGAGGCGTCCGCGCTCGCCACAGGCGGCGTCGGCCGGCGCTCCCACGTCATCTCGCCCTTCGCGTTGTACGCGAGCAGCGGACGGCCGCGCGGTACGACCTCGAGGTACCCCTGCATCTCCTGGTGGAGCGCAGAGCAGAAGTTGGTGCAGTAGTATGGAAAGACACCGGCCGTGCGGGCCACGAAGCGAACGGTCTTCGTCTCACCGGGGTCGATGACCGCGTTGAGGTTGTGGGCCGTCAGCCCGAAGCCGTGAATCTCATCGCGCTGCTGCTCGGCGTTGGTGATGTGCAGAATGACCGTGTCGCCTTCCTGCACCTCGATGCGTCCAGGCTCGAAGTAGCTGCGGATCGCGTACACCTTCCCCTCCACCGTCTTCCGGGCGGCGTTGCGCACGACCTTCGCGCCCGCCGGTGTCCAGACGGCATTGGGATTCTTGCTCTCATCCTTCGGATAGAACTCGATCGGCTTGATGACGTCGCGGTGCACGAGCTGCGCGAAGTGCGGCTCCGGCTCGGTGAACGCCTCGTACGTCATCACCATCTTCTGTCCGTTGATCTCGATGAGCTGTGAGCTCTCGGGGATCGAGGGTCCGACGTTGAGGTGACGTCCCTTCGACATCTTGTTCATCGAGACGAGGTAGTCGCCGCGCGGCTTCTCGGTGTCGCCGTGGCTGGTGACGAGGTGCCCGACGTTGAACTGCACGGGCATCTTGTCGACGACGAGCGACTTCGGATCGACGCCGGCCTCGTAAGGCGGCAGCTTCCACTTGGCGATGGCGCTCTCGACGTAGAGCGACGTGTACGCGTAGCCCTTTCCGTCGAACTGGGTGTGCAGCGGACCCAGGCCAACCGGCACCTCCATCAGAACGATCTCATCGTACTCGAGGACGTGGATTCCATCCTCGGTGTCGTGCTCGAAGTCCTTGTTCTCGATCGCCTTGAGAATCTTGGTGAACGAGAAGACGGTCGACGTCGGCTGCAGCTTGCCGGAACAGATCACGTACTCCCCGCTCGGGTCGACGTCCACGCCGTGCGGACTCTTGCCGCAGGGGAGGAGGTACATCACGCCTGGCACCTTCGCCGGATCGATCATCGGGATGCCTTCCGACGTGAAGGTCTTCCCGGCCTTCGTCGCCGCTTCCGCGGCTTTCCAGTTCACGACCGCGACGTAGTCCTTGTCGCGCTGCGATGCGGACGACTCGAGCTTGCCAGTGGCGCGCTCGCTGTTGTACGAGGTCCAGAACGCCCACTCGAACGACGGACCCTTGCCGGTGGCGCCCAGGTCCCAGTCGAACGGCGGCGTCATGATCTGCCAGCCGACGGACATGGTGCCGGTGTTCGGATCGATCTTGATGCCGGTGACCGCGCCCTTGTACTTGGTCGCGTACTGATCGAGCGGCACGTACTTCTCGCCGATCGGCACGGAGAACCGCGACGCGACGAGCGCGTACTCGGAGTTGTTCGTGACCATCGACGAGCCGTGGTTACCCATCGTGTTCGGGACGGGACCGAGGATCTGCTTCGTCTTCAGGTCACGAAGGTCGATGCGCGCGATCCGATTGTTCGCGTTGTCGTTCACGAACAGCCAGCGGCCATCGTAGTCGCCGTTGGTCTTGGACAGCGCGGGGTGGTGGACATCACCCCACGTGAACTGGCCGAGCATCTT
>DASTYE010000069.1:0-13739 GCA_035765135.1 Gemmatimonadaceae bacterium | reverse complement strand
CATGCTCGGCGTGAAGTGTGGCTGCAACGAGGCGTTCATCGTGCGCGCGGTGGACGCCCCGGTCGAGGAGGCGATGCTGCGACCGGTGGTGCGAGGCGAGCATCTCGCGCGCTGGCGTCTCGCGGCGAGCGAGGAGTCGATCGTGTGGACGCACGCACCGGACGGGCGACCGTTGATGCACCTGCCGCCGCGAGCGCGGCGGTGGCTCGAGCGGTGGCGCCCTCGCCTCGCCGCACGGACGGACGCGCGAGGCTCGTGCTGGTGGGCGCTCTTCCGCACCGCTGCCGCCGACTGTCGGCGCGCGCGGGTCGTGTGGGCGGACATGGGGAAAGTGCCGCGCGCCATGGTGCTGCCGTCGGGCAACCCGGCCGTTCCGCTCAACAGCTGCTACGTGATTTCGTGTGAGCGAGAGGATGACGCGCACGCATTGTCGGTGTTGATGAACTCTCCGCTCGCCGCTGCCTGGCTGAACTCGATCGCGGAACCCGCGCGCGGTGGTTATCGGCGGTACCTCGGATGGACGGTGGCCTTCCTTCCCGTTCCACGCGATTGGGCTCGTGCCCGGCGCGTGCTCGCCCCGCTGGCCGAGCGCGCCGCCGGAGGCAACGAGCCGGATGATGATGAGCTCCTGCACGCCGTTGCCCGCGCGTACCGCCTTCGCGGTGCCGACCTCGAGCCTCTCCTGGCATGGATCGGCCGCTGACGTTTGTCCCCTCCGTGGAGGTTCGCTCGATCATCGCGCACCGGTGGCTGGAGCCCGAGTCGGCCATGGCGTTAGGCAGCGTCATGCTGCGACCCCATCAGCGCGAGGCAGTCGCCCGCGCCCGCGCGGCGCTCGCCGAGCACGGCGGCGCGTTGCTCGCCGACGACGTGGGGCTGGGGAAGACCTTCGTGGCGCTTGCCATCGCCACGGAAGCGCACGACCCGCTCATCGTGGCGCCGGCCGCGCTGCGCGCAATGTGGGCGCAGGCGTGCGCGCAGACAGGGGTGCGTGCCGACTTCCGCTCGTACCAGGCGCTGAGCCGCCGGCCAATGCCTGAAGCTCGTCACGATCTCGTGATCCTCGACGAGGCGCACCACGCCCGATCGACGCACACCGCTCGGTACCGTCACCTGGCCCGCGGTGTTGCCGGCGCCCATGTGCTGCTCCTGACCGCGACGCCCGTGCACAACAGCACGCGCGATCTGCGCGCGCTGGTCGCCCTGTTTCTGGGCGCGCGCGCCTGGGCCATCGATGAGACGGAGTTGGGCCGTCACGTCATCCGGCGTGAGCGCGAGGATGTCGCGGCCGACGCGATCCCGGCGCTCGCGCCACCGCGGTGGCTCTTCATTGAAGGCGATGACGATCTGCTGGACGCGATCATCTCGCTGCCGTCGCCGGTGCCGCCGAGCGATGGAGGTGATGGCGGCGCTCTGGTGTCGTTCACCCTCGCGCGACTCTGGGCATCGAGCCACGCGGCGCTTCGCGCGGGGTTGCTGCGACGACTCCAGCGGGCGCGTGCGATGGAGGATGCCCTCGCCACCGGCCGTCATCCGACCGCGAACGAGCTTCGCGCGTGGAGCATCGGGGACGATGCGGCGCAGCTCGCTTTCCCGGAGCTCGTGGCAACCGCGATCGCCAGCGATGGCCCTGCTCTCCTCGACGCCGTGCGCGGGCACGCCGCAGCGCTCGAGTCGCTGATGCGTGTCGTGCCTCAGGATTCGATGCGCGACGGCGAGCGCGCCGAGCGCTTGCGCGAGGTTGCATCGCGTCACGCGGGGGAAAAGGTCGTCGCGTTCACGCAGTTCTCGGATACCGCGTCGGCATTGTTCAGGCTGCTCCGCGATTCCGTTCGCGTCTGTCAGCTCGACGGGCGCGGCGCGCGAGTGGCCGGCGGTCGTCTGTCGAGACGCGAAGCGATCGCGCGATTCGCTCCCCGCGCTACCGGGTCTCCGGAGCCACGGGCGGCCGAGCGAATCGAGATGCTCATCGCCACCGACCTCCTGAGTGAAGGAGTGAACCTGCAGGATGCTTCCGTCGTCGTGCACCTCGATTTGCCCTGGACAGCGGCGCGCATGGCGCAGCGCGTGGGACGCTCGCGGCGCATGGGTGCGCTTCATCCCGCGACCTCGGTGTACGCGTTCGCGCCTCCGGCGGCGGCTGCCACGTTGCTTCGACAGGAACAGCGCCTTCGCGAGAAGCTCAACGCCGCGGTCCGATTGACGGGCGCGTGTGGCGCCATCCTGCCCGTTAGGCTGTCGCTCGTGCCCGAGCCGCCGCGCGATGAGCCGACTGCTCCGACGCGGGAGATCCAGCTCCTCCGCGATACGATCGCTCGATGGCGAATGGATGGAGCCCCCTCGTCGCCGACCGAGTGCGCGTTGCCGGTCGCGTGCGTTCGCGCCAGCGATTCGGGCGCACTCGCTCTTTTCAAGCGTGAAACCGGGCCCGATCTGGTGGCCGTGCTTGGTGCGCGAGTCGGCGCGCGATCAGCCGATCTTCTCGCGGCGGCGCGCCTCTCCCAGGGAGACGATGCCCCCGCCGACGACGGCAAAGTCCGGACGGCGCTCGCAATCGTGGAGTCGTGGGCGGCCGCGAGCGCGGGCGCGGCCATCGCCGGGGCGGGCCGGACGATCGCGGGAGCGGCGCGGCGCGTCGCGATGCAGCGCATCGCCCACATCGCCGCCCGAACACCTCGGCACCACCGCGCGCTGGTCGCCCCTCTCGCGTCCGAAGCGCGCCGAATCATCACCGCCCCGTACGGCGTCGGCGCCGAGCGGATTCTCGCCGAGCTGGCCGGCGCTCCCCTGCCGGACGAAGCCTGGCTGAGGGCGGTCCGCGCCTTCGGGGAGGCCAACTGCCGGAGGTTGGGGGTGATTCCGGACCACGCGGATGCTGGGCAGGTTGAAGCCCTCATCGTGTTCGGCCCGTAAGGAGGAGCACATTTTCCTTTTGTCGCCCTCCTCCTCATTATGTCGCCAGACGCTGCCTCCCAGCCTCGATTCTGGCCCTTCAAACCTTTCCGGTCGTTCGGGTATCTCATCCCGCGACTCGGAGACTTGACTAGCGGATGCTTGCTGCCGCACGCGGCGCGGTGACACAACTCGAGAGCGTACCTGCCGATTACGTGGCGTTGGCCGCCTCGGGGGATCGCCGGGCGTTCGAGCGGCTGTACCGCGAAAACGTCAACCGCGTCTTTGCGATTTGCGTTCGCATGTGCGGTGAGCGCACGCGGGCCGAAGAGCTGACGCAGGACGTGTTCGTGCGGGTGTGGGAAAAGCTCCCGCTCTTCCGTGGTGAAAGCGCGTTCTCGACGTGGGTGCACCGCCTGGCGGTCAACGTCATACTGAATGCGCGAAAGGCCGAAGGACGCGAGCGGGCGCGGCAGGAGCCGGACGGGGAAGACACCCTCGAGATGCGCGGTACGTCGTCACACGACGGCGAGCGGATGGATCTCGAGGCCGCGATCGCGACGCTGCCGCGTGGAGCCAGACGCGTCTTCGTCCTGCACGATGTCGAAGGATACAAGCACGAGGAGATCGCCGAGATGCTCGGCATCACCGCTGGGGGAAGCAAGGCGCAGCTGCACCGCGCCCGGATGCTCTTGAGGGAGGCGTTAGGCGCATGACCGGACACCCGATGATCACGTGCGAGCTGCTCGAGGAAAGGCTCGCGGACTGGCTGGAGCACGATCTCGACGCGGCGACGCAGGCGGCGCTCGAGCGGCACGCGGCGGGCTGCGCGCGCTGCGGCCGGCTCGTCGCCGATCTCGCGGCCATCCGTCGTCAGGCGGCCGCGCTCCCGGAGCTCGTTCCGTCGCGCGATCTGTGGGCGGGCATCGAGGCGCGCATCCAGGCGCCGGTCATCTCGCTCGAGCAGCCACAGGTTGCCCGGCGGCGGATTCGCAGCGCCTGGTGGATGGGCGTCGCGGCCGCTGGTCTCGTGGCCGTGACCGCGAGCGTGACGTACTATCTGACGAATCGGACTTCGGGATCATCGCCGAGCGTAGCCGCGGTCGATTCACCCGCGGTCCGTGCGCCAGATACGTCGAACCGGGAAACGGTCGGCGATCCGGCGGCATCGCTGGCGACCAACCCCGGGCAGAGCGTTGTACCGAACACCACGCGCCAGCAGCGGCCGTCATCGCCCTCGTCGTCCCGGCCGGCGGGCGCGGCATCCGAATACGATCGCGACGTTGCACAGCTGCGGGCCATTCTGGCCGAGCGGCGTGCGGAGCTGGATTCGACGACGATCGCGACGCTGGAGAAGAATCTGGACCTCATCGACCGTGCGATCGCGGAAAGTCGCGCGGCCCTGCAGCGTGATCCGGCCAGCGAGTTCCTCGCCGACCAGCTCGCGCGCGCCATGACCAAGAAGGTCGCCATACTGCGGACGGCGGCGATGTTGCCGGTCCGCTCCTAACGAGAGATATCGAGAATGATCGCGCGATACATACTGGCCGGCTCGCTGACGACGGCCATGGCGCTCTCGGCGGGCGCCCAGGCGAGAGACAGAGAGCGGGAAGGGGACCGCAACACCTACCTCACGTCCACGGTGGACACGGTGCTCCCGCTCGCGAAGAACGGGGGCGTCGAGATCCGGCTGCATTCCGGCGAGGTGATCGTCACCGGATGGGCGCGTAGCGAGGTGCGAGTTCGCGGAACGAGCGAGCGCGGCCGGCTGAGTGTCGAGGGATCGTCATCGCACATCGAGATCGACGCGCAGCGGACCCGTGGCCGGCTCGGCGACACCCGCGTGGAGGTCAGCGTTCCGGAGGGCACGCGGCTCACGGTGTCCGGTAACTCGACCGACGTGACGGTGCGCGGCGTGAAGGGCGAAGTGGACGTCGAGACGGCGAACGGTGACGTGGTGATCGACAACGCCGCCTCTCGCGTGAGCTTCGAGGTGATGTCGGGCGATGTCCAGATCTCGCGCGTGCAGGGAAATCTGCGGGGCGAGGCAATGAGCGGGGAGATCGACGTCACCGACGTGACGGGCGAGGTCGAGGTCGAAACCGTGAGTGGAGATCTCACGTTGCGGAACGTGCGCTCGCGGTACGTGCGCGCCGAGACGGTGAGCGGGTCGGTCGAGTTCGATGGACGGACGGAGAGCGGTGGCCGATACGACTTCGCCTCGCACTCCGGCGATGTGCACCTCCTCCTGCCGGCCACGTTAGGCGCCACGATCTCGGTGGAGACGTTCAGCGGGACGATCGACAGCGATTTCCCCATCGAGCTCGTACCGGGACAGCGGCATGGCAAGGAGTACGAGTTCAAGGTCGGTGACGGAGGCGCGCGGATCGCGGCGAGCTCCTTCAGTGGTGGGATCTACATTCAGCGCGGCACGGGCCGCACCCAGGAGTGATCATGAAAGCTCTTCTTCCTTCGCTCATGCTTGTCGTCGTCACCTCCGCGCTCGCGGCGCAGGAGACGAGTCGGGACTTCCGCTGGGAGGGCGCGGTCGCGGCGGGCAAGTGGGTCAAGGTGCAGAACATCAACGGGGATGTCGATGTCGTGGCAGGAACCGGGGATCGCGTCGAGGTGACGGCCGTCAAGCGCGGTCGTGGCGATCCGGAAGCCGTTCGAATCGAGGTCACGCGCTATGGCAGTAACGATGAGAATGTCTCGATCTGCGCGATCTGGGACGAAGGCACCTGCGACGAGACCGGCTACCACTCCGACCGGAAGCGCAATCGCCACGACGACGATGACGACGACGTCGAGGTGGAGTTCACCGTTCGCGTGCCGCGCGGCGTGAACGTGTCGCTTGGCACGATCAACGGCAGCGTCGATGTTCGCGGCGTCACCGGCGAAGTGAAAGCATCGTCGGTGAACGGTGGCGTCGAGGCCGTCTCGGACGGAGGCCCGGTGACCGCGTCGACGGTGAATGGGAGCATCCGCGCCAGCATGCGCTCGGTGGGGGATGGCGAGCTCGAGTTCTCGACGGTGAACGGATCGATCACGGTCGAGCTGCCCGAGAACATTGATGCCGACGTCCGGCTGAATACCCTGAACGGGAGCATCAGCTCGAGTGATTTCCCGCTCAGCGTGAGAGGCAGCTTCAGCCCGCAGAGTCTGCGAGCGACAATCGGCAAGGGCGGCGCGCGGATGTCGTTCTCGACGGTGAATGGGAACGTCGAGTTGAGGAAGAGAGCTTAGAACTGCGGGCCAAGGGCCACGGGCCAGGGGCCAAGGGTGTGGAAAGGCAAACGGCCGCGCACTGCGCGGCCGTTTGCTCATCTGATGAGCGCGGCAGCCGCGAAGCGGCGCCGCGCCTTTCCTTCCCTTGGCCCTTGGCCCGCTCAGATCTGAGCCGCCGTCTCCGCCCCCTTCACCACCGCCACCACCTGACCCGACGAACTGCTCACCGGACGGAAATCGCGCCGCGGCTCGAAGCGCTCCGGTAACAGCTCGAACGTCTCGATCCGGGCGACGTCGAAGCTCCTCCACCCGTACTCGCCGTCCGCGTCCGACCCCCGAACCTGATACGCCTCGAGGATCTCGGTCCCGTCCGGCTTCCGGACAATAGCATGGGGCTGCACCGTGCGCGGCCCACCCGACGCATACGTCATCAGCACGGCCTGCCGCTCTTCCAATGCGCGCACAATGTCACTGCGATCCAATGTCCCTCGCTTGGTGATGTGCGTCACAATCTACGCAAATCCCATTCAATCGGGAGACGGCACCTCCTGCGCATCGATCCCACCGCGCCGCCGCGAACCCTGCCGCCTCGTCGCCACCAGTTCGGCCACTACACTGATGGCGATTTCCTCCGGGGTATCGGCGCCGATCGAGAGACCCACCGGTGCATGGATCCGGTCAAGGCGCGCTCGAGTTATCCCCTGCTCCTCCAGCAGCTTCCACGTCAAGGCGACCTTGCGACGGCTCCCCAGCATCCCCAGGTATCGCGTGTCGAGTCGGGCGAGCTGATCGACCACGACGGCGTCGTGCTGGTGCCCCCTCGTCGCGACGACGACGTAGGTGTCCGCGCCGAGCCCCAGGCTCTGTGGGATATCGTGGTAATCGCACGTCATCGTCGCCTCGGCCACCGGGTGTCGCGCCGGGTCCGCGAATTCGGCGCGATCATCCACTACCGTCACCCGCCACCCCGCGAAGGCAGCCGCTTCGGCCACTCTCGCGCCGACGTGGCCGCCGCCGAACACCACCAGCCTCGGCTTCCCGACCAAGGGCTCGGCCAGAACTTGCCCGGCGAGGAGGGGAGACTCCGCTCGCGCGTCGACGGAGCGAGCGACCATGCACATCTCGCGTGACGCCCGCCCGATGATCTGATCGCCGGCGAGCAGAGCCTTTTGGGGACCATCCGTCCACACGGCATCGGTGACGACGATCGCTCGATCACCCCGCGCGGCGGCGGAGACGCAGGCCGCGTATACCTGGGCGAGCATCGCGTCGCCGAACACCGGCTCGATGAACATCACCGCCGTCCCCCCGCAGGTGAGCCCGTAGTCGCCGGCGAGCTCGGAGTTCAGCGTGTGCTCGCTGATCGCCGGCACGCGGCGTTTCGCGACGTCGAGCGCGCGTTCAGTAATCTCGGCCTCCAGGCAACCGCCGCCAACGGTCCCGAGGCGCGCGCCCCGAGTGGTGACGAGCATCTTCGCGGTGGCGCTCATCGGGAGCGATCCGCGTCGATGCGCGACGCTCGCGAGCGCCGCGTCTTCATCACCCGCGGCGATGCGCGCGCACTCGGCGAGGAGGGAGGAATCGGCCATGGAAGCAGGTTATGCGACGGGGCTCGACAGCGACAGGGGAGCGCGTCTGGCGTGGCCGCGTCAGGGACCCGTATTATGAGGTCCTCCGCAGCATGGAGTGGGAAGCGTGGACGACGCGGTCACGCACCATCGCGGACCTTATGGCGGCCGATACACGATCGAGCGCGAGCTCGGCCGCGGCGGCATGGCCACCGTCTACCGGGCGCTCGACCTGCGCCACGACCGCCCGGTCGCCCTCAAGATTCTCCACCCCGAGTACGCGCGGCTTGGCGGCGAGCGGTTCGCGCGCGAGATCCGTTTGCTCGCCGGGCTGCGCCACCCGAACATCCTGCCGCTGTTCGATTCGGGCGAAGAGGACGGTGTCGTCTTCTACGTCGTCCCGTGCATCGAAGGTGAGTCGCTGCGCCGGCGACTCGAGCGCGAGCGCCAGCTCCCCCTGGAGGATGCGATTCGCCTAACGCGGGAAATCGCCGATGCGCTGGACTACGCGCACCGGCAAGGGATCATCCATCGCGACATCAAGCCGGAGAACATCCTCCTCGAGGAGGGGCACGCCATCGTCGCCGACTTCGGCGTCGCCCGGGCCATGACGCGCGCGGCGGGCGAGTCGCAGACGACCGCGGGCATGGTGGTCGGCACCGTCGAATACATGTCTCCGGAGCAGGCGAGCGGCGACACCGAGATCGATGCGCGGGCGGACCAATACTCCCTGGCATGTGTGCTGTACGAGATGCTGGTGGGCAGGCCGCCCTTCGCCGGTGCGACGCCGCGCATCACGATCGCCCGCCGCTTCGCCGAAGCGCCGCCGTCGCTTCGGGGGGATCGCGATGTGCCCGAGGGGCTCGACCGCGCCATACGGCGCGCGCTGTCGCCCGTGCCTGCCGATCGCTTTTCCAATGTCCGAGCGTTTGCGGATGCGCTGGCCGAAGTATCCGTACCGCGGCGGGCGCGCCGGACGGTGCTCACGTTAGGCGCGCCTGCCGCGGCGGCGATCGCCGTCGCCCTCATTCTCTGGCTCGCCGGCCCCAGCGGCGCGAACACGCTCGACCCGGGACTGCACGCGGTAATCCCCTTCACCGTCGCGAGCGACAGCGCGCCGCGAGGTTTCGACGGCGCGACCGTCGCCCGGCATCTCTCGCGCGCCATGGGGTTCTGGCGCGATGTCCGGCTGGTGGACCCTCTTCGGGCCAGCGATGCGGTCGAGCGCCACGGCGCGCCGCGCACGCTCGAGGAAGCGATCGACGTGGCTCGCGCGCTCGGCGCCGGTCACTTGTTCTGGGGAGATGTCTGGAGTCGGGGCGACAGCGTCGAGATACGCGCCGGTCTCTACAACGTTCAAACAAGTCGCGAAGAACGCACTGCCAGCGTCGTCATGGCGGCCGTGGTTACGGATGTCGGCCCCATCTTCGATGCGCTGAGTGACTCGCTCGCGCTCGGTACTCCGCGAACCCGCGCCGCGGGCGCCGCGGTGCGCGGGACGCGCGTGCGTGAGGCGTTCCTGCGCTTCGAAGGCGGTCACGACGCGCTATCGTCGTGGGATCTCACCAGAGCCGAGCACGAGTTTCGCCGCGCCTCGGACCTGGACCCGCTCTTCGCGCAGGCCTCGCTCTGGACGGCTCAGGTCATGGCGTGGACCCGGCGCCACCCGTCGGAGTGGCGCACCAAGGCGGCGGAAGCCGTGACCATGGGTGAGGCGCTCGACACACGCGAGCGAGCGCTCGCCACCGGGTTGCTTGCCCTCTCCGAGGCTCGCTTTCCTGACGCATGCGACGAGTATCGGGCGCTGCTGGCGCGCGACTCGCTCGATTTCGCGGCCTGGTATGGGATGGGCGATTGTCAAAGCCGAGACCCGATCGTCGAACGTGATTCGCGGTCGCCGAGCGGATGGCGCTTTCGCGGAAGCTGGTACTCCGGATTGAAGGCGTACATGCGGGCAATCGAGATCCTTCCTTCGTTTCACCGTGCCCGGCGAAGCGGGGATGTGTCCCCCATGCCTATCGAGTTGTTCCCGATCGACCCGGGCGTGATTCGGCGCGGGTATGCATTGACGCCCGATACGGTCCGATACGCCGCGGCACCCGGCCTCGAGGGTGACACGCTCGCACTCGTTCCGCATCCCATCGTCGATGTGCTCCAGGGCAGATCCGGCGCCTGGCCGGCGACGAACGACGCCGCCATCGGATGGGCCCGACATCAGCTCCTCCGGACGGCCGAACAGTGGACGCGTGATTTTCCCGCGAGCGCCCCCGCGCACGAAGCGGTGGCAGCCGCTCGAGAGGCGGTGGGCCAGTTGCGTGACGCACTCGAGGCCAACAGTGTGGCACGCTCGCTGGCCACCGATCCTGAGATGCTGACACGACTGGCGGTGGGTGCTGCACGTCTGCACATCAAGAGCCGGGACTTCGAGCACGCGCGGCGCGTGGCCGACTCGGCGCTCAATACGCGCCGCTCGAGTATCTCGATCGCCGAGTCCGGGTACCTCAGCGGGCTCGCAGCACTCGTGGGGCGCGCGCATCTCTCGCGCGAGTTGTTGGTGGCTTTGGCCGACGATTCCATCCCTCGCTTCTTCTATCAGGGATCGCCGGTGTCGGTGCCGCGCCCGTTGGCGCGCGATGCGTACGCGCTGCTCGCGTACGCGTCGTTCCCAACCTATCGCGACAGCGTCAGGGTGATTCTGGAGCGCGTACGGGAGAGCATCTCGCGCGGGAGTCCGCCGGCCGAGCGCGAAAAGCTGCGAGACGCCCTGCTGGCTACGTCGCTCACCCGCGGGTACTGGACGATAGGCGCCGAGGCAGCATTGACGGTGTCGGTCCCCTCGCCACTGCATCGAATGCAGCGCGCCCATGCCAGCGGGAACGTGGCGGCCGTCCGCGCGATCGCCGACAGCGCGCAGGCGCGGCGCTCGAGCCGCACCTCCGGAGCCGGAGGAACGGATCTGCTTCATCATGAGGCGTTGGTGCTGCTGGCGATTGGCGATACCACCGACGCGATCGGGCGACTTGATCAGGCACTCGAAGGACTGTCGCATGCACCGACGTGGCTGCTCGACGATGTCCACCGCGCGGCGGCGATCGGGGCCGCCATGCGGGTGCGCGCCGAGCTGGCCGGGGCGCGCGGCGATGCGGCAACCGCCCAGCGATGGGCGCGTGCCGCGATTTCCCTGTGGGACGGCGGTGACCCCGAGGTTCGCGCAACGCTCGCCTCGCTGCGCCGGTGGAGCTGACCGCCGAACATCCATTGAAGGAGGCTTTGGTGACGCGACCGACGACGGTGCCTAACGGCTTGTGGGGTATGATGGTGGTGCTATGCGCCATCACCGCGTGCGAGAGGGCGGCGGACCGGCCGGGTGCCGACACGCCCCGCGGCGGTGAAGCGCCGCTCACCTTTCGGGAATGCGACTCGGCGCGCGTCGTGTCCGAGGCCTCGCGCGCCGACATCGTATCCTGGGCGAGAGGCTTGACCTACCATCCCGCCGATACGTTGCGCGCCTACATCCGCGGTGTCCCCTCCACGGCGACGAGGCCCAGCATCCACGCGGCTGGCGACGCGCGTCGTCGTCCGCGGGCCGTGCTCCAGCGGGGGTGCATCATCGGTCGCATCGTCAGCACCGCCGCGAACGCCAGTCTCGGCGTCGCCGCGGGGACGAACTACATCTGGGCCGACAGCGGCAGCTCCGGATGGCGAGTGGCGATCATCCCTGAAACAGCCGACGCAGCGCTGCGGTCATTCGACATGAGCATCCATGAGCACACGGCATTGTCGCGCGACTCGGCAGCGGTCGCGATCGTTGGTCCCTGCGTCGAGTGCGAGCGGGCGGGATGGTGTCGCTGGGCAACAACGGATACGACTCGGATAACCCGTTAAGGCGCGTTTCGTGAACGGTACAGATGTTTCCACGAGTGGGTCTTGCATCTTCGGGATATCTTCGGTACATAGTTTGCCCCGCTTCCCGATGCGATGTCTTTCGTTCAAGCCCCGCTCTTCTCCGACGCCTACGAGCGCGCCTCGCGCCAACTCCCCGTGCTGGGGGAGCAGCGCGACATCGCCTACGTCGGCACCCGGGCGAAGAGCGTGCTCAACGGGCCCGAGGTCACCGGGATGGGCTTCTGGTCGATCAACCCGTACGTCGGCTGTGCGTTTGGCTGCACGTACTGCTACGCGCGGTACGCGCACCGCTACGTCATGGAGCGGTCGGTCACGGCCGACGTGCTCGGGGATGATGTCAGGCAGGCGGCCGCGGCGATGCCGCCTTGGCTCGCGTTCGAGCGGCGCATCTTCGTCAAGCAGAACGCACCCGAGGTGCTGGCGCGGACGCTTCGCCAGGGAAGCGACCGGCACCGGGGCCTCGTCGAAGGCGAGACCGTTCTCGTTGGAACGGCAACTGACCCCTATCAGCCCGCCGAGCGTCGCTATCGCGTGACGCGCGGGATCCTCGAGGTGCTCGCCCAGCACCCGGGGATGGATATCGTGATCATCACCAAGAGCCCGCTCGTGACGCGCGACCTCGACGTGCTGCGGCGCATTGCGCGGCACTCGGAGCTGTCGGTGCATCTCTCGCTCATCACGCTCGACCGCGCGCTGGCCCGGCGCATCGAGCCGCGTGCCCCCACACCGGAAGCGCGACTGCGCGCACTCGTGAGGCTTCGTGAATCGGGGATCGATGCCGGCATCAACTGCATGCCGGTGCTGCCCGGCATCACCGATGATCCGCGTGGACTGGAAGCGTTGGTGAAGCGCGCCGCCGAAGCGGGAGCGACGTTCGTGAACGTGTCGTCGCTGCGTCTTCGGAAGACGGCGCAGCAGCGGTACTTCCCGTTCATCGAGCGGGAGTTTCCGCACCTGGCCGCGGAGTACCGCCGCGCGTACGCGACGACGTGGAATCTGAGCGACCGCTATCGCGAGTCGTTAGGGAAATTCTTCGACAAGCTGTGCCGGAAGTACGGGGTGGAGACGAGGATGGGGCGGAGCGAGGAGGATGAGGGAGAAGCGGAGCGGACGGTGGAAGGACTTCCGGCACAGCTGAGCCTTTGGGAAGCAACGAGGAATAAGGACTGAGGACAAAGGAACTCGATTGGATGAACACTAGTCAATCGAATTCCTCGGTCCTTGTCATCGTTCCTCGTTCGGGAAGGAACCATGGGGATGAAGGGAGGAGGTGGGTTATGATGACGCTCGAACAAAAGCTCGACATTCTGATGTCGCTCGCGACCGACGACCACGAGGGCACGGGGTCGCCCCGACCGGCGGAGACACTCCCGCCACGGCTGCGCCACACGAGAGAGGTTGGCGCGCTTCGTCCGCTCAACATTCGGACGGTGCGCCCGGGAAATGGGATGCGAGTGCCGCTGCTGCGCATCCTCATGACCAACGCGTGCAGCTTCAACTGCCACTATTGCCCGATGCGCCGGGACCGCAAGCTCCCGCGCACGTTGCTCAAACCGGAAGAGCTGGTAAAGATCTTCCTCGGCGCCCGCTATCGCGGATGGTGCGACGGGCTGTTCATCACCACCGGCATCCCCGGCCGCCCGGTGAAGGTGATGGACGATCTCATCACGGTGCTCGAGCTGTTGCGCGAGCGGCATGGTTTCGCCGGCTACATCCACGTGAAGATGGTCCCCGGCGCCGAGGCGGCGCAGGTGGAGCGCCTAACGTCGCTCGCGAGCCGCGTGTCACTCAACCTCGAGGCGCCGTGCGGCGCGAGCCTCGAGCGGATCGCGCCGGAGAAGAGCTTCGACACGACCGTGGCCGGGCTCGAGCAGGTGCGCACGCTCGTGCGGCTCGAGCGCGCGGCACAACGTGATGGCAAGCCACGCGACGTCACCCATCCGGGCGGCACCGCGGGAATGACGATGCAGTTCGTCGTCGGCGCAACGCCCGACTCCGATCGCACGATCCTCACGAAGGTCACCGACCTCTACGCCGGCGGCGGCATTCACCACGCGCACTTCAGCGCCTTTCGGCCCATTCGCGAGACGCCGATGGAGAACGTGCGCGCGACGCCGGCGCTGCGCGAGCATCGGCTCTATCAGG
>DASTYE010000068.1:0-21957 GCA_035765135.1 Gemmatimonadaceae bacterium | reverse complement strand
CCGGGTTTGGGGCCATGACCTTGTAGAGGTTAGGCACGAAGTCGATGCCGAAACGCTTCCTGATGTCCGCGTAGATCGCCTCGACTTCGCCCGTCGCTTCGCTTTCGGGAACCATCCTGATGGAAGCCATCGACACCCTCCTTGCGGCCGCGGGGGCCGCGGCTACTTCGCGGCTTCGACACCGGCGAGCGCGGATGCCTCGTCAGTGGGTCGAGGTCGCAGCCACACGAGAACTGCGGCGATCACGAACAGCGGAACCCCTTCGATGAACGTCATCACGACGCCCTTCTGCGCGGGCGTGGCGATGAGCATCACGATGCCGTGGGCGAGGCTTCCCCAGATGGTGAAGTCGATGAACAGCGGGTGCTTCGCGGGATCATTCGACGCTCGCCACAGCATGATCGCCCACACGATGTAGATGGCGGCCATCATGCTCTCGTAGTGCGGGTTGTACGGCCGGAATCGCAACCACGGTGCGAGGCTGCCGCCCGGTGCGAGCATGGGCGCCCTGAGGAGGATGAGGGTGATCCAGGGAATGAACGCGACGAGGAAACCCACCGAGAGAACTCGCAGAAACAAGCGGAGCCAGGTCGTTCGCACTCGGTCGTCCATGGCACACCTCACGAAGGTGCCCCGTTCGCGACTGACTGCATATCCCCGGCCGCGCTGGAAGTGCCCCGGCTTGCGAAGTCGGGTGGACTTCGAGAGCGTAACGAGCATGCAGGACCTCACCACCGGCCCCATCACCCGACATTTGCTCAAGGCCACGAGCTTCATGCTCGTGACCATGGTCTTTCAAACCCTCTACTTCCTGATCGACCTGTACTGGGTCGGGCGTCTCGGGACCGAGCCCGTCGCAGCGGTCGGCATAGCGGGTAACCTCACCTTCATCGTCCTCGCGCTCACGCAGATGCTGGGCGTCGGGACGACGGCTCTCGTCTCGCACGCCACAGGGCGACGCAATCAGCCGGAAGCGAACCTGCTCTTCAACCAGTCGCAGGTGCTGGCGATGGCGACCGGCGTCGGATTTCTCATCGTCGGTCTGGCCGCGCGATGGCCGTACGTCAACGCGATGAGTGCCGACGCAAGAACCGCCGAGCTCGCCGCGAGCTACCTGTTGTGGTTCATCCCGGCCATGGCGCTGCAATTCGCGCTCGTCGCCATGGGCTCGGCGCTGCGCGCGGTGGGGAACTTCAAGCCAGGAATGGTCGTGTCCACCGCGACAGTGATCCTCAACATGCTGCTGGCACCCTTCCTCATCTTCGGCTGGGGCACGGGGCGTCCACTCGGTGTCGCGGGTGCGGCGATCTCATCGCTCGTCGCGATCGTCGTCGGAATCGCGTGGCTCGCGACGTACTTCGTGCGGAAGGATTCCTTCCTGCGATTCCACTTCGGCGGGTGGAAGCCGCGGCTCGATCTGTGGAGAAAGATGCTCGCGATCGGGTTGCCCGCCGGGTTCGAGTTCGCGGTCACCGCGATCTACCTGGCGCTCGTATACTCGCTCGCTCGGCCATTCGGGGCGGCGGCGCAGGCTGGGTTCGGTATCGGCATGCGTATCCTCCAGGCGGGGTTCATGCCGGTCGTTGCGCTGGGATTCTCTGTCGCGCCAGTCGCCGGTCAGAACTTCGGCGCCGGACACGCGAGCCGCGTCAAGAGCACGTTCAAGGATGCCGCCTGGATGGCCTCGGGGGTGATGGTCCTCTTCGCGATCCTCTGTCAGACGGTGCCGGCCGCGCTCATTGGCGCGTTCTCGACCGACCCCTCGGTGGTCGCGGTCGGTACAGAGTATCTCCGCATCATCTCGTGGGGCTCCGTGGCGTCGGGCTTGATCTTCGTCACCTCGAGCATGTTTCAGGCGATGGGCAACACCATCCCCGCGCTCATCTCATCGGGCGTGCGGATCAGTCTGGTGATCGTCACGTCGCTGATGCTCGCGCGCATGGCCGGCTTCGAGTTGCGCTGGATCTGGTTTTTGTCAGTGGCGTCCGTTCTCGTTCAGCTGACTCTGAGCTTGTCGCTATTGCGCTACGAGTTCGGGCGTCGGCTGCCGTCGAATCCGGTCGAGCCTCAGGCGCTCACGGCTCGCGCCGCAGACGCAGGCCCATGACCCGAGCTGCAATTGACGAGCGTGTCCGCCCACCGCGGTTCACAATTCACGTCCCTCAGGGGCAGGCGCGATGTCGGACGCAACGGGGAGGCCGACTTTGGAAGATCGCCTCTGACTCGCCTCGATCGCCCGTCGCCGTCGATCGAGGGCGATGAGGGCACCGGCTGGAAAGGAGACGACGATCAACCACGGGCCAGCAAGTCCTGCGCGATAGATCCCTGCTCCTAACAGCTGCACGCTGATCATCTGGTTGAACGTCTGCCCGGTCCGTCCAGTTGAACCCGAACTTGCCCGCACCAAGCAAGGCCATCGCCGCCCAAAGCCATCGGCGTCGCATTGGAGTCTGGAGCACCAATACGGCGACAATGAGGGAAAACGTCGGGACGGCGATGAGAAGCGTAAGCACGGCGCATGACGCCGGAGCGCGAGCATCCGCCGAGTGCGATCACAACGAGGAGGAGCCCGTGCCGCGTTCCTACCATGATGGGCCCGCACCGCCCCATGGGTGCTCCGCGGTGAGGTTGCGCACGACCCCGCCTTCCACGGCTACCATCATGATATCGTACCGATTCTCGCAGTCGGCACCTGAGCAGAGCAGGTGTTCGCGCTGGAACGCGATCCATCGTCCGCTCGGGGCCCAGGCCGGCGCGAGGTCGGTAGAACCAAACCCCCATTGAGGCTCAGGCGTCAAACGGCGACGGTCACTGCCGTTCGCATCCACGGTGAAAATCGCGCTCCCACCATGCAGACCCAGCGCGAATGCCAGGCGCGAACCGTCAGGTGACCAGGCTGGATCGCGCGCCTCGGCGCCCTCGACCGAGACGATGAGGCGAAGATCGCTTCCATCCGACGCGATCGTGTAGAGGTCGGACGAAAAACTGAATGGCGCTCTCGACGTGAAGGCGATGCGTTCCCGCGACGACCACGATGGGTAACTCGCGTGGACCTCGACCGCGGCGGTGATCGTATCCGTGGCACTCCCATCGAGCGGTACGACGACGATCTCTCCGTCCACGCCCAGGGCAATCCTGGTCTGGTCGGGTGACCAAGCGATGTGATCCGGCCGCCCGACATACACGCGTTCAGCCCCCGATCCGTCTGCCGCTCCCACGTAGACACCCCCCGCATCGCCCCCCGAGACGAAAGCGAGCCTGGAGCCGTCGGGTGACAACGCGGGAAAAATCAGCTGCGTCTGCGTCACCGTCAGTCTCCTCGGCGCTCCGCCTAACGGCGGCACGCTGAATAGCGCCCACCCGTTGTCGATGGCGAAATACACGATGGGCCGAGCATCCGGCTGCTCGAACGGTGCATCGGTGACCGAGTCACAGCCCGCGACGACGCACGCCGCTCCCAGGAGGCGCATTGCCTGCGTACGGATGCCGTTCATGCCGGCACTTTCACTGGGCTACTGAACACGCTGGTAAGTCTCCGTGACCGTCGTGCCGTCGAATAGCCGCGTCGTACGCACGAGGGCATTTGCCTCGACCCGAACGGAATCACGCGATGGGATGTCGCTGACGAAGGCGAATTGACGCAGCACGAGCCAGTCGGCGTTCCGCGTCCATATGGCGAGCGTCCCGAAGCCATAGTAGGGTTCCTCACGGTGACGGCGTCCACGGCCATCCGCCAACACGACGATCGTGTCCCGGATGGCCAACGGTGTCCCCGTCGTCGAGGTGAGCGCCCAGGTGCCCGCCACCCCGTCGTTCGCTCGCGCGGAGCGACGGAACTCGATAGGCTGGGCGACGCCGGACAGGTCGGTCGTTCCCGCGAGGAGCCCCCACGTGAGGGCGGCGCGCACCGCCATGGGTGGGGACGGGTTACCAATTGTGGCGCCCAGATGGATCTCGACGAAGCGATCGGTGCGGGAGCCACTGACGGAGTAATACGTTGCAGCCTCCGGCGCGCCGATGGAGTGGCGCAAGACGGCGAAGCCCCTTATTTGGCCATCCTGCTCCCCAAGCGCGAGCGTCAGGGAATCGGCATCGGTGACCAGCTTGATGCGAGCGCCCCAGACCCCGTTGAGCGTCATCGAGGGCGAGGTGCTATCGCATGCGGCGAGTAAACTCAGAAGCGTGAGGACAGCAAGTCCGCGAAGTCGCACGGGCAATGGGACGCTCAGGGGAGAACGCTTTTCTCAAAAACGAGGGTGTGCTCGTGTACTGCGGGTCCACGATGTGCTTCGACGCCCGATGCTGCAAGGGCGCACCTGACGAGTAGCGTTAGGTACCCTTGCCGAGTCGGGCAAGGAACTCGCGTGCCTTCGCCGATGACGGATCGATCATCGTCGTTCGCCCGTTCGTGAACTGCTCCCAGATCCAGAACTCCGGGCCGGCGAATCCCAGCGGAGCGTAGCGGCGATACAGGTCGGCGATGTCCGAGGCCACGACGTAGTTGTGGACCTCCTCGAGGTCGTGGCTCAAGTAGAGAATTCTGTCCTTGATCTTCCTCGACAGGCCGACGGCAAACATGTCGCCGTTGGCAACGGTCGCGAGGATGATCTTGTCGCGACCGACCATCTTCGAGAGCAGCTCGTCACCTTCGATGTCCTGGCCCTGAAAGGTCGCGTTCTCCGACACCAGCTCATCGAAGCTCCACTTGAAATCACCGCCGGAGATGGGCTCTCGCTCGCCCTCCAGCTGGATCATCTCGTCATCGTCGAGCGTCCAGTAGAATTCAATCCCGGCGCTCTCGCTGGTGAGGAAGCGGCGAAAGCGCGGCGGGAACGTATAGCCGAGCTGTGACTCCGCCTCGGTCACCGCCGATTCGGTGACCGGGGGGACGATGCTGGAGGTCACCATCTCACCGCCCGCTTTCGTCACCAGCGTGCCGAACGAGTCGAGAATCTTCTTGATGTTTTCCACGGATTCGCGCATCGATATCTGTCCGGCTGTCTCGTGCCCCAATTGTACTGGACGCATTCTTCGACGGTGAGTACCTCGAACGGAACGATACGGGGGCTACGACTCACGACGCTTGCGTCGCTGGCGCTGGTCGGCGCCGCCGTTCTCCAGGGATGCCATGACATCTTTGGAAACGGGGATGACGGTGGTGGTCAACCGCGCATCATCTGGCGCGTGCCATCGGGCGCATCCTTGAACGAGACGCCTCACGAGCCGGCGGCCAACGAAAGCCGGTCCATGGCGTACTTCCTCACAACCGACTACCGGCTCAAGAAAGTGCGTGCATCCGACGGAGCCGTAATATGGGATGTGGACGCCGGGCCGGTGCGCCAGACCTTCCCCGGGGCGAATGTGGTACTGACCGGAGGTCGTGTCGTCGTCGAAAAGGTCGATCTCTTCGCCTTCGACACCACGAACGGCGCGCACCGATGGACGTACGTCGCTCCTGGCGGTGACGAGACCGGATATTCGGCGATCGTGAGCGACGACACGACGGTCTTCGCCGCCTCGATTGGTGCGCACGCCTACGCGATCGACTCGCGCACAGGGGAGGCCAGGTGGATCACGGATCTCACCGAAGGGCAATCGAACGTCTTCGCGCTCTTCCCCGTGCTCTCGAACGGGTCGCTCTACGTTTGCACGCGGACGACGGGATCCGTCATCCGCGGCACGCTCTGGGCGCTCGATGCAGCCGATGGCTCCATTCGCTGGTCCCACCACTTTCAGCCCGAGCTTCCGCAGCAGTACTCGGCGTGCCTTGGCGACGTCGCGATCTGGAACGATCTCGTCATCGAGCCGCAGACGGATGGGCGGGTGTATGCCTTCGAGTCCGCCACCGGTGCCGTTCGCTGGATCGCGCCGCGCGTGCACCGGCTTCCCTCGCAAACGGGGCCGGGAGGCGCCTGGGTGGGATCATGGATGGACGATCGCTGGGCCGCATCCTTCGGCGACAACCTGATCGTAACGAGCACCGTGGAGCGGGGAATGATCGTGTCGCTCGATCCAGCGACCGGCGCCGAGCGGTGGCGGAACGAGGATATGGCCGGCGTCCATCTCAGCCATCCAGCGCTCGACGAACGGAGCGTCTATCTCGGCTATGGCTGGACCTACGCAGCGTTCGACCTGGCGACAGGACGGCTGCGCTGGAGAACGCCTCGGCGCGATGTCGATCCCCCCACGCCGCTGCAAGGGCAGCCGGTGATCGCGACCGACAGGCTCTTCGTCGCTGGGCGAGATGGATCGTACGCGATAGAGAAATAGCTGCCCCGGCACGTATCATTCAGGAGTGGAATAGCCGAGCTTGGCCCGCAAATGACGCAGAAGATCGCAGAACCTGCAGACTGCAACGTCAACAGCCTATGACGGATGCCACGGATCTTGAACCGCGAAACGGCACGGATTCACGGCAACCGCAAGAACCTCTGTAAGAACCTATCGGGTAACGATCACGCTGGCCCACCGTGTCGGCTCGCTCAGGATACCCGTTGCAGTTCCGAAAGCTCTGTAGTTGCCGTTGCCGTATCAGTGCCGTTTTGCCGTTCAAATCCGTGGAATCCGTGATGAGCTGTTGATATTGCAGTTCCTGCGTCCTTCGGTTTCCCGGGGCCGACAAACTGACACTCCGAGTCAATCCATTAGGGACGCAAGCGCATCGTTCTCGAGCCGCCGCCAATCGTGAAGCAGCCTCTTACCCGTCGCGATCTCCTTCGCACCGCCGCCGCCACCGCGGTGGTTGTCGTGCTGCCAACGCCTCTCCTCGCGTGCGTGAGCCGGCAGCGACCGGCCGCCTCGTCGACTCCAGCCTCCGTGCCTCCGATGGCTACCGGCCGCGCACCAGAACAGGATGAGGATCGCCAGCGCCTAACGGCGTGGGCAGGTACACTCCGCACAGAGCATCTGACGAGCGCCGCGACGCCGCTCGGCGGCGCCGCCGTTCGAGTCGGCGAGCTAGCCGTCGGCACGCCGTACGTGGCGTTCACGCTCGAGGAATACCTGCGGGCCGGCGGCAGCCCCACCGCCACCGAGTCGCTCTACCTGTCGCTCACGCGGTTCGACTGCGTCTCCCTGGTGGAGTCGTGCCTCGCGGTCGCGCGCGTTGCCGACGACGCCGTGGCGCCCACCTGGGAAGGGTTCGGCCGTGAGGTCGAGCGGATGCGCTATCGTGCCGGCATACGCGGCAGTTATGCCTCACGACTCCACTACTTCAGTGAGTGGATCAGCGATGGGGAGAGGAGAGGGCTCGTCCGCGATCTCGGTGCGGAGCTAGGCGGAATCGAAGACGCGCGACCGCTGCGTTTCATGACGGAGCATCGCGCGAGCTACCCGGGGCTGGCCGACGACTCCGTGTTCCAGGCGATCGGCGCCATGGAGCGGAGCCTGGATGACAAGCCACGCCGGGTGATCCCGACCGATCGGATCGACGCGGTGAGCGATCGCATCGAGAGCGGCGACGTCCTCGCCTTCGCCACGTCGATTCCCGGCCTCGATGTGAGCCACGCCGCGTTTGCGTATCGAGATGCGAGCGGCGTGCTGCGCGTCCTGCACGCGCCCCTGTCCGGCGGCGCGGTCGAGGTCACGCGCACGACGCTTCCGGAGTACGTCGCCGCCATCCGGCGGGCGACCGGAATCCTCGTCGCCCGCCCACTCCGCGCCTAGCGAGTCGGAGCGGCGCTACCGGGCGCCGGGCAGGGTGGGCATTCCGTGCCCGATGACGATGCGCAACGCTTCATCCCGGCTGAACCCGGCGGCGGTCAGCGCGGAGAGGTAGTTCTTCGCGAACGCCGCCAGCGCGCGGGCCGTTTCCGGCTTCGCGTAGAAGTCCATGGCGGTCTGCAACATCGCCTGCGCCATCTGCGACATCATCGGTCCCATCGCCTCCATCTCGGGCCGCTGTTGCCCTGGCGGCTGCGTGGGCTGCTGGGCGAGCGCAGGACGCGCGAACGAGAGCGCGCCGAGTACGAGGACGAGGCCGAGTGTGCGGGCGAGTGAGGAAGGGCGCATGGAGTCCTCCGTGTTGTTCCGAGTGGGTCTTCTTAGCGTTTGGCGCTTCGCACGTTGCGGTATCAACTCGAAGACGAGGACGACGCCTCACGAGCCCGCTCCTCCGTCGCCCGGTCGAGCACGGCACGAATCGCGGCAATCAGCGGCGGGCTCTCGGTGTGCTCTCGCGCGTAGCCCAGGTTGAATCGGTAGTCGAAGTCCGGAGGATTCTGCCCCTGCGTGTGCTGCAGGATCGTCTCCAGCTTGTCCAACGCCTTGGCCAGCCGCGCCTCGGCCGTTTGCGCGGCCTCGTACTCGTCCCAGAGACCAACGATCTCATCCCGCAACCGCGGGGCCAGCGGCTCGAGCAGTCGCAGGAGATCGCGACGCTCATCCGCCGATTTCCCCGCCGCGCCGGTCGCGCGCCGACGGGCCTGCTCCGGCGCCGGGATGTCGCCGCTGATCGCTTCGCCGAGATCGTGCACGATGCAGATCTTGATGAGTCGCGCGAAGTCGACATCGGGAAATTCCGGCGCGAGCAGCAGCGCCATCAACGAAAGCCGCCACGTATGCTCGGCGACGCTCTCCGGATGGCCTGCGGACGTGTAGCCGCTCCGAAAGACGGTTTTGAGACGCTCTGCTGCGCGAAGGAACTCGAGGAGCCCCGCGAGCTCCGACTCATGCATCGTCGACACGTGTGGCAATATACCTCTACGCATGCCTGCGGCGCTTCGTCTTCGTACGCGCGGAAGGAGACGCCGGCTTCTCACCGCGGAGCAGCGCCTTCGGCGCCTGGCATCGCCAGGCTTCCTCCAGCAGAACCTCGAGCTCGTCGCGGCTGACGGCATCGAGGCGGACGAGAACGGCCGGAAATCCCTCGTAGTGCGGCTCGGTGAAGAACTTCGTCGGCTCGGCCGAGATCAACACATCCTTGTGCGCGAGGTTCTGGACACGCACCGCGAGCACGCCGGGATTCGGCACGCGCGGTTTCTTCGCTATTACTCGCTCCATCCACACCCAGGCGAATCCCTTCGGCTTTCCCTTGCTGCGAATGCCGAACGCGAAATGATCGGGCGCTTCCTCCGCGTCCGGAAACGACAACGCGATGCGACGGACGTCATCTCGGGTGGCCATGGGCAGCTTAACCGGGTGATCTGACGGCCTGCTTCTCGGGCCGCAGATGACGCAGAAAATCGCAGAAACGTCAACGGGAAGATCAACAGGCTATCACGGAGGACCACGGATTTTGAACGGCGAAACGGCACCGATCAACGGCAGCTGCGAAAGCTTTGTGGAAACCTATCGGGTCAAGGTCACGATGCTTTGCCGGATCGAGCGTTCCTCACAGTTTGCTGTTGCAGTTCCAAAAAAACTCCTGGCAGCTTGCCGTATCCGTGTCGTTTTGCCGTTCACATCCGTGAAATCCGCGACCAACGCTTTTGACGTTGCCGTTTCTGCGGCCTTCTGCGTTCATCTGCGGCCCCCAGGGCTCCTAGCTTCTATGTCGATGCGAGGACTCGATCCTCCCACGAATAATCGGGCTCCGGGCGCGTCTGCTTTCGGTACCACTGGTACGTCTCGCGCAACCCGTCCTCGAGCGGAGTGAGCTCGAGTCCGAGCTCGGATCGCACGCGATCCGATCGAACGGTGATGGGCGGGAGGTCGAGGTACAATCCGAAGTAGAGCGGCGGCGCGAACAGCTGGCCTCCGGCCTGCTGGAGTCGCTCCCGCGGGATGCACGCGAGTTGAGCGGTCTGACCCGCGACCCGCGCCAGCAGCTCGACGAACTCGCGGTGCGTAACCGGCGGATAGCCTGCGAGATTGTAGGCGCGGCCCACGGCCACATCGTTCGTGGCGGCGAGGATCGCCGCCCGCGCGACATCGCGCACGTGCACCCACTGCATCGTTCGCGAGCCATCATCCGGGATGATGATCCGCCGGCCGTCGCGCAGTCGATCCCAGAAGTACGCTTCCCGGTCGAGGGCGTTGTGCGGTCCATAGATGAATGCGGGACGCAACGTCGTTACCGGAGTGTCCTGGCGCCGCTGCAACTCGAAGAGCGCTCGCTCGCTGTCCGCCTTCTGTGCACTGTACGGATTCGGGTACTCGGAGGGCACCAGCGGACCGCGCTCGTCGTACTCGCCGCCTTCTCCATAGACGGCGACGCTCGAGGTGTACACGTATCGTCGAAGTCCCGGAGCCGCCGCCTTCGCGGCCGCGCTCACCTGCTCGCCGGTCGTTCCGCGCTCCCAGTCGTACACGTTGTCGTAGACGACATCGAAGCGTGTGTCGCCGAGCGCCTTGCGGACCGCCGCCACGTCGTTGCGGTCGCAGCGGATCTCGCCGACGCGCGCACCGAAGGGAGTGCCATGACCGCGATGCATGATGACGACGTCATCACCGCGCTCGAGCAGCTGATCGACGAGCGTCCGCCCGATGAAGAGCGTCCCTCCGATTACCAGCACGTGCGCCACGCCGCCTCCTGATCGACAATCCTGTTCGCCGAGACCCCGCACCGCCGCAAAGCATAGCCGATTCAGGTCGGCCGTGCTAATTTCTCGGCCCGCCGTGCCCAGGAGAAGCGTCCCATGCCCTGCAGGGGTCGATACGTCATCGCGGGCGTCACGTTGCTCGCGTCCACCGTGGCGGCCGCGGCGCAGCAGCCGCCGCCGCCTCCTCCGGTCCGATCGCCCGAGGTACACGCGGATCGTCGGGTGACCGTCCGGCTTCGCGCGCCTAACGCCAGGGAAGTTCTCTTCGCCAGTGACTTCGGGCCGTCCGCCCCAATGGTGCGCGACAGCGCCGGCGACTGGAGCTACACGACGGAGCCCCTCGCTCCGGACATCTATAGCTACACGTTCCGCGTCGATGGCGTGGCGATGCCCGATCCGCAGAACGCGGAGCTGAAGCCGGTATTCCGGATGAGCCTCGGTCAGAGTCTACTGCATGTACCGGGACCGGACTCACTGAGCTGGGAAATCCGCGACGTGCCGCGCGGCGCCATCACCGAGCACTTCTACAAGTCCGGCATCATCGGCGACCACCGGAGCTACTTCGTGTACACGCCGCCTGGCTATGACGCGCGGCGCGCCGAGCGGTACCCGGTGCTGTACCTGCTGCACGGGTTCTCCGACGATGCCACGGGCTGGGTAAGTGCCGGCCGTGCCAACGTCATCCTCGACAACCTCATCGCCAACCGGCGCGCTCGGCCAATGGTCGTCGTGATGACGCTCGGCTACGGCGTGCCGCAGATCCTGGAAGGGTTTTACTGGGGAGCGCAAAGGGACTCGTCGCTCTGGCGGCTGAATACGACGCGGTTCACCGAGGCTCTATTGAAAGAGGTGATGCCGGAGGTCGAGCGGCGGTACCGCGTGGCGACGACGGCGGCCGGCCGCGCGATCGCGGGGCTCTCGATGGGAGGCGGCCAGTCGCTGTACACGGGGCTCAACAACCTCGGTCGGTTCGCCTACGTCGGCGCATTCAGTTCCGTCACGACACTCAACCAGCAACCGTACGAGAAAACGTATCCCTCGCTGAATCAGGGCAGCAACAGTCGCCTGAAGCTCCTGTGGATCGGCGTCGGGCGGAACGACTTTCTGCACGCCGAGAACGTGCGGTTTCGCGATTGGCTCCAGTCGAAGAATGTGAGGTTCGAGTGGGTGGAGACGCCGGGAGCGCACACGTGGCCGGTGTGGCGGCGTTATCTGACCGATTTTCTTCCTCTCCTCTTCCGGTGATGCGCGCCCGCTCCGATCGATCGCTTGGAGTGGCGATCGCGGTAATTTCACTGTTTGCGACTCCAATCGCTTCGTTGGCACAGGCGACGTCGCAGCCCCGCCTCGGCGCACGCAGCACCCCGCTCCTCGAGCGAGAGGGACTGCGCTTCCGCGATCTCAATCGCAACGGCACGGTCGAGCCGTTCGAGGATTGGCGGCTGACACCCGATATACGTGCGCGCGACCTGGTGTCGCGGATGACGCTCGACGAAAAGGCGGGCGCCATGATGCATGGGACGGCACGCTCCGGCGGACCGATGGGAGTCGCCGGCGTCGGCACCGGCTACGACACCGCCGCCAATCGTGCGCTCATCGACGGCGCCAAGGTCAACAGCATGATCACTCGACTCGGCGGCGACGCAGCCACGCTTGCCGCCGAGAACAACGCGCTCCAGGAAATCGCGGAGCGGACGCGGCTCGGGATTCCCGTTACCCTCAGCACCGATCCGCGCCACCACTTTCAGTACGTGGTGGGAGCGAGCGTTCAGGCAGGTCAGTTCTCGCAATGGCCGGAGCCGCTCGGTCTGGCGGCAATGCGCGACACCGCGGGAGTGCGTCGTTTCGGCGACATCGCTCGCCAGGAGTACCGCGCGGTCGGCATCCATATGGCGCTGTCGCCTCAGGCGGACCTCGCCACCGAGCCGCGCTGGAGCCGGATCAACGGCACCTTCGGTGAGGACGCCGACCTCGTGCGCAGCCTAACGCGTGCCTACGTGACGGGCTTCCAGGGCGGAAGCGATGAAGTCGACACGGGAAGCGTTCTCGCCGTCGTCAAGCACTGGGTGGGGTACGGCGCCGCCAGGGACGGTTACGACAGCCACAGCTACTATGGGCGATTCGCCACCTTCTCCGGGAAGAACCTGGACTATCACGTGCGCCCCTTTCTCGGTGCGTTCGACGCCAACGTCGCCGGCGTGATGCCCACCTATTCGATCCTCGACGGCGCCACGTGGAGCGGCCGCCCGATCGAGCCGGTTGGCGCCGCCTTCAATCGACAGATGCTGACGGAGATGCTCCGTGGGCAGTACGGGTTTCGCGGCGTGATCGTCACCGACTGGGCCATTACCAACGACTGTGGCCAGCGCTGTCGTGAGGGCGCGCCTCCTGGAGAGCGGCCGTCATGGATGGACCTTGGCATGCCCTGGGGCGTCGAGGATCTCCCAATGCGAGCGCGATTCGTTAGGGCGGTGCAGGCCGGCGTGGATCAGTTCGGCGGCACGGAGCGCGCGGATCTCATCGTCGAGGCGGTGCGAGCCGGCGAGCTGTCCGAGCAGCGGGTGGACAGCTCCGTGCATCGCGTCATGGCGCAGAAGTTCGCGCTCGGCCTCTTCGAGAACCCCTTCGTCGATCCCGCCGAGGCGATGCGGACAGCGGGCAGCGCAGCATTCCGCGCTATCGGGCTCGAGGCCCAACGTCGCTCTCTCGTGCTGTTGGAGAATCAGACTCGTGTGCTGCCGCTCCGGAAGAAAGGTCTCCGAGTGTACCTGCATGGGATCGCGCCTGACGTCGCCGTGCGGGAAGGGTGGACGGTCGTCAGCGATCCAAAGCAGGCGGACGTCGCCATCATGCGCATCAATGCGCCCTTCGAGACGTTGCATCCCGGCTACATCTTCGGTGCAATGCAGCATGAGGGAAGCCTGGCCTTCCGCGATGGCACACCGGACTTCGAGGCGTTCAAGCGCGTGAGCACTGACGTCCCGACGATCGTGACGGTCTACCTCGACCGACCGGCGATTCTGACGCCGCTGAAGGACCGCGCTCGTGCGCTCATCGCCAACTTTGGCGTGAGCGATGAGGCGCTGCTGGACGTGCTGACCGGGCGATCGAAGTTCAGTGGAAGGCTGCCCTTCGAGCTTCCGTCGTCGATGGAAGCGGTGCGAGGCCAGCGGTCCGACGTGCCGTACGACAGCGACCATCCGCTGTATCCGTTCGGCTTCGGGCGAAGTTACTGAGCACGGCTATGCGGCGGCTCACCGCACTACGCTAACCGTCGCCATCACATCACCCTCGAGAATCCCATCGACGACGTCGATGCCTTCGATGACCTCGGCGAACACCGTATAGTCGCCGTTGAGGCGCAGGTTGTCCTTGAGGTTGATGAACCACTGCGCATCGCCGGTGTCGTGGCCGCGCGTGCTCATGCCGACGGTGCCACGGACGTGAGGAACGGTGCCGAGCTCGTCGCGCAGGTACTGCGCGAGTCCGACGTACTCGTTCGCGCCGGGACTTCCACCCTGAATCACGAAGTCGTGCTCGACACGATGCCAACTGAGGCCGTCGTAGTATCCTGACTGACCGAGGGCGAGAATGCGCGCGGCCATCATCGGCGCGACGTCGCCGCGCAGGCGCACGACGAATGACCCACCGCCGCTCGACTGCGCCATCGTGACGCGGAGGCGGATCTCGGCGCCGAGCGCGAGGGCGACGGCGTGCGGAGGCAGCTCGACATGAAGGGGCGGCGGACGATCGTCGCTGGCCGGGCGACCAGCGGCCTCGAGCAGCGCTAGGCGCACGTCCCGCTCCGAGGCACTCGCGCGAGCGACCCAGCGCTCGAAGGTGGCGCTGGCCTGGGCCGCGACGTCGGCACGTGGAGAGCCCTTGAGGGCGGTCGCCGCCGCTCGCACCGCCTGGGCGCCATTGGCGCCTAACGCGGCGAGAAAGATCTCGTCGTCGGCGTGGCCGGTGAGCTTCGCCAGCGATTCGATGGCGGTTTCCCTCACGTTGTCATTCGTGTCGCGCGCGAGCGTCCGGAGCGTTCCGGTATCGGACAGCACAGCGGCCGCTCGCGCCGCGTATGCACGAACCTCCCACTGGCGATTCGTGGCGAGCTTGCGCACGCGCGGACGCGCTTCAGGTGGACGAACGCGCGCGAGCGCGACGAGGGCGTGCGCCGCGGCGTGCCACGACACCTCTCCATGGTTGCGCCGCGACGCGTCGGCCGGCAGCGCGTCGACCCATCGGCGCAGCGTAGAAGCCAGAGCGTCTTCCGTCGCACACGTGTCGGTGACGAGGTCGGCCGCGCGAAGCCTGACAGGCCACGCGCTGTCGGCGAGTGCGGCGCCGAGGGCACGGCAATCGCCGCGCCTGGCGGTCAGCGCGCGATAGCGAAGTCGCCACGCGGGCTCGGGCCATGCGACAGGCGCGCGACCAGCGGGAAGCGAATCGCGCGCCGAGAAGCGCGGATCGCGGATGCGCCCGCGTGCGCGTTGCGCGAGGACGCGTATGCGCATGTCTCCGTGTGCCAGGGCCTCCACCAGCGCGGCGTCGGTGGAATCGCGCCGATCCTCGGCGAGGAGGATCCGTCCGATGAGCGCTGAGTCCGGCATCGACAGATTTTGCGCGGCGAGCGCGGCGGGGAACGTCGAAAGCGCGACGAGGCGCGCGAGTCGAGTCTCTAAGCCATGCATTCTAAGCCATGCATACGGACACGGCGTTCAGACACACGGTCATGGAACCGAGGCGGGGGCCGGTCTCGTCGCGCACGCGGGGGAATCAGCTCTCTCATACTCGGCGAGCTTCGACCGCACTTCCTGGATCTGCGCGGGCGTCGCTCGGATGGTAACGACGCGCGGCGCACGTGCCGGGGAATACACAATCGAGTTCGTGGGGAGACCGAGAAGCGGGCGTATCAGCTCGGCGGCCTCTCCCGGCGACAAGCAGCGCAAGACGATTGCTTCCTCGATCATCGGTGGGCCGGAGCTCGCCGGCACCAGCATTCGGGATACCGCGAGCGAGCCGAGAGCCAGCAGGACCGCGAGCGTGATGGTGAGGCCTTTTCTCCATGGGCGCCGACGCTGTTGTCTTACGACGGGCACTCGCGCCTGAGCGCCATCCCGCAGCTCGGCGACCGCCGCATCGAAGGCGTCGGCCGTGATTCCCGCCTCGAGTGCCGCGGCACGGAGGTCCGCGAGTGCCGCTCCTGTCAGGCGATCGGCGTCCAGCTCGCTCGCGCGCTCGAGAAGGCGCGTCGCTGCCGGGCCTGGTAGAACCTCGGCCTCTGGATCGAGTCGGCGGCGGTCATCCACGGCATACCTCCGAACGAAGGACGGACCTGTAATTGGGGTGCCAGCCCGGCGCCGCGCAACGGCAACGTCAACCCCGACGTCAACAGCTTATCGCGGATGACCACGGATTTGTTAACAGCGAAAACGCGATGGCTACCTGCCAGGCCGTTCTTCAGGTTTCTGCCGTTGCAGTTCCAAAAAGCCCTTGCAGTCGCCGTATCCGTGTCGTTTCGCCGTTCAGAAAAATCCGTGCAATCCGTGGTAACGCCTTTGACGTTGCAGTTTCTGCGTCATCTGCGGCACCAAAGGCCCGGCGATCCGAAACACAGAATACCGGTGAGGCGCGGCAGGGCAACGCTCTCACGCCCTCGCCAGAGCGGCGCCGAGGATGACCGCGACGAGCTCGACGTCCCCGTCGAGCGTGAACGAGGGTGCGGCTCCGGATCGCGGCTCGAGAACGATCCCGTCGGCGTACACCTGGAAGGAAGAGATGTCGCGTAGGCGCCATGCCTGACTACCCTGGGCGCCGTCGAACCGTACACGCTGGCTCGTTACCAGCAGTTGACCGCCGTCGACGCGTTTCAATGGTGCGCGATTGATCTGCGCATCCGAGAGGCTCCCGACACGGAAGTAGACCCCGCGCGCGATATGCACGCTGACGATACCCTCTCCTTCGGCGGAACCAGCTTCGCTGCGGCGCTCGTAATGCTCGGCGGGCGTGATAGAATGGCAGGTTTCGCCCGGGTCGAGCGGCACATTCTCCACCGCGACCGACGGAAGATCGCCATTCTCGATCCGCCAGAAGAGCGCGTAGCGATCGAGCATCGCTTCCGTCGCGCCGTCGAAGTTCGGCGTGACGCCCAGATGCTGCGCCACCGCCGCGAGCTGGTGGAGCTCGTCAGGCGAGAGCCGGCGATCGGCCGCCGAGCTCTTGAGCAGGCCTTCCATCAAGGTGCGCGTGGAGCGCTGATACAGCTCTTCCTGCACACCCTCAGGAAGGCGAAGCTGTTGCGCGAGTCGCGACAGGCTCGCGCGCTCATCCTCGCGGAGCCGCGCGTCGGCAAGCGCATCTCGCAGCGCGACCGCATACCGTGGATGCACGACTTCACGCTCGGAGGCTTGCACCTCTTCCTCGGTCAGCGCGAACGCCTCGCGAAGCGCCTCCAGGTAGGCGATCTCCCGGTCGGAAAAGGCATCGTCGGTGAGAAATGCTTCCAGCACCTGACGCCACATCTGCACGAGGACCGAACGCGCTTCGGCTCCGGCGACGTCGTACTCGAGGAGAAGGGTGGAGATGTCCGATGGCGAGATGCGCGTGGGATCCCGTTGCGAGAGAAGATGCCGAAGCGCGCTGACCGCGAGATCCGGCCGCGGCCGGCGGAGCATCCGATCGAGCCATCCACGGTGCCCTGCCGGGCGAGTGTAGGCGAAGGGAGAATCGCGCAGGGGAGTCGGTCGCTTCGTGTGCGGCATGGCTGGCTTCGCTCGACTGGGGGAGACGCGACGAAGGGCCTCGGAATGGCCACGCGGCGTCCATTTTGGGACGACGCCGCGTAGCCGCCGGCAACGCCGAACCCGCTGAGAGGTTTTGGACGCCCCCTTAGCGTGCCAATGACAGCGAGCGACCGCTATTTGCTATCTCTCGATCGCTGGCAGGATGTGATCCGGGATGAGCTTGGTGATGCTGACGAACCCGCCGGGATCGGCGTAGTTCCCGCCCCACGCCGCTATGACCAGCCCGAGCTCCGGGATGAACATCGCGTACTGTCCGCCATTCCCGGACGCGTGATGGGCGCGAATGACTCGTCCCTGGTACCGGTACTGCGTGCTCCACCAGAGGTAGCCGTAATTCGCCTCTGAGCGGACGACGTTCGGGGCTGGGATTTGCGTCCCCAGCAGAAACCGCGGCTCGACCGATTCGCGCACCCACGCCTCGCTGAGGATGCGTTGGCCGTTCCACGTGCCGCCGTTCGCGTACAATTGGGCGAGCTTCATGAAGTCGCGCGGAAGGTAGCGCGCTCCTCCACCCATGTAGGACTCGCCTAACGGGGTGAGGAGAATGTAGTAGCGCCCCATCTGGAGCGGTTGACCGACCAGCTCCCAGGCGAGATCGGGGAACGACCGGCCCGTAGCGCGCGCGAGAACCTCGCCGGCGAGAAAGGGATTGATGGAGCAGTACACGGCTTTCGCACCGGGATCGCGGAGCATCTTGAGCCCCAGCACCGTGCGCAGCCAGTCGGGGTTCGTATCCTGATTGGTGAGAATGTCTTCGCTCCCCGGATGGTAGTCAGGGGAGCCATCGTCGCAGTCCAGGCCCGAGCTCATCGTCAGCAGATGACGGAGCGTCATGGCGCGCTTTCGTGGGTCGAGCGCCGACGACGTTTCACCCATCGTCGCGAAGACCGGCATGTCGGGACCCACCTTCATGCCGGCCTGCATCGCGGCTCCCAGCACGACGCTGACGAGGGTCTTGGATGCCGATCGCGTATCGTGAGGCTTGTCGGCGTGCTCACCGAAGAAGTACTCCTCGAGCACGAGCCTGCCGTGCCGCGCGACGAGAATGCCATGTAGACGATAGGCGTTCATGCTGTCCACGGAGCTGTTCACCACCGTTCGCACCATCTCGGCCAGCTTCTCCTCCGACATCCCAACCTCGCGCGCGCGCGCGACGGTCCATCCATCGTTTCTCGCGCGCGGCGGAGCGTACGTGTACGTGCCTGTCCGCCACCCGCGGGGATAGAAGTGCGTGAAGCTGTCGGCCGGGATCTTCTGAAAGTCGTATGTGGCAAGCCGCAGCATGACGCTCAGCCGCCCGAAGCGCAGTATCCCCCGCTCGATCGTCGAATCGCGCGCATTGCGCAGCAAGACCGTGTCTCCGCGCCTCACGAGGTGATCGAGCCGGATGAAGCGGCCCTGATTACGTTCCGGATTGCGGAGGAGGGCGCCGAGCTTTCCGTCGGCGCGTGGCTTCACCTCCATGTAGAAGGTGAACTCGTCGTCGAGCGGCTGGACCCGCGCCGAATAGCAGTCGGCCCCGCACGACGTGAGCGTCAGCGGCATGGCGATTCGCCGCTGAGGCTCGATCCACTGTCCGACGATCGCCGTGCCATTGCTGGCCATACGCCCCTTGAACGCGGCGGCCGCGGGAAGGTCGAACGACACCGAATCGCGCGCAAGACGGACGTCGGCCGTCCGCGCGCCGATCGATGCCTGCCAGCGGTTGCCGGTGCGCTGGATGATCAGCTCTCCGCGGACTTCCGGCCCGAACCAGCGCTTCGCGTACCAGAGCCCAGCGAGCGACGTGTCCTGTGCGTGCGCTGCGCCGAGCGCCGTCCATGCCAGCAGTACCGATAGAACAGCGGCTCGTTGCATCTCCGTCCTCGTGAGATGTTAGGCGTTATGGGGCTCCCTTCGTGACGCTGCCGCCATGCTCGATCGATTGTGTGACGCGCGCGTCGCCCCAATATGTGATGCTTCCACCCTCCACCACGGTGGCGGCCATCAGTGTGAGTGGCGTCGCGAGGATTCTCCCACCACTCAACACCGAAGCGCTGATGGTTTCCACCGACATCGAGCGAATGTCGACCGTGCCGCCATTGTCGACGCTGACGCCGATCACTGCCTGACGCGGGAAGCTGCCACGGCTCTGGATCGTGCCGCCGTGCGCGACGGAGAGACCGGCGAGCTCCGGAGTGACAATCTCGATTTCGAGCTCATATCCTCGAGCGTGCTTGCTCGTGCAGTCGATGACCAGCCCGTCTTCGGACGAGACGGTGACCTGCGTCGAGCCTGGACTGCCTTTGATGAAGGTCACACTCTGGGTTGGCCCATGGCGAAGGATCACCCTGCCGCCGTTGCGCAGCTCGACCGACCGGAACGGCGCAACCGGAACTGTTGCTTCCGCCTGGGCGGCCGCCTGCACGGCCGGGATTCCCAAAAGCACGAGCCCGCAGGCCAATGCAAGCATGGATGTCATGATCTTCTCCTGTGCGTGGCGAGTGAGAGCCGGCTTCAGTGGCGATAGTAGTCGACGACCATCCTCAGCTTGCCACTCGGCTCGCGACGCCAGATCGCCAGAAACTCGACAATCGACGTGCGATCGCCACTCGGCCCGGTTGTCACCAGCGTCGAGCGCCCGATCTGATAGGGATTGTCCGCATCTCCACCAACGTGGATCACGTCGAGCTTCCAGGACTTCGGGTTGCGAAGGTCCGTCCAGTACTTGTCGATTGCCGCCCGACCTTGCACGAGCTCGCCCCGTTCGCCGTCGATGCGCGCGTCATCGGCGTAGAAGCGGGCAACCGCGCGCATGTCGCCCGAGTTGAACGCCGCGACCAGGGAGTCGTTAACGGCTTGGACCTCGGCGCGCAGCGAAGGGTTTTCCGGCGAAGTGCGCGTGACGAGCGAAGGGCCTTCGGCCGCCGCGGTCGAACGCTCCCCACGTTCCGCGCTCGAGAGCTCCCACAGCACGTTCACGATCTTCCATTCTCCGTTGACGCGCGCGAGGTGCATGAGATCGATCCAATCCGTCATCCGGGCCCGCACGCTCGCGGCATTGCCGAAGATCTCGAGTATTTCGATCTCCCGCCGACGGAGCGCCTCCGGTGTCTCTCTGCCCCATCCTCGCCGCGTTCCCTGCACGAGGGTCATCGCGGTCTGATTCTCCATTCGGTTCGCGCCGCGCTCGGGGTCGGGGCGCCAGATGCGTTTGGCGAGATCGGGGTGCACGGCGCGCTCCATCCGTGCTGCGTCGCCGGTGTACCACCCATCGACATAGTCCAGCACTGCGGCTCTAATCGCGGCGCTATCGACCGAGGCGCCCGTCATGGGAACGCGCTCCATCACCTGCCACGAGCCCCACGTCAGGTGCGTGATCCGACCGAGCGAGTCCTCGTGAAAGCCGAACTGGCGTGACCCATCCTCGCTTCTGAAGAGCCGGGGGCTGACCTCGACAAACCTGCCATTGAACGCCGACAACGTGCCGTCCTGGTTGGCCACCACGTCGGCCTCCGGCACCCGTCGCGGGTTGGCGCACGTGTGGCAGACGATGTTCGCGCGATAGTGGCCGGCGTACCGAGCAACCGATCGCGCGGCGACATTGCGCGACGCGTGCATCGACACGGGCCGCGCATTGGAGGGATTGCGCACCGGTGCGAGGCGGTCGAGAACCGCTTGCGTGACGGTGTGGCGGAGGGCGCTTCCCTCGCGGTGGCTCGCGACGAACACACCGAGGTTACGTCCGGGAACCAGCGTCATGAGCGAGGAAAAGCCAGCGACGTCGCCGCCGTGCTGAACGCCGCGCTCGTCGCTCCCTCGCCGGATCTGCTGCCAGCCGAGCCCGTAGCCGGGAAGCATCGGATGCAACGTGACCTGCTCGCGCTGCATCTCGCGCGTCATCTTCTCACTCATGATCGCGCTGCGTCCGGCGAGCTGCGCGACCATGAAGCGCGCCATGTCCCGCGCGGTACTGTTGACCGACGACGCCGGCGTCGTGTGATACCACTCCCACGGTGCACGCACGGCGCTGTCGCCATCGACATCGTAAGGCGTCGCCGTCTGCTGGCGCATGGCCTCGGAGATCGTGATCGAGGTCCGTGTCATGCCGAGCGGTCGCCAGATGCTGTCGATGAGATACTGCTCGAACGGAAGCCGCGAGACATCCTCGACGATGACGCCGGCAAGCGCCATCCCGTACGTGGAGTAGGCCGTCGCCGCCCCGGGGGCCGCGTACTGCACGAGACGCGGACGCAGAAAGTCGCGCAATGGCTGGGCGCTTGATTCTCCCTCGGCCAACGGGCCCGGCCGGATCTCGTCCAGCGCCGCCGTGTGTGTTAAAAGATGCCTAACCGTCGTCGGCGTTCGATAGCGCGATCGTATCCGCAGGTCGCGCAAGTACACGGTGACGCTCGAGTCCAGGTGCACGCGGCCGCGGTCGATCAGCTGGGCCACCGCGACAGCGGTCATGACCTTGCTGATGGATCCGATCCGCACGATCGTCGTATCGGTCATGGCGCGCCGCGTGTCGAGGTCGGCGAAGCCGTACCCCTTCGAGAAGATCACGCGCCCGTCCCTCACCACCGTCACCACCGCGCCGGGAATCCGCTCGGCGCTCATGGCCGCCGGCACGACGGAGTCGAGGAGCGATCCCAAGCCGGATGCGCTCTGCGCCGGTGCGATCCGCGTCAGGC
>DASTYE010000067.1:0-4291 GCA_035765135.1 Gemmatimonadaceae bacterium | reverse complement strand
GCCACCGGTTTGTCCGCGAAGAAGAACTCGCGCGTGAACCGCACGGCTGCCTCGTTCATCCGGAGCTTGTCGGGATTGCCGACGCCTCCGGGAAGTACGAGCCCGATGTAGTCGGTGGATGAGGCGTTTTCGACGAGGCGGTCGACGCGGTACGTCTTCCCCTTGTCGAGGCCGCTCATGGATTGAATCTCGCCCTCCTTGATGGAGACGAGATGCACTTCCGCACCCGCGCGCTCGAACGCCTCGCGCGGTTGAACCAGCTCGGCCTCGTTCACGCCATCAGTGGCGAGGAACGCGACTTTCTTTTGCGAGAGAGACGCCTGCATGTCAGTGTCCTGGTCCTGGGGAATCTACCTTCGATCACGAACCATGCCGTCCACTCATCGGCCGCCGCCGATCCCGTACTTCCGCAGAATCGTCACCACCCGATCGAGGGGGATTGCCTCGACCCTGGCTCCGCTCCCCTCCATCGTCGACGCCATGAACATCGAGTTGTAGATCGCCTCCTCCGTGGCCTCGATCACCGCCTGAAACAGCGCCGACGCGGGCTCATTGGCGAGCTCGGTCGTCGTCAGGCGTTCGGCGTTCCAGGCGCGGCGAACGCTCGCTGCGGTCGAGAAGGCGATCACGTAATCCCCCGAGCCGCTCGACCCGGATGCCCCGGTGCGGGCCAGCCCGAGCATGGCTCGCGCCGCCAGCCGGCGCAGATTTCGGTCGGAAAGCGGCGCATCGGTGGCGAGCACGATCATGATCGATCCGTCGCCTCGCTCGACCGCGTCCCTGAAGGCGTATCGGCCGAGCTCGCGCCCAACGGGCGCGCCCATCACCTGCAGGATGCCGCCGAAGTTAGACTGCACGAGCACCCCGACCGTCCACCCGCCGAGCGTTTGCGGAAGCAGACGCGACGATGTCCCGATGCCGCCCTTCCACCCGAAGGCGATCGTGCCGGTGCCGGCGCCGACACTTCCCTCCTCAACTGCACCACTCTTCGCGCTATCGAGCGCGCGTCGCACCGCCACCGCATCGACGGGCCGACTTCGAATCGCGTTCAAACGTCCATCATTCGTCTCGCCAACGACGGGATTGATCGAGCGCACGTTCTCCATTCCCGGGCGGTCGAGCATCCACCCGACGAGGGCATCCGCTGCACGCCACACGCATAGCGTGCACGTCAAGAGTACAGGGGTCTCGAGCTCCCCGAGCTCGCCGACCTGCGTAACCCCCAACAGCTTTCCGAACCCGTTACCGACATGCATGGCGGCGGGCACGCGATCGAGGAAGGGGTTGCCCTCGTGAGGCAGGATCGCCGTCACCCCGGTTCGCACGGAATCGCCGATGATGAGCGTCGCATGACCAACGCGCACCCCCGCGACATCCGTGATGGCGTTGAACCGTCCGGGGCGAAAGACGCCAGGCGCGACGCCGAGGTCGCGTGCGCGCGATCGTCTCTCTGGCGACAAGGTCTCCTGCGCGAACAGCAGTGGCGCGGTGAGCACGAGGGCGAAGAAACCAGCCAGCTTCATCGAGTTTTCCCCTAGAGAGCGACGAGAATGAACCCCTGAACCGTGCAATATGCCATGGGCCCGGTGCGAGCACGCGGGTTATCCACATGCGGAAATATTGACAAACTCTCCTCTGCGGCGTACCAACGGAAGCGTTCGAATCGTAATGCGGGGCCCAACTTCTCGAAGGGGAGAACCTCCATGCTCCATCCGGGTTGCCGGTGCCTGACCGTTGTCGGAATCGCTGTGTTGTCAGCCATCCCTGTATACGCGCAAACAGATGGACGTCTTTCCGGCGCGGTGCGCGACCCTCAGAGCGTGCCGATAGAGGCCGCTCGCGTCACCGCTACCAACCGGGCGACGCGCGCCACGCGCAGCACCACGACCGCGGCCGACGGCCGCTACACGCTTGCGGGTCTTTCTCGCGGCACCCATTCCGTCACCGTGTCGCTCGTCGGCTTTCGTCGAGTGGTCCAAACCGTCGAGGTCACTGATGCGACCACGCTCGACGTGGTGCTCCAACCACTTCCCCTCGAGGCGGTGACCGTAACCGCGACCTTGCGTGAGCAGGAGCTGGCGGACGTGCCGTTCTCCGTCGCCGCGCCAACCGCGCGAGTGCTGCGGGAGCGTGGCGCCGAGGACATCGAGGACATCGCGGTCAACGTCGCCGGGTTCAGCGTGCAGAACCTCGGACCCGGCCAGAGTCAGGTCGCGATGCGCGGGGCCTCCGCCGGGCAAATCGCGCGCGACCAACCCGGTGTGAAGGAACAGGTGGGCGCGTACCTGGATGACGCGCCAATCTCGCTCTCATTGTTCACGCCGGACCTCGACTTGTTCGACATCGGTCGGGTCGAGGTGCTCCGCGGCCCGCAAGGAACGTTGTTCGGATCCGGCTCGCTCTCGGGTACGGTTCGCTACATCACCAATCAGCCCGAGCTCGGCGTCCGGAGCACATTCGGAGAGGTGGGCGGCAGCTGGATCGACGGCGGCAACGGAGGCGCGCAGGTCAAAGTGGGAACGAACGTGCCGCTCGGCGACAGAGCGGCGGCCCGGCTGGTGGTGTACCACAACCAGCTGGCCGGCTACATGGACGCGGTGCAGCCCGACTTCAGCACGGACGAGAACGTCAACACCGGTACGAAGACCGGGGTTCGTGCCGCCGTGCGACTGTCACCGAGCGAGCAGTTCACCATCACGCCGCGCATCGTCTTTCAAAAGGTCGAAATGGATGGCTGGAATCGCATCGACACGTTCAACATCCTCGCGAATCCCTACACCACCTCGCGGGCGCCTGTGACGCTGGGAGAGCGGAAGCTGTTCACGCAGATCGAGGAGCCGTTCTCCGATGACTTCGTGCTGGGCGACGTGAACCTCCGGTACGATTTCGGCGCCGCCAACCTCACGTCGATCACGTCGTACACCTATCGAGACGTACTCGTCGTGCGCGACGCTGGCGCGCTGACGTCGAGCATCACCGGCGGAAGCATTGGGCTCCCAGAGGAGGTCTACACGCTCAACTCTCCGCTCGACGACGCGACGCAGTCTCGCGTGTTCACGCAGGAGGTCCGGCTGGGAGGCGGCGGTGACCGCGCTCGATGGCTCGTTGGGGGGTTTTTCAGCACGAACAAACGTGAATACAATCAGAGCCTCACCGTGTCCGGGTTCGAGGCCGCCACCGACATTCCGACCCAGGGACTTCGTGCCGCGCGTGACGAGCTGTTCTTCTCGGATCTCGCCTACGATCTGACGCAGACGGCCGTGTTCGGCGAGGCCACCGTCACATTCGCGGAACGGCTCGACCTGACCGCCGGCCTGCGCTACTACAACTTCAGCGAGGATCGCGAGCAGGTCTTCGACGGGATTTTCGCGCACGACAACACCGGAACCGCGGTGGTGTCCGTTCCCGGCTCTACGGAAGCCGACGGCTTCGCGCCACGTTTCATCGCGAGCTTCCGGCCGAACGAATCGCTCACGCTGAACGCGCAGGCCTCCAAGGGCTTCCGGCTGGGCGGGATCAACGATCCACTCAACGTCCCGCTCTGCACTCCCGAGGATCTCGCCACCTTCAGTGGGCGCGACTCGTGGCGGGACGAGACGGCCTGGAACTACGAAGTCGGAGCGAAGTCGCAGTGGATGAACGGGCGCGTCTCGTTGAATCTCTCCGGCTTCTACATGGACATCAGCGACCTCCAGCTCACCGTGACGGCCGGCTCCTGCTCGTCGCGGCTCATCTTCAACGTGCCGGAGGCGGTGAGCAGCGGCTTCGAGGCCGAGCTCGCGATGCGGCCTAACGAACGCTTCGACCTCTCGTTGTCGGCCACGCTCACCGAATCGGAGTTGAAGTCGACACTGACCTCGACGGATGATCTTGGCAACGTGACCGTCGTGTCGGGAATCCGCGAGGGCAACCGCTTGCCGAGCGTTCCGCGGGTGCAGGCGTCGGCGGCGGCTACCTGGCGGTGGCCGATGAGAGCGGGCGCCCAGGCCTTCTTTACCGCCAGCTACCAGCACGTCGGCTCCCGATACACGCAGATCGATGATCATGCGCCCGGTGTCGGCGTGGTCGACATGACCCAGTTCGAGGACCAAGGGGGAGCGACGATTGGCGGACCGCTGACCCAGACCACGTTTACCTTCAACCCGCTGTTGCCGGCGTATAACCTGGTGAACGCTCGGGTCGGGGTCACGCGCCCGAGCTGGGAAATCGCCCTCTTCGTCAACAACCTCGCCGATGAGCGTGCGTTCCTCGCGCTCGACCGTGAGCGCGGCACGCGCGCCCGGGTGGGCTA
>DASTYE010000066.1:0-7698 GCA_035765135.1 Gemmatimonadaceae bacterium | reverse complement strand
GTACGCCGTGAACTGCGCCAACCCCTTCTTCGCCTGAATCGCCGTGATCGCCGCCGTCAACGTCGTCTTCCCATGATCGACGTGCCCGATCGTCCCCACGTTCACGTGCGGCTTCGTCCGCTCGAATTTCGCTTTGGCCATGGTCGTCTGATCCCTAACGATTGAGGGTCCTGCTTCAGAATTCGGAACGCGGACTGCGGAATCGCTATTCCGCGTTCCGAATTCCGCATTCGCCGTTCAAGCTCGCGACCGGGATTGAACCGGTGACCTCACCCTTACCAAGGGTGTGCTCTACCAACTGAGCTACGCGAGCGACGGAGCTTCCCCGAGGCACTTTCTCACGCCGAAAGCCGCCGTGCCCCGCGGCGGCCTCGTCTTCGGTCCTCGTACCACTCGCCCTGTTGTTGCGTCGACACCGCCCCTTCGATTCCTAACGACAAACGCGCAAGCGGGAGACGGGGCTCGAACCCGCGACATCAAGCTTGGAAGGCTTGCGCTCTACCAGCTGAGCTACTCCCGCGACACTGTGCGACAGTGGTGGGGGAAGGATTCGAACCTTCGAAGGCCGGAGCCGACAGATTTACAGTCTGTTCCCGTTGACCGCTTGGGTACCCCACCGATCGGAATTCCGCGCCGACCGCCCCCCGTGTCGAGCACCCTGACGACTCGCTCAGAGCTGACGGCGAGAATCGAACTCGCAACCTGCCGCTTACAAGGCGGCTGCTCTGCCATTTGAGCTACGTCAGCACACGGCAGTTTTTTGCGAGACTCTTAGGATAACCAGGCGGGAAAAGGGTGTCAATACACGACGAGACAGCGACTTAGGCGCCTTCCAGCACCCGCCACTCGGTTCCCGTCGGCCCATCCTTCACTTCGATCCCTCGACTCTCGATCTCCCGGCGGATCGCGTCGGCCCGCGCGAAGTCACGCGCGGCCCGCGCCGCCCGCCGCTCGGCCAGCCTCGACTCGACCCACTCGGCGAGCCTTTCCCGCTCGAGCCGCGCGTTCTCGTCGCCATCCGTCTCCTGGCCCCGGGGAACGAGGTCGAGAACGCCATCGATCGTATTGAAGGCCTCACGAGCCCGGTCGAGGGCGCCGCGGTCCGTGCCCCCGCGGTCGAGCTCGGCGTTCGCCCGGTTGAGAAAGATGAACAGCGCGCCGAGGGCCCGGGGGGCGTTGAGATCGTCGAAGAGCGCGGCGCGAACGGCCTCCTCGGCCTCCTCCGCTGCCTGCGCCAGCTCGGGCGTTCCGCCGCGCGCCTTGGCCAGGCGATCGGCAAACGTCCCGATCCGCCGGACGGCCTGAACCGATGACTCCAGCGCCTCGTCCTTCAGGTTGAGCTGTTGACGATAGTGGGTGCCGAACATCAGGTGACGCACGGCCACCCCGGGGATCTTCTGCTCGCGGAGCGTCCCAACCGTGACCACGTTCCCCACTCGCTTCGCCATCTTCGATCCCTCGACGAGCAGGAACTCGCCGTGGCACCAGGCACGAGCGAACGGGACGCCCGTTGCCCCTTCCGACTGCGCGATCTCGTCCTCGTGGTGCGGAAAGATGAGATCGACGCCACCGCAGTGGAGGTCGAGCGTCTCCCCCAGGTATTTCATCGCCATCGCAGAGCACTCGAGGTGCCACCCCGGTCGCCCGCGACCCCACGGCGAATCCCACGCGGCCCCCGTCCGCTCATCCTCGGGCTTCGCCGCCTTCCACAGCGCGAAGTCGCGCACGTCTTCCTTGTTGTAATCGTCCGCGGCGACGCGCGCTCCCGGCTGAATCGTGCGCGTATCGAGCCGCGAGAGCCGCCCATACTCCGTGAACTTCGAGATGGCGTAGTAGATCGATCCGTCGTCCGCACGGTAGGCGAGACCGCGCTCCATGAGCTGCTCGACGAGGGCGATCATCTCCGGGATGTGTGCGGTCGCTTTCGGATAGACTTCCGAGTCCTCGATCCGCATGTACCGGCGATCGCGATGAAACACGTCGGTCACCGGCTCGGTGATCTCGCGGATCGACTGTCCCTTCTCCGCAGCCGCCTTGATGATCTTGTCATCGACGTCGGTGAGGTTCATCACCTGCACGACGCGCCAGCCTCGGAGCCGGATCGTCCGCCGCAGCAGATCCTCGAAGAGGAACGTGCGGAAATTTCCGATGTGCGCCGGTTTGTAGACGGTGGGGCCGCACGTGTACATCCGCACGGTCTCGCCGTCCGCCGGCGCAAACGGCTCGACGCGACGCGACATCGTGTTGTAGAGGACGAACTCGGGCATTTGGGTGAAGCTAGCGGCCTGCTTCTGTAATTGGGATAGTTTGGCCTGGGACCGCGGAGGCCGCAGAAACTGCAACGGCAACGTCAACAGCTTATCACGGATTTCACAGATCTTGAACGGCGAAATGGCACGGATTTACGGGAACTGCGAGAGCTTTGTGGACACCTATCGGGTCAGTCACGGTGAACCGGCAGATCGATTGGTCCAGAGTCGTTTGCCGTTGCAGTTCCAAAAAGCCCTTGCCGTTTGTCGTATCCGTGTCGTTTCTGCCGTTCGAATCCGTGGTAAGCTGTTGAGGTTGCCGCTTCTGCCGCCCGGCCCTAGGTGTGATTACCGGACACGTTGTTTCGCGACTGGGGGTGTTCACTCGATCGTAGCGGTTACAAGCTGGGGTTGCCTGGACCACCGACCGGCAGCCGCCAGAGGACCGAGTGAACAGCCACAAGAATGCGCGCTTGGGATTCACGGGGCGAGTGTGCCTCGTCACGCGCGTGCTGGAGGACGGATGGGCGGTGCCCGAGGCCGCCGCTGCGTTCGCGATTAGTGCCCAAAGTGTGCGGAAGTGGATGCGCCGGTACCGCGCCGAGGGGCTGGACGGCCTGCGCGATCGGTCCTCGCGCCCGCACCGCTCGCCGCGGCAACTCCCGGCGGCCGTCGAGCGACGCATCCGGCTGTTGCGGGCGCGACGCCGGAGCGGCCCGCAGATCGCCGATGCGCTGCACCTGCCCCTGTCGACGGTGGGCGATGTGCTGCGACGGGTCGGCTTGGGGCGACTGCCGCCCGTGGTGCCGCGGCCGCCGATCGTCCGTTACGAGCGCGCCACGCCGGGCGAGCTCCTGCACATCGACGCGAAGAAGTTAGGCCGGATCGGCTGCGTGGGGCATCGCATCCACGGCGACTACACGCGCCGCGCGCGCGGGGGCGGCTGGGAGTGCCTGCACGTCGCCATCGATGATGCCTCACGAGTCGCGTATGCGGAACTCTTCCCCGACGAGTCCGCCGAGAGTGCCACGGCCTTTCTGAAGCATGCCGTGGCCTGGCTCGCGACCCTCGGGGTTCGGGTCACCGCGGTCATGACCGACAATGCCTTCTGCTATGTCCACCGTCGGTATGCGACGACCCTTGGCGCGCTCGGCCTCCGCCACCTCCGCATTCGCCCCTACACGCCCCGCACGAATGGCAAGGCGGAGCGCTTCATCCAGACCGCGCTCCGCGAGTGGGCGTATGCCAGGCCGTATCGGTCCTCGGCGGCTCGCGCTGGCGCGCTCGGCGCCTTTCTCACATGCTACAACACCACGCGACCCCACACGGCGCATGGCCGCAAGCCACCGATCAGCCGCCTCTCAGCGTAAACAACCTCTCCGGTAGCGACACCTAGGACACGCCCGGTGGGCGGTCACCGGACGGCGTCTGCTCCTCGGCAACACGTGCTCGCGACAGGCTGCCAACGAGAACGATGCGCGAGCCGTGAACGGCGATGCCCATCCGCCGGCATTCGGCGAGCACCTCCTCGGCCGATGCGCCGCCGAGCGCGACGCGCACCGTGCCTGGACCGGCGGACCGCGCGGGCCGGTGACGGGCCAGTCGCAGGGCTACCCGCGGCGCATGATCGACGGTGAGCTCGAGCGCACGCGGCAGCGGATCGACAGGTGGGCGCAGCCGACCCTCCTCGAGCGAGAGCACTCGTGAGGCGGCGCTCGCCAACGTCGCTGCGTGACTGGCCGAGGCGAGGATCGTGACGCCACACGCTGACAGCCAGGTGATCGTCGCGGCGATGATGCGAGCGCTGGCATCGTCCGGCGCGTCCGCGATGTCGTCGAGCATGGCGAGACGCGGCTGCAACAAAACCACCTCGGCGAGTGCGAGCCTCCGCAGCTCACCAGCGCTCAGGCGCGACAGATGAACGTCCGCCGCCGACGTCATCGCAACCCGCTGTAATGCGCACTCCAATGCTTCGGCCGGTGGCGCGACATTGCGACGCACCAGCGCGTGCTCCAGGGATTCGGCCGCGGTCATGCAGCCGTAGTGAGAGGGGGCCGATCGGTAGAGCACGCCCGCGGGGCGACCGGCCGGCGACAGAGACTCACCGAACCAGTGCACGCGTCCTTTGTCCGGACGCATCAGCCCCGCGGCGCACAGGAGCAGCGTGCTCTTGCCCGACCCGGGTCGCCCGGCAATGACCACGACCTCGGCGGGCCGCACGTGCAGCGTGACGCCGCGGAGCGCATCGACCGTGGCGCGGCAGCTACCGAGGCCGACGCGATATCGTTTGTGGATGCCGAAGAGGCGTAGCGCGTAAGGCATTGGGGAGCGAGACGAAGTCGCCCCCAATGTCGGTCAGCCGGCGACCGCTGACGGCATCAGCCTCGCGCGCGTTGGCGCGAACCTGCGCGCGTTCGCTTGCGGTGAAAGCGGTCGATCGCCTCCACGACCGGGGTCGGGTCGAAGCGCACCGGATCCGTCGTCGGCAGCCCCGTCTGACGCTCGATCGATTTGATTGCCGCCTTTGCCTTCCGATCCGACAGGTCGTACGTGTTCAGCGACACCGCGATCACGGGAGCTGGTCGCAGATGCCTGACGAGCGCCTCGTGAAGAGCGATGAGGTCGGTCAATCGGGGGAGCTTCACCCACGGGTTGTTGGTCACGTGCTCACGCGATGGCTGATGACACATGACCATCGCGTGCGGAAGCGAGCCGTGAATCAAACCGAGGGTCACCCCGGAGTACCCAGGATGAATCACTGAGCCTTGCCCTTCGACGAGAACGATATCCGCTCGCCGCGCGGAATCGAGCACGAGGCGTTCAGCGGCCCCAGCGATGAAGTCGGCGATGACGGCGTCAACGGCGATCCCCTTTCCGTCGATGAGGATTCCGGTCTGACCGGTTCCCGCAAAGGCCACTCGCCGCCCGCGCGCCGTCAGGCCGTCACGCATCTGGAGCGCGGCCGTCATCTTGCCGATGTTGCAGTCCGATCCGACGGTGAGCACCACGGTCGCGTCGATCTCGCGAACCCGACCCCCGGCGACGGGCAGGTCAGCGGGGGGACGCCGCAAGTCGTGGATGGTGACGCCGTGGCGCTCCGCGAGCTCGTGAAGCTCGGGGTCCTCGCCGATGAACGTGTGCAGCCCGCTCCAGATGTCCATCTCGTGCTCGATCGCACGACGGATCGTAGCCCGCCACTCGGCCGGCAACTTCCCGCCCTGCGGCGCGATCCCGATGAGCAGCGCGTTCGGAGACAGTCGAAGCCCTTCGTCGAAGTCCGCGACGATCGGCAGATCGCCACCGAAGCCGAGTATGTCCTGGACCGTCTTTCCAGCGCGGCGCGAATCGATGACGCCAACGACACGATCGGGCGTATAGCGGATGCAGGAATTCGCCGTTTTCGATGTGAGCGGGCCGAACTGGCCTTCGGCGAGAATGAGGAAGGCCGGGATCACGGGGTCACGGGGTCGCGGGGTCGCGGGCGCAGGACGAGAATCCGCTCGCGCGCCCTTGACCCCGCGATCCCCGGACACCTCGAGCCCGGCCTTCACGCCACCCGCTCCCTCCTCAGCTCCGCGAGGCTCAGGGGGTCCACGCCTGGGGGCGGCGGAACGAGAACGCCGCCCTTCGTCGCGGGCACGCGAACGACGAACACGCTGTCACGCGTCGTGCGCCGGAATCCCTGTCCCTCGTAGATGCGGCTGATCAGGATGCGCCTCACGACGACCATGACGACCACCAGCGTCGGAACGGCGACGATGAGCCCCACCGGCCCGAGCAACTTTCCCATGATCAGGACCGACATGATCGTCAGCACCGGCGGCAGATCCACCTGCTTCTGCATGATGCGGGGGAGCACCACGTTCCCCTCGATCACGTGAATGACGACGCCTAACGCCGCGACCAGCAGGGCATGGGTGAATCCGCTCAGCCCCCAGATGCCGTTTCCGGCAATCACGAACAGGGCCGGGAGAATCGTCGACACCAGCGTGCCGAAGAAGGGCACCACCGCCACGGCCCCGGTGAACACGCCGAAGGTGAGCCAGTACGGGACGTCCAGCAGATACAGGCCGGCCGCGGTAAACACGCCCAGGATCAGCATGGCCAGCAGCTGTCCAACGATCCAGGAGCGGAGCGTGTTCGCGAGATCGCCGAGCACGTCGCGCACGAGGTCGCGGTGCACGGGCGGGAACATCGCGATCATCCACTCGCGGTAGAGTCCCGGATGCAGCGCGAGGTAGAGCGACATGATCGCCACGGCGAACACGTTGATCGCGCCGTGCAGCACGCCGAAGAACTTGGGAACGAGGTTGCCGAAGGCACCGCTCACGCGCTCGTACACGGCGCGCAGCAGGGTGTTTTCCCCGGGACGGAACGCCTCCTGGAGCGCGGGGAATCGCGAGACCGCGCGCTCGAGACCGCGCTCCCAGTTCTGGATGTAGTCGGGGAGAACCCGAATCAGCGCCTGCGTCTGGTCGATGACCGGCGGAACCAGCACCCAGAAGAGCGCCACGACCGCCGCCAGCGTCGAAACGACCGCGATGGAGAGGGCGACAGCGCGTGAGAGGTGGACACGATCTCGCAGCCAGTCGGCAACGGCGCCGAGGTACAGCGAAATCAGGATCGAGATGAACAGCAGGATGAACAGCTCGGCCGCATGGCCGAACAGCATGACGAGCAGGACAGTGACGACGACCGCGGTGAGTAAGGGCGCGAAACGAAAGCGCCCTACCGTCAGGGCGCTCACGTCGCGGGCTTCTCCCGTTTTGGCAGGTCGTCGATTTCCGCCTGGACGGTCTCCTCGTCGCGGGACGCGACCCCCTCCGCGTTACCCTTCCCCAGCTGCCGCGACTGTGGGGCGGCACCGGCCGGCAGCACGCCCATCTTCTGCTTCAGCTCGAGCAGGCGCGCATCCACGCTTGTCGCCGCGCTGCTCTTCTCCAGACGCTTGAACTCGTTCTGGAGCTTGTCGCCGGAGAACTCCTCCTCGATTTCCGCGCTGGCGATGAGGCGACGCTCGTTCTGTTCGATGCGCTCCTCCATCCGCGAGAACGCCTCGAACGCGGACGTCTCGCTCATCGAGGACATCGTCTCCTGGATGCGCTGCTGCGCCTGCGCCCGCTTCTGCCGTGCAATGAGCAGATTCTTCTTGCGCTTCGCTTCCTCGATCTTGTCGTTCAGATCGCGAAGCGAATTCTTCAGCTTGTCGGTCTCGGCACGGTGCGTCTGCCAGGTGAGCTCGAGCTGCTGCGCATACGTGAAGTGCTCGTTGTACCGCACGAGCGCCTGCTTCGCGAGATCATCGCGTCCTTCCTGCACCGCGAGCATCGCGCGACGCTCCCAGTCCTGCGCGTTCCGGAGCTCGCCATCGGCCTGATCGCGCAGCCGCTTCTCATCGGCGATCGCGGCGGCCACCTGCTGCTTCGCCTTCGCGAGCTGACCGCGCATG
>DASTYE010000065.1:0-11171 GCA_035765135.1 Gemmatimonadaceae bacterium | reverse complement strand
GAGGGGCTTCCAGCGAGACGGGCGGAATATACGGGTGAAGGTCGGACGCGTGTAGAGTGGCGAGCGACTACCGCCGCGATTGCTCGAGCACCGCCGTGGCAGCCGCCGCCCCCGCCAGATCCCACGCGAGATCGTAGACGTCGAATCGGCGCCCCGCTCGCGCATCAAACACCTCCTTGCCGACGCCGAGCGCTACGGTCGCCGCCCCCGCCGCGACGAGGGCGTCATCGTGGTCGACTCCCGTCGTCCGCAGCGTCGTGTAGGAGAGGCTCTGCACGAAGGCCGACATGAAGAAATGCTTCACCTTGTCCGGCGCAATCGTCACCCGTGGTGGGGCGTGCAGCGAGAGCGCAAATGCGAGTACGACACCCATGGATGCCTCCGTCGTTCGTTAGGCCGTTCGCCGAGTCGATCGCGATCGCGTGACGTCGAGCTCCGCGAGCGCCGCGGCCAGATGATCGAGCGCGGAGTCGAGCAGCGCTCGGTTCGCGGGCATATTCACCCAGCTGCTCGCCCCCGAGGGATGCGGTAACGGAATCACGGTGATCTGCCGCCCCCGGACGCGCGCACGGTGACACCGCCCAACGAGCCGGTCGAGCGGGTCGCGTCCAAGAAAGCGGTCGATCGCGAGACGGCCGACGGGGATGATGAGCGATGGCTGGATGAGATCGAGCTCCGCGTCGAGCCAGGGAGCACACCGCGCCTGTTCCTCGAGGGACGGGACCCGATCCCCGCGACCAGAGGGACTCGGACCCGGATAGCATCGCGTGACGGCGGCAATGTATACCTCCCGCCGAAACGCGGCCTCATCCAGGCCGGCGCGCTCGAGCCAACGGAAGAGTGTCCTGCCCGCGCGTCCGGTGAACGCACGCCGATCCTCGATCTCGCTCTTCCCCGGTGCCTGTCCCACGAGCATCGCGCGGGGATGCCGGGCGTCCGACAGGATTGGACGCACGCGCTGGTCGTCGAGCGTGCACCGACGACAGGCAGACAGTGCATCACGGTGGGCATCGAGCAGCCCTGGAAGCTGGCGGCGGGTCATTCCGCGTCGCGCGCCCAGGACAGCGCTGCCCGCACGGCCCGCGCCCACCCGGCGGCGCCTTCGCGCGCCAGCCTTCGCCCTTCGCCAGGAACAAATCGCGTGAACTCCCGCGTCGCCTGAAACGCATCCACGTTCGGCCACACCCCGGCCGCCAGCCCCGCGAGGCCGGCGGCGCCGAGGGCTGTCGTCTCCACCTGCTGCGGTCGCTCGACGGGAACGCCGAGCACATCGGCCTGAAATTGCATCAGCCAGTCATTCTCCGTCGCGCCTCCGTCAACGCGCAGCGGTGCCTCGCGTCCTCCTGGCAATTGCTCGCCGTCGAGCACCGTGCGGGCGTGCATCAGCTCGAGCACGTCGGCCGTCGAGTACGCCATCGCCTCGAGGGCAGCCCGCACGAGATGCGCCCGCGTGGATCCGCGCGTCAGGCCGACGATCATCCCACGCGCCCGCGGCTCCCAGTGCGGCGCGCCCATCCCGACGAGCGCGGGCACGAAATACACCCCGTCGTTCGAGGCGGTTTGGCTGGCGAGCTCCTCGCTCTCGGCCGCGGTGGTGAGAATGCCAAGGCCATCGCGCAGCCACTGCACGGCCGCGCCCGCGATGAAGATGGCTGCCTCGAGAGCGTAAGCTGGTTGCCCGTTCGCATCACACGCAAGCGTCGCGAGCAACCCGCCACCGGCCTCGGCGCGCCTGTTGCCGGTATTGAGAAGAAGAAACGCGCCCGTGCCGTAGGTGTTCTTGCTGGTGCCAGCGGTATGACATCCCTGCCCGAAGAGCGCGGCCTGTTGATCGCCAGCCACCCCCATGATCGGCATCGCGGCGCCAAGGAATCTGGCATCGGCGACCCCGAAATCCCCGCTCGACGGGCGCACTTCGGGCAACAGCGAGCGTGGTACGTGAAGGAGGTCGCACAGCTCGTCGCTCCAGGCGCGCTCGTTGATGTCGTATAACAACGTCCGGGATGCATTGGTCGGGTCGGTGGCGTGAATGGCACCGCCGGTCAACGACCAGATCAGCCAGCTGTCCACCGTTCCGGCCGCCAGCTCCCCATTGAGGGCCCGCCGCCTCACCGCGTCATCCCGCAGCATCCACTCGAGCTTCGTCCCGGAGAAATACGGGTCGGTGACGAGACCGGTGAGGCCCGCGATTCGATCCGCCTGCGGAGCCAGCTCCTGGCAGCGCTCCGCCGTTCGTCGGTCCTGCCAGACGATGGCCCGGCCTAACGGCTCGCCGGTGCGCCGATCCCACAGCACGATGGTCTCGCGCTGATTGGTGATGCCAATCGCATCCGGTGTCACGCCGGCTTTCCGGATCGCCTCACGAGCGGCCTCGAGCGTCTTCTCGAGGAGGTCGCGCGGATCGTGCTCGACCCAGCCTGGCTTCGGGTAGTGCTGAGGAATCTCCCGATATCCGCGGCCGATGATCTTCCCGTCGCGGTTGACGACGAGGCACGTCGACCCGGTCGTTCCCTGGTCGATGGCGAGGACGGAGGACGGGCGGGCGCGGGGCGTCAGGGCGTCGCGGGGTCGAGGACGTTGGAGCGCTGCCGCGCCTGACGAGCGGGCGTCGTTTCCAGCTCCTGGAACCGATAGGGACGTGAATACACCCCGCGATCGGTCACGATCGACGTCACCATCTCCGCCGGCGTCACGTCGAATGCGGGATTGTCCACGCCGGCCGCATCAGGCGCCAGGCGCACGTCCCGGAGTCGGTCCAGCTCCTCCCGCGAACGGCGCTCGATCGGAATGACATCGCCGTTCGGAATCGACGGATCGAGAGTCGACGATGGGGCGGCCACGTAAAACGGGATCCCGTGGTGCTGCGCGGCCAGCGCGATGGCGTATGTCCCAATCTTGTTGGCGACGTCACCGTTGGCGGCGATACGATCGGCTCCGACGAAACAGAGATCGATCGTCCCTGCGCGCATGAGACCGGCCGCCGCGGAATCCACGATCACGGTGCACGGAATGCCGGCGCGTGTCAGCTCCCACGCCGTCAACCGGCTTCCCTGCAGTAAGGGGCGGGTCTCGTCGACGTAGACGTGCACGCGTCGCCCGAGGTCGTGGGCGCGATAGATGGGTGCCAACGCCGTCCCGATACCGGTCGTCGCCAGCGCTCCCGGGTTGCAGTGCGTCAGAACAGTTGCGTCATCCGGGAGCAGCGCGAGGCCGTGCTCGCCGATTCGCTGGCACATCGAGCGGTCCTCTTCCAGCAGCAGTGTCGCCTCGTCGCGCATCGCCTCGATCACGTCGGTCGGGCCGCCAGACGTCTCCCGCGCGCGCGTCAAAAGGCGACCGAGCGCGTAGGGGAGATTCACCGCGGTGGGACGCGTCGCGCGTATTCGCTCGGCATGCGAGTGCACGCGCGCATCGAACCTGTCACGCGAATCGAGCGCATGCGGGAGCATTGATACGACCAGACCCATCGCGCCCGCGACGCCAATCGCCGGCGCGCCACGCACGGCGAGGGTCTGGATCGCCGTGCACACATCATCCAGCGACTCGAGGTCGCGCTCGATGAAGCGGTCGGGGAGCTGGGTTTGGTCGATGATTCGGACGGCGACGGCATCCGGCGACCATCGGACCGACTCGATGACTGCCATGGCGGGAACGTAGCACCGGCCCCGCCTCGTCGGCTACGCCGCGGCGGCTTCCTCCACCACCTTCGGCTTCGGACGCGGCTTCCGGCGGCGCTCCGGAAAGTGGCGATCGAGAAAGTGCAGGAGCGCGCGCTCTTCGGGGTGATGGCGCGCAACGCCGTTCTGCGGCGTCACTCGCGCGAGACCGCGCGCGATCGTGTCGCCAGCATCGAGGTAACGCGCGATGACGATCGGGTGCACGTAGGATTTGCGACAGACGGCCGGGGTGTTGCCGAGCTCGGCGGCCACCATGCGGACGGCCATCACCACATTCCGCTTCGCCTCACGCTCGCTGTTCGCGGGTCCGAGCTCGGCCAACACGGTCGCGAGACGCAGCGTGCCGCCCCAGGTGCGGAAGTCCTTCGCCGTGTAGCGCACGCCGAGCGTCTTGCGCAGGTAGTGGTTCACATCGCGCGCGTCGAGATCGTGCCAATCGGCACCTTCGCGATAGCGAAACAACCTGCGGCCGGGCGCCTGCATGACCTGCGCGACGAACAACGCGAGCTCCGCGTCAACGACGACCTGGCGATGGTCGATCCCCCGCTTTCCGCGGTACTCGAAGATCAAGCACGGTCCATCCACGCGGACGTGCGACTTGTGAAGCGTCGAGATGCCGAACGTACGATTTTCCTTGAGGTACCGCTCGCTGCCGACGCGGAAGAATCCATCGCCGATCAATCGCACGACCGCCGCCAGCACATGCTCGCGGCAGAAATCACCGCGGCAGAAATCCCGATAGAGCGACGCGCGAATATTCGGGAGATCCTTCGCCAGCGCGCGAACGCGAAAGAACTTCGCGGTCTCGCTGCGCTTGACGGCGCGTTGGTGGTAGCGGTACTGCTTGCGCCCTTTGGCGTCGATGCCCCACGCCTGGATTGCGGCCCTTTCGCTCAGGGCGACGTGAACCGAGTTCCAGCCCGGGGGAATGCGAAGCGCGTCGATCCGCTCGAGCACACGTGCCTCGCGCACCGGACGCCCGTCCGGGTCGCGATACTGAAACGCAGTGCGTTTCGAGCCGTGCCGAGTGATCCATCGCGCCATAACACCGTTCCGGCGGAAAGCAAAAAGGGGTCCGGGAGATTAGATTCTGAACCGACTCCGTCCCTACCCGACACGACGAATGCCCTTCCAGAACATAACGTTAGACGTCAGCGACCGGGTGGCCACGCTGACGGTGAATCGTCCCGATAAGCTCAATGCCCTCAACGACTTGACGATCGCCGAGCTGGGGCAGGCGATCGAGGAGATCCGGGCGCGGGAGGACGTCGGCGGGGCGATCCTGACGGGCGCCGGATCCAAGGCTTTCGTCGCCGGCGCCGACATCGCCGAGCTCTCGAAACAGGGCCCTCTCGACGGCCGAGACCGTGCCCGGAGGGGGCAGCACCTTCTGCGGCGGATCGAAACGTCTCCCAAACCGATCATCGCGGCGGTCAACGGCTTTGCGCTGGGTGGCGGGTGCGAGATCGCCATGGCGTGTCACGTTCGGATCGCCGCCGAGACCGCCAGGTTCGGCCAGCCGGAAGTGAAGCTGGGAATTTCCCCCGGGTATGGCGGGTCACAACGCCTTCCCCGCCTCGTTGGGCAGGGCCGCGCGCTCGAGCTCATCCTGACCGGCGAGATGATCGACGCGCGAGAGGCGTACCGCATTGGCCTGGTGAACACCGTGGTGGCGCCGGGCGACCTGCTCCGCGTCGCGCGCGAGATGCTGCTGAAGATGCTCGCCAACGGCCCGGTCGCGTTGGCGCTCTCGATCGAGGCGGTGGTGCGCGGCGTGGAGCTTCCGCTGGAGGAGGCGCTGCTCCTCGAGGCCGATCAATTTGGGCTGCTGGCCGCCACCGATGACATGCGCGAAGGGATGAGCGCGTTTCTCGAGAAGCGACCCCCGCGTTTCAGCGGGCGCTGATGCGGCGGCGTGCGCGATCGATCGCGACGGTGGCCGCGATGTCGTTAGGTGCCTGCTTCGCGGAACGGGAGCGTCTCGATACGCCCGTCGTGCAGCTCCTGCTGACCGCGCGCGAAGTCGCCGCCGGTGACACGATCCGCGGTACGCTCGAGGCGCGCGACGCCAGCGGGATCATGGACTGGGTCATCATGGCGCGAAGCGCGTTCGACACCGTCCGCGTCTACGGCGACGCGCCGGAACTCTCGGAAATCTCGGCGGACTTTCGCCTGCCGCTCGTGGACACTATCCCTGCCGGAACACGGGTCGTGGTCGAAGCCGTCGTTCAGGACGACCAGAACTTCGCGGTCGCTCGGGCCGACACCGTCACGGTCATTCCATGAGCGAGCCGGCGACGGCAATGGCCTCGGAGCGCGCGGCGCGGGCGCGCGTGGATCGAGTCGTCCTCCGTGACTTTCGGAATTTCGCGTCCACCGAAGTGCTCGTGCCACCGGAGGGGCTCGCGCTCGTCGGAGAGAATGGCCACGGGAAGACGAACTTCCTCGAGGCCGTCTATTACCTCCAGATCCTGCGCTCCTTCCGAGGAGCCCGCGACGTCGATCTCGTTCGCTTCGGCGCAGCCGGATTTCACATCGCCGCGACGTTAGGCAACGCGTCGGCGCGGCAGGTCGCGGTCGGCTTTCAGCGACAGACGAAGAAGAAGAAAGCGATGGTCGACGGCGCGGAGCCACTCCGGCTCGCCGATGCCATTGCGGCCTTTCCGGCCGTCATCTTCTCGCCCGCCGACGCGGAGCTCATCGCCGGGGCGCCTGGCCAGCGCCGGCGGTTCCTCGACGTCATGCTTTCGTTGACCTCCCGTCCATACCTGATGGCGCTTCAGCGCTATCGCGGCGCGCTCGCGCGACGCAACGCGGCGCTGCGAGACGGCTCCGCGGCGACGATCGAGGTCTGGGAGCCCGCGCTCGCCGAAGCAGGGGCGGTGTTGTGGCGGGCGCGACGAGCCTGGGTGCAAACCCATGCGAGTCAGTTCACCAGCTTGTGCTCCGCGATCGGAGAAGAGGGAGCGAGCGTGCTGCGATATGTCACCCCCCTCGAGTGCGATGACGACGAGGTCGAGAAGGCGCTGCTCGACGCGCTGGCTCGTCGGCGGGCGTTCGACGCCCAGAGAGGGATGACCCATGCCGGCCCGCATCGAGACGACCTCGAGCTCACGCTCGATGGGCGTGAGCTGCGGACCTTTGGATCGGCGGGGCAGCAACGCACGGCCGCCATCGCGCTCCGGCTGCTCGAGGCGGCCACGTTGCGGGCGGCTGCCGGCGCAGAGCCGATCATCCTGCTGGATGACCCCTTCGCCGAGCTCGATCAGCGGCGGACGGTGCGCATTCTCGAGCTTCTCCAGGGCGAAGGTCGCGGTCAGACCATCCTGGCGGTCCCCCGCCCCACCGATATCCCGGCGGATCTGACGCCACTGGAGCGCTGGCACGTACACCAGGGCCAGATGACCCCGGACGCCTGATGGCCGGCCACCGCGGGAACCGGCGGAAAGACAGGCCGCGTCCGATCGGGGAGGCGATCTCCAGCTTCCTCGAGGGCAGCGGACTGGGACGCCGCGTGGAGCAAGCGTCGGTAATCCCGGAGTGGCCGGGGCTGGTCGGACCACAGATCGCGCAGGTGACTGAGCCACTCTCGATTTCCCGCGATGGGACGCTGTTCGTGGCGGTCAAGACGAGCGCGTGGATGAACGAGCTGTCCCTGATGGAGCCTCAGCTGCTGGCCTCGATCAACGCCAAGACGGATCGGGCGCGGGTCGCGCGGATACGCTGGCAAATGATGCGCTAACTCCTTGAATGTTCGCGGTTTAAGGTTTAGATTTCCCTGTTCCTCCCGGTTGGCAGATTCGGTATACTTTCGGTATCCCACAGATGGACGTGCAGAGCGAAATGCCCAAGACAGTGACGAAGCCGGACGGCTACACAGCCGGCCAAATTCAGGTCCTCAAGGGGCTCGAGGCGGTCCGCAAACGCCCGGGCATGTACATCGGATCCACGTCGGCGCGCGGACTTCACCACCTCGTTTACGAGGTGGTCGACAACTCCATCGACGAGGCACTGGTCGGCTACGCGACACGCGTGTCGGTGACCCTGCATCGCGACGACTCCGTTACCGTCGATGACAACGGCCGCGGGATTCCAGTCGACGTGCACCCCACCGAGAAGATGCCCGGTGTCGAGCTCGCGCTCACCGTCTTGCACGCCGGCGGCAAGTTCGACAAAAACAGCTACAAGGTCTCGGGCGGTCTGCACGGCGTCGGCGTCTCCGTCGTCAATGCCTTGTCCGAGAGTCTCAAGGTCTGGGTGAAGCGCGACGGCCGCGAGCACTACATGGATTTCTCGCGCGGCAACACGGTCACCAAGCTGAAGGTCCTCGGCAAAGTCGGCGCGAAGGAGACCGGAACGAAGGTCTGGTTCAAGCCCGACACACAGATCTTCACCGAACTGGTCTACGACTTCGAGACGCTCGCCTCGCGTTTGCGCGAGCTGTCGTATCTCAACAAGGGCGTGACGATCACGCTCACCGACGAGCGCGAGGGGAAGGAGCGCGTCGAGACGTTCCAGGCGCGCGGCGGTCTCAAGGAGTTCGTGCAGTACCTCAACAGCAACCGCAAGACGCTCACGTCGGAGGTCTTCTACACGGAGTGCGAGCGCGACGGCATCGGCATCGAGCTGGCGCTGCAGTACAACGACGGGTACAACGAGAACATCTTCTCCTTCGTCAACAACATCAACACGCACGAAGGCGGCACGCACCTCACCGGCTTCAAGGCGGCGCTGACACGGACGATCAACGCGTACGCCCAGAAGGGAAACTTCCTCAAGAAAGCCGACTTCACCCTGACGGGTGACGACGTTCGTGAAGGGCTGACGGCGGTGCTCTCGGTCAAGATCCGCGAGCCGCAGTTCGAGGGGCAGACGAAGACGAAGCTCGGCAACTCGGAAGCGGAAAGCGCGGTGAAGGGCGTCGTCAACGAGCGGCTCGGCGCCTATCTCGAGGAGCATCCCCGATTCTCGAACATCGTCATCGAGAAGGCGGTTTCGGCGGCCCGCGCTCGTGAGGCAGCGCGCAAAGCGCGCGATCTCACGCGCAAGAAGTCGGCACTCGACGTCGGCAACCTGCCCGGAAAGCTCGCCGACTGCTCCCTCTCCGATCCCTCGCTCTGCGAGCTCTACCTGGTGGAGGGCGACTCGGCCGGCGGTTCAGCGAAGCAGGGCCGCGACCGGATGTTCCAGGCGATTTTACCGCTTCGCGGCAAAATCATTAACGTTGAAAAGGCGCGCATCGACAAGGTGCTCTCGAACGAGGAGATCCGGACGATCATCACCGCGATCGGCACCGGCATCAAGGACGAGTTCCAGCTGGAGAACGCGCGGTATCACAAGATCATCCTCATGACCGACGCCGACGTCGACGGGGCGCACATTCGTACGCTCCTGCTGACGTTCTTCTTCCGGCAGATGCAGCAACTGATCGACGCGGGCTACATCTATATTGCTCAGCCACCGCTCTACCGCGTGGCCAAGGGGAAGGAAGAGTACTACGCGTACGACGAGCCCCAGCGCGATGCGCTGATCGGCCGGCTCGGGAACGGAGACGGGCGTGGCAACGTCGTCGTGCAGCGCTACAAGGGTCTCGGCGAAATGAACAAGGAGCAGCTCTGGGAGACGACGATGAACCCCGAGAAGCGCACGCTGCTCAAGGTCGACATGGAGGACGCGGTCCAGGCCGACCAGATCTTCCAGACGCTCATGGGTGATGAGGTCGAGCCCCGGCGCGAGTTCATCGAAAAGAACGCGAGGTTCGTCAGCAACCTCGATATCTAGAAGCAGACGAATCAGCTTTCGTACGGCTCGGCACCCTCGATCGTGACTCGGTGACTGACTAGCGGAAGCGGTGGCTCGGCCTCGTCGGCGATCACGATGGCCTCGCGGAGCGCCGCACGACCCGCTTCGATTCCCGCGGAGTCGCGCGCGAAGATGGTCGCCAGCGGCTCCCCCTGCTCCGCCCAGTCGCCAGGCTTCGCGGTGATCACGAAGCCCACGGAGGGGTCGATCGTGTCCTCCAGACGCTGACGACCGCCGCCCAGCGCGACTACGCCACGGCCGATGGTACGCGGCTCGACGCGGGCAATGAAGCCACGGCGTGGCGCGTCGTATAGCTCACACGCCTGCGCCTGAGGGAGCACGGCCGGGTCATCGACGACGCTTCCGTTGCCACCCTGGGCCTCGATGATCTCGCGCATCTTATCGGCGGCACGACCGCTCGAGATCGCGACCTCCATGTCGCGCCACGCTGCGTCACGACTGGCGGCGACGCCGGCGAGCTGAAGCATCTCCGCCCCCAACGAGAACGTGACGCGCATGAGGTCCGGGGGGCCCTCGCCACGCAATGCGTGAATGGCCTCCTCGACTTCGAGTGCATTGCCACAGGCGCGGCCGAGGGGACGATCCATCGCCGTCACCAGCGCGACCACGGGACAGCCGTGGTCGGCCCCGAGGTCGATCATGGTCCGCGCCAACTCGAGCCCACGCTCGAGCTCGGGCATGAAGGAGCCCGAGCCTCGCTTCACATCGAGCACGAGACCGGTCAGATCCTCCGCGATCTTCTTGCTCATGATGCTCGACGAGATCAGCGGAATGGACTCCACCGTCGCGGTCGCGCTTCGCAGGGCGTAGAGCTTTCTGTCGGCGGGGGCGATTTCGTCAGTCTGCCCGATGAGAACGCAGCCGATGCGCTCGAGCTGCAGAATCGCCTGACGAACGGAGAGGTCCGTCCGCATCCCGGGGATGGACTCGAGCTTGTCCAGCGTTCCTCCCGTGTGTCCGAGCCCCCGACCGCTCATCATGGGCACGGTGACGCCCAACGCCGCGATGAGGGGAGCCAGGACGATCGAAACCTTGTCCCCCACACCGCCCGTCGAGTGCTTGTCCACCCGCGGCGTTCGCAGATGCGACAGGTCGAGGCGGACACCGCTGGTGAGCATCGCTTCGGTGAGTGCGTCCGTCTCGCCGCGGTCGAGTCCGCGCAGGAACACCGCCATGAGCAGCGCGGACATCTGATAGTCGGGCACATGCCCCGCCGCGTAGGCGAGCACGAGGGCACGCCACTCCCCGGCTTCGATGCGGCCTCCGTCTCGCTTTCGTTCGATCAGCCGCTGAGCGAGCATACCGTGGGTTGTGGGGTATGACTGAGGATGCCGTTCACTCGTCGCATTTCGTGATCCACCGTCGGTCGCCGTCGAATCGCCGCACCATCGTGGCGAGCCAGTGCGACCTCCGCTAGTCTCCCCACATGCGAAGACTCATCGTTGCGCTAGCCCCGCTACTGGCCGTTTCCCCTGTTGCGGCTCAGGGAAACGGTCATCTCACCGCTGGCGACAGCGCGTACAGGGCGCTGCAGCCGGCGGCCGCGCTCGCGCATTACGAGGCGGGGATCGCGCGCGATAGTACCGACTACGAGGCACTCTGGAAGGCATCTCGCTCGCTTGCGGATCTCGCCGAGTACGACGGCGACAAGGACAAGCGCGCCGAGATGTA
>DASTYE010000064.1:0-2525 GCA_035765135.1 Gemmatimonadaceae bacterium | reverse complement strand
GCGCAGTGCGGTGCGTGTACCGTCCACATCAACGGAGCCCCCGAGCGCTCGTGCGTGCGACCGATCGCGAGCGTTGCCGGCGCCGAGGTGATGACGATCGAGGGGCTTTCGCCCGATGGGTCGCATCCATTACAGCGCGCGTGGGAGGAGCTCGACGTTCCCCAGTGCGGGTACTGCCAGGCCGGACAGCTCATGTCTGCCGCCGCTCTGCTGAAAAAGAACCCGAGGCCGACCGACGCAGACATCGACACCGCGATGAGCGGCAACATCTGCCGGTGCGCGACCTACACCCGCATTCGTCAGGCGATTCACGCCGCCGCCGGCACGACCACGACCGAAGCCGGCTCCAACGGCTCCCGCGAATAGAGGGGGACGTGACCATGACAACGACAACGACGCGCCGCGACTTTCTGAAGGTGACCTCGATCGTCGGCGGTGGACTCCTCTTCGCCAGCTACGCCGAGACGGCGAGCGCACTGTCAGCGTTCGCGGGGCCGGCTGCGGCCGACTTCGTCCCGAACGCGTTCATCCGCATCACTCCGGACGGCATCGTCACGATCATCGCGAAGAACCCCGAGATCGGGCAGGGCGTGAAGACGATGCTCCCGATGCTCATCGCCGACGAGCTGGACGTCGACTGGAAGAACGTCCGCGTGGAGCAGGCCGATCTCGACACGACGAAGTACGAGCGCCAGAGCGCGGGCGGCAGCACCGCGACGCCTAACAACTGGATTCCGATGCGCCGTGTGGGAGCGGCGGCGCGCTCAATGCTCGTCGCCGCCGCGGCCCAGACGTGGAGCGTACCGGAATCGGAGATCGAGACACGCGAAGGCGTCGTGCACCATCGCGCGAGCGGACGATCGCTGAGATACGGCGGGCTGCTCGACACGGCGGAGACCATTCCCGCCCCGGCGCTCGAGTCGGTGAAGCTGAAGGACCCAAAGGATTTCAGGATCATCGGCACGAGCCAGCCCGGGGTCGAGAATCGCGCGATCGTCACGGGGAAGCCGATCTTCGCCATCGACTTCACCCTCCCGGGAATGCAATACGCCGTCTTTCAGAAGTGTCCCGTGTTCGGCGGTAAGGTCGTGACGGCGAACCTCGATGCGATCAAGCGGCTCCCCGGCGTGAAGCAGGTGTTCGTCGTCGAGGGACAAGCCGCGCTCGAAGGTCTCATGCCGGGTGTCGCGATCATCGCCGACAGCTGGTGGGCGGCCAACTCCGCGCGGGGAAAGCTCAAGGTCACGTGGGACGAGGGCGCCACCGCCCGGCAGAGCAACGCATCATTCGCCGCGCGCGCCGCCGAGCTGGCGAAGCAACCGCCGGCGCGCGTTCTTCGCACTGACGGTGACGCCGATGGCGCGCTGAAGTCAGCGGCGAAGACGGTGTCGGCGCAGTACTACTATCCATTCCTGGCACACGCCGCGCTCGAGCCGATGAACACCACCGCGCGATTCGCGGACGGGAAGCTCGAGATGTGGACGCAGTCGCAAACTCCCGCGAGCGGACGGGAGCTGGTGTCTCGCACCCTCGGGATCCCCGAGTCGGACATCACCATCCACATGCTGCGCGGCGGCGGCGGATTCGGCCGTCGGCTCCTCAACGATTATCTCGTCGAGGCGGCGTGGATCGCTCGTCAGGCGGGCGTCCCGGTCAAGCTCCTCTGGACGCGCGAGGATGACATCCAGCACGATTTCTATCGCCCCGCCGGCTGGCACCACTTTACCGCCGGTCTCGACGCATCGGGGAGGCTGGTGGCGATGAAGACGCATTTCATCAGCTTCGGCGAGAAGGTCACGCAGGAAGGCCAGACGGTCGAGCGCGGGGTGCGCGCCGCGGACATTCCGCAGCTCGAGTTCCCCGCTCGCTTCCTTCCGAACTTCTCCCTCGGCGCCTCCTACATGGCGCTCGGCGTGCCGACCGGATGGTTGCGCGCCCCCGGCAGCAACGGGATCGCCTTCGCCTACCAGTCGTTCCTCGACGAGCTCGCCTACGCGGCGGGCAAGGACCCGATGCAGTTCCGCATCGAGCTGCTGTCACTGCCGGAGATCGGTGAACGGACGCCGCAGATGTATCGCGGCGACCGCATGCTCGGCGTCGTACAGCTGGTGGCCGAGAAGTCCGATTGGGCGCGACGCTCGAAGTCGTTGCCGAAGGGAACTGGGATGGGCGTCGCGTTCTACTGGAGCCATCGCGGCTACTTCGCCGAGGTCGTGCAGGCGACCGTCAGCCGCCGGGGAGCGGTGAAGGTGGACAAGGTCTGGGTCGCCGGCGACGTCGGCAGCCAGATCATCAATCCGCGCAACGCCGAGCATCAGGTTCAGGGGTCGGTGATCGACGGGCTTAGTGAGGCGCTCTATCAGGAGATCACGATCGACAAGGGACGCGTCGCGCAGAGCAACTTCCACAATTACCGACTGCTGCGCATGCGCGAGGCGCCGCCGGAGATCGAGGTGCACTGGAGGACGACCGACTTTCCGCCGACGGGCATTGGCGAGCCCGCGCTTCCGCCTGCCCCGCCGGCG
>DASTYE010000063.1:0-14236 GCA_035765135.1 Gemmatimonadaceae bacterium | reverse complement strand
GTGTGGATCGTACGGATGGCGCCGTACTTTCCTCCCCAGACGCCGCCGGCCCGGCCACCCGGATCCTGCGGTCCGCTCATCTCCTCGCCGGTCTCGCGTGGATCGTTGCCAAGAAGATTGAGGAGCTCGCGACCGTAGATACCCCACTGCTGAATCTCGCCAGCGAGGTCATTGAACGCCTCGATCTGGATGCCGATCGCGGTGCGGGCGAGCACGGCCCTCGATGGCGCACCGGTCAGCTGGTCCGCCGTCGGGGCGTTCAGGTTTCGAACGTCGAAGTCTCGACACGAGGGCATCACGAGCAACGCCAGCGCCGCGGCAATCGCCGCCGAGCGCACTCTCGCACGGGGAGCTCCTGCTCCGTTGTGTGGTGTCATCGCGGTATTCATCAGAACCCCAGTGAAATATCGAGGAAGAAGCTGCGGCTTGGCGGATAGGGCGCGACATCGAGGTTGTTTCGAACCGAGGCAAAGGCCAGGTTCGCGACTTCGGGGTCGAGGCCGCTGTACTTCTGGTACGTCAGGAGATTGCGCCCCGTGAGACTGATACGGGCATTCTCGAGCCCGAGGCGTGTCCGCTCGAGCCACGATGCCGGGAGCGCAACACCAACGCTGAGCTCGCGGAGCTTCAGGAAGGTGGCGTCCTCAATGTACGGCGTCATCACGCCGTTGTCGTAGCCGCGCATGCGGTACTCCCAGTCCGCCGAGCCAAAGTCGGCCGCCGTTTCAGCGTCGTCATACAGGAACTGCGTCAGGTTGATGATGTCGCCACCGTGCTGGTAGTCCAGCACGACATTCATCGTGAACGCCTTGTAGGAAATGTCGTTCGTTAGGCCCATGCGGAAGTCCGGAGCGGTGTCCCCGAGCTTCACGTTCGAGGGCGTCGGACCACCGTCCGCGGCGAAATCCCGACCGATGATCTGTGTCATCGGCTGGCCGACCTGCACGAAGGTGACGCCGAGTCCACCGAAGCCGGAAAGGGGCGGCCGGAACGGCGGAAGCCCCGCAAGGTCCTTCACCTCATTGCTGTACTTGGTGAAGGTCGCGCGCGACACCCACAGAATGTCGGCGGCCTGAATCGGCGTTACGCCGACCGCGATCTCGATGCCACGGTTCTCGACCTTCCCGCCGTTGAAGACCTGGCTCGTGAAACCGGTCGATGGCGCGGGAACCCGGCTCAGGAGCAGGTTCGTGGTGTTGCGCGTGAACCCGGTGAGCTCCCAGGTCAGCCGGCCATCCATCGCGATGCCGTCGATGCCAACCTCGATCTCCTTCACGCGCTCGGGACTCACGATCGGGCTCCCGGAGGTGCTGGAGACCGTGAAGCCCTTCAGTCCGCCGAGCTGCGGCGTGGCGAGCGTCGTGAATTTCTGGCCGAACACCGGCAGGTTGCCCGTCTCGCCATACGCCACCCGGGGCTTGATCTCGCTGCCCTCGCCGAGCAGGCCGAGGAGGCGGTACGAGCCGGAGACCTTCGGGAAGACGTGGTACTCGTCGATGTCCCCGTTCATGCTGCTGCGCTCGGCCCGCAGACCTGCCTGCAGCAACAGCAACTCGTCGAGCAGGCGGACTTCCTCCTGGGCGTACACGGCGAATGTGCGCTCCTGTGTCAGGTCCTCCGCCGGCGTTACGATCGTCCCCTGGTCGACGTTGCGCTGTCCGGGAACGAGGTCGTTGGCCGTGATTCGGCTGACCTTGAGCTGCCGATCTTCGTACTGAATTCCAACGGACGTGCTGAGTGACCAGCTGCCGGACGGTCTGTAGCTGTGAATCGCATTGAGGTTCCAGTTGAACAGCTGACTCCGGCCGTCTCCCTCGATCGCGGTACCCGGCAGGTTCTGCGAACGCTCGAAGAACAGGTCGGGCGGAGTCCAGAGCTCGTTGTTCTGCTGGAAGACGTCGATTCCGGCACTGCCCACCAGGCGCAGGCCGTGCGAACCTGTGGCGAGCGCATCGAAGTTGAGCGTCGCGCCCCCGGTGAACCGGTTCGTCTCCTCGTGATTCTCGGAGCGTTCGACGAGCTGGACCGAATTGGCGTCAATGCCCCAGTCCGGCTCGAGGAGGTTGCCCTGCGCGTCTCGCGCGCCCAGATCGACGAAGCTCGGCGTGTACGCGAACGCGTAGCCGTGACAGGCGTAGTTGTTACAGTTGTTGTTCCAGCCGCGATCGTGTTCCGATCTGTTGTAGGACGACGTCACTCGCAGATCGGCGCGATCACTCAGCGTCTGACTGACGTTGACGCGCAGCGCCTGGCGACCGAATCCCGTCCCGAGCTCGATCCCCTGGTCGCGCTTCCAGGTGCCCCCGATGAAATAGCGTGTCGTCTCGGTACCGCCGCTGACGTCGAGGTTCGTCTCGTGCGACAGATCATCGTTGCTGAAGATCTTCTCGTAATGATTGAAGTACGGATTCGGATTGCCGTCGAACCAGTGAGCGACGTCATCCCCGTACTTGTCGACGGCATCGGCGAGCGTCCACCGGCGACTCTCGAGCACCTTGGCCGGCTTGAACACTCCCACGCGTTGCCGCAGGTTCACGCGCGCCGGCCCGCGCTCTCCTCGCTTCGTCGTGATGATGACGACGCCGTTCGCGGCCTTTGATCCGTAAATGGACGACGCGGCCGCTCCCTTCAGGATCTCGATGCTTTCGACGTCGGCTGGGTTAATGTCGGCGACGCGGTTCACCGGATCATCCTCGGCGGTGGCGAACGCCGCGGCCGTAATGCTGCCGCGCCCGCTGGAGATCTTGTCGTTGGAGTAAATGATTCCATCCACGACGAAGAGCGGATCGAACGAGCCGAGGATCGTGTTGTTGCCGCGGATCTGCATCTGAATTCCGCCGCCGGGGGCACCGGAGTTCGACTGCAGATTCACGCCGGTGATCTTCCCGATCAGACCATTCTCGATCGTCGGCGCAGCCACGGCGTTCAGCGCATCTCCCGAGACGTACGCGACCGCCGTGGTGGCACTGCGACGTTCCACCGTCGTCGCCTGACCAGTGACGACGACACCCTCGAGCTGGAGCACGTCCTTCTCGAGACTGAAGTCGACCGTGTTCTGGTCGGGGGGCAGGGTCCTCGTGGACCGCTTGTACCCGATGTAGCGAGCGGTGACGGCGACTTGTCCCGATGGCACGGTGAGCCGGAACCGGCCCTCCGGGCCTGTCAGCGTCGCCAGCGTGGTACCTTCGACCGATACCGTCGCGCCAATCAGCGGCACGGAACTGCCCGCGACTGTCACGGCACCGGAGATCTCGCGCGTCTGACTCAATGCCACTTGCGGCAGCATGAGCAGCACGGCGAACGCGAATACCGACGGACTTCTCCGCACAGGGCCTCCGGGGAAAAAGGGAACAAGCGCGGGCCTGGGCGGGCCGCGCAGGTAGGGTGCCCTAAGGTGTCCGCGGTGAACCCAGTGTCAAGAGGAGGTGTGAGAGAGGTTGGGACGGAGTACCGACGATGTTAGCGTCTCGTCCCGGAGGTCGCGTCCGTTTCGAAGCGACTAAGGCCCCTGCAGCAGATACTTCTCCGCGTAGCGCGTGATCGAGTCATCGATCACCCTCATCGCCTTCTCGCTCTTCTCCCATCCGACGGTCTGCACACGCCGGCCCTCGAGGTCCTTGTAGATGCGGAAGAAGTGCTCGACTTCCTTCAAATAGTGCTGCGGGATGTCGGCAATGTCGAAGTACTCGCCGTAATACGGGTCGTTGCAGGGCACGGCGAGAATCTTGTCGTCGGGCTCGCCGCGATCGAGCATCATCAGCACACCGATCGGGCGCGCGTCGATCTGGCATCCGGGAAATGTCGGCTCGTTGACCAGCACGAGGATGTCGCAGGGATCGCCATCCTCGTGGAGCGTGCGCGGGATGAAGCCGTAATCGCCCGGATAGTGCACGGCCGAATACAGCACGCGGTCGAGACGCAGGAGCCCCGATTCCTTGTCCAGCTCGTACTTGTTTCGGCTTCCCGATGGAATCTCGATCACCGCCGTCACTTCATCCGGAGGATGCTTCCCCGGAGGAAGGTCGCGCCACGGATGAATCACGTCGTGACGCGCTCCATCGTTCCCTTGTAGATCATGGGATCTTCACTCACGCCGAAGTTCGCGGCGGCCAGCTCCGCGACGCGCTCCAGCTCCGACTCGGTCAGATCGGGACGCTCGATCGCGTCCGCAAACTCGGCCAGCTGTTCGGCGTCGTAGACGTTCGGCAACGTCGTGACGACGCGCGGTTCGGCGAGCAGCCACTTGAGCGCGGCCTGCCCGAGCGCCATCCGCGTGGTGAGAAAATCGAGCGTACGGAGCTTCTTCAGACCGTTCACGAGCCACGAGCGCGGCCGGTGACGACGATGGTCGTTCTCGGGGAACACGGTGTCTTCGGTGTATTTCCCCTCGAGCATCCCCGACGCGTGCGTGACGCGAATGTTGAAAACGCAATCCGGCGCGTGCGTGCGGGCCGCCTCGATCATCGCGGTGCCCGGATGCTGCTCGAGAATGTTCCAGATCATCTGGATCGTGTTGATGTCCGGCTCCCGCTCGAGAAGCTCGACCGTCTCGTAGAGCCAGCCGATCGCCGGGCCAAATGCCGCGCCCCATGCACGGATCTTCCCTTCCAGCCGCAGCTCACGAAGCGTGTCCCAGATCGCGGGGTCGCGCACGTGCTCCATCTTCACGTTATGCAGCTGCAGCACGTCGATGTAGTCGGTCTCGAGCCGTTGCAGACACTGCTCCACCGCGAAGCGCATGTACTCGCGATCGAAGCGCTGTGGCAGCTCGCTCTGTCCGCGGCGCGCCGCACGGGCCTGGGCGTCGTAGATGTCGTAGCCGATCTTCGTCCCGATCACGATCTCCGCGCGGCGCCCGCGAAACGCCTCGGCGAGCTGCCGCTCGCTTCGACCGTCACCATACGTGTCGGCTGCATCGAAGAACGTAACTCCGTGCTCATCGAGCGCTCGCTGCAGGAGCGCGACCGCCTCGGCGTCGGACTTCTCGCCCCACCATCCGGTGGAGAGGGTCCAGAGCCCGAAGCCCAGTTCGCTTACTGTGATTTCGGTATTCGGGAAGCGACGGTAGCGCATACGGGCATCCTAACGGCAAAGATGTCAGAGTTCAGAATTCAGATTTCAGACGTCGTTCCTTCGACGACCTGGACGACCTGGACGACCTCGACGACCTCAGCCCCTCAAGCGTCGCGCCGCTTCCACGGCGAAGTACGTCACGATCACGTCGGCGCCGGCACGGCGGATGCCGAGCAGCGACTCCATCATCACGCGGTCGCCGTCGATCCAGCCGCGATCGGCGGCCGCCTTAATCATAGCGTACTCACCACTCACCTGATACGCGGCCACTGGGTGGCCCGTCTCGCGCTTGATGCGCGTGACCACGTCTAGATACGGGCCCGCGGGCTTCACCAACACGATGTCCGCGCCCTCATTGATGTCGAGCTTCGCCTCGCGTACCGCCTCATCGGCATTCGCCGAATCCATCTGGTATCCGTGACGGTCACCGCTCCGCGGCGTCGATTCCGCCGCCTCACGAAACGGACCGTAGAGCGCCGAGGCGAACTTGGCCGCATACGAGAGTATGGCGGTGTCGTGGTACCTCTCCGACTCGAGCGCCTCACGAATCGCGCGTACGCGGCCATCCATCATGTCGCTTGGCGCCACGAAGTCGGCGCCTGCCCCGGCGAACGACAGCGCGGAGCGCGCGAGAAGTGGCAGCGTCGCGTCGTTGTCGACCTGCCCGTCACGCAGCACGCCGCAATGCCCATGATCCGTGTACTCACAAAGGCAGACGTCGGCGATCCGAACGAGATCGGGGACCTCCCGCTGAAGTGCATGCAGGGCCGACTGCACTGGTCCCTGCTCATCCCACGCCGAGGAGCCGGTGGAGTCCTTGCTCTCGGGGATGCCGAAGAGGATGACACCACCCACCCCCGATTCCGCCGCTTGCTCCGCGTCGCGCAGCATCTCATCCACCGAAGTTTGCGCGACGCCGGGCATGGCCTCGATCGCACGACGCACTCCTCTGCCACTGCGAACGAAAAGCGGGAGCACCAGCTGCGCGGGATCGAGGTGCGTCTCGCGAACGAGCGCGCGCAGCGCGGCGGTGCGCCTTAGGCGCCTCGGGCGGTAGGCGGGAAACCTCGGCATCGCGGATGCGTCCTATTCCGGCGCGGGCACCGGGACTTTCGATTCCGCGCGCAGCCGCTCGAGCACGTATCGCCCCCCTCGTGAGAGGATGTCGTACGCCACGCGTTTGCCCGCGCCTTCCGGATTCTCCGCATCGATCGGCGCATGACTGCGCACCATGTGCGTGCCACGCGGGTCGGCGATAAAGGCGTGAAGTACGAGCTCGTTCGCTTCCTGTATTGCCAGGGTTCCGATCGGCACCTGACATCCGCCCTCCATCTCCGCCAGACACGCGCGCTCCGCGCGCACGGCCAGATCGGTGGGCGCGTGATGAAGGGGCGCCAGCAGCTCGCGCATCCGGGCGTCGTCCTCCCGCGCCTGAACGGCGATCGCGCCCTGACCCGCAGCCGGAAGCCACTCCGGAGGCTCGAGCACCTCATCGACGCGCTGGTGAACACCGAGGCGATTCAAGCCAGCGACGGCGAGAATGGTCGCATGAACCTGTCCGTCATCCACCTTGCGGATTCTCGTGGGAACGTTGCCGCGCAGGTCCACGACCTCGAGATCGGAGCGTCGCGCGAGGAGGAGCGCCCGCCGACGAAGGCTCGATGTCCCGACGCGGCTTCCTCGCGGCAGCTCGTCGATCGAGCTGACGCCGAGGAGGTCGTTCACGATGAGCGCGTCCCGCGGATCCTCACGCTGGAGCACAGCGGCGATGACGAGCCCATCGGGCGAGTCCGTGGGCAGATCCTTCAGCGAGTGCACGCAGCAGGCGACCTTCCCGCCGCGAAGCGCCTGCTCGAGCTCCTTCGTAAACAGTCCCTTCGCTCCGATGCCGCTCAGCGGCTCATCGATGCGTTTGTCCCCCGCGGTCTTGATGGTGACAAGCTCGGCGGTCGCGCCACGCTCGGCGAGCGCCGCCTGCACCTGGCGCGCCTGGCGAAGCGCGAGCTCCGACGCGCGTGTGCCGATTCTGATTACGCCAGCTTTCCCGGCCAATCGCGAGTGGACTCGATGAGATCGTCCTCCCAAGCCGCGTGCTCCGGGACGAAGTATGGCACGCGCGTCTTCTTGAATTCGCGGAGCGAGTACAGCACGAGATGCTCGGTGATCCCCGTTTCCCGCGCGATCGCGTCGGCCACCGCCTCGACCTCGGCCTCGCTGCGCCCGTGAATCATCGTGAAGTGCGAGTAGGGCCAGTGTGGATACGTCGGCCGCTTGTAACAGTGCGACACCGCGCGGAAGCTGGCCATCTTCCGGCCGACCTCCTCGGCGCGCTCGGGTGGCACCTTCCACACCGCCATCCCGTTGGAGATGAACCCCGCCTTCTGATGTCGAAGCACCGCCGAAAACCGGCGCATGCGCCCTTCGGCGATGAACCGCTTCGCTTCGCCGATGACTTCTTCGAGCGAGAGTGACGCCTCATCGGCCCACTGGACGAACGGTTCGGGGACGAGCGGCACGTCGCGTTGCAGCAAACGCACGAGCTCGATGTCGTAAGGCGTCGGCATGCGTGAGGCCCGGACCTCGAGCACTTCTTCCTTCGTCCCTCCACGCGTGTCCGGAGGCGCGTTACGCGCATCGGACTGCGCGCCGCGTTCGACGTCCAGCTGCACTCCGATCTTGTAGAGCGCGAGCGTCGGCAGCAGCGCATAGTGCTCCGCCCCCACTTTCCACGCGAGCCGTGCAACCTGTTCCTCGAGAGAAAGTTGAGCGTCCGCCGGCACCGCGATCGTAAACCAGATGTTGAACTGCCCCGAGCGCTCGTAGTTGTGGCTGATCCCGGGATTGCGGTTGAGCTCCGCAGCAGCGCTCTCGAGCTGTGCGGGTGGGACCTTGAACGCGACGAGCATCGAGTCGTAGCCGAGCTTGCGCGTGTCGAAGATCGCCGAGATCTGTCGGATGACGGGCGCTTCCCCCGCATGCAGTCGTCGCACGCGATCGAGCATCTCCCCCTCGTCAATGCCGAGGCGCGCTCCCAGCTCCGTAAACGGCCGACGGACCAGCGGAAACTCGCGCTGGATCTCGTTGAGAATGCGGGCATCCAGGTCGTCGGCCGCGACGCCGATCCCGGTGCTGTGCTCGCTGACCGCGGATTCAGTGTTCATCGCGAACAATCTAATGGAGACCGAAGTTAGGTGTCAGGCATCACGTGTCAGGTTTTTGGACGCTCCTCACCGGTGACCCGAGGGCCGTGATGTCGCGTCTTCACTCACGTGACGCAATTGTGATGCGTGTCCATTGACGCGCCCTTCGCACGTGGGTACGTTCGCGAGGCGACGCTGCGATGACGCAGTGGTGCGGCCACGGCGGCTGCGGAGGCCTTTATGACGAACGAGTTGAACCCTGCCAATCCCGCGCGCGTTCGCGCGCCCGTCGTTGATGAAACCCTGGCAACCGCCATTGCGGCCCACCTGCGGGGCGCGGCGCAACCCGACCTTCGGCAAGCGGTCGGGGGTTTCGTCGCGCGAGCCAAGCTCACGTTGACGCCGCCCCAGGACGTGATCGCCTCGCTCAAGGCGAACGTGCAGCGCGAAGCGCAACCTCACATGGCAGCCAGCGAGTTCCCGGGACTCGTCCAGCTCGTCGTCGGCTGGGGGATCGAGGAATACTACCGCGAAGGCTGACGGCTGAGATCCTGGATGCCAGCCCGCTCCTTTCACACGTCAGAAAATCGCCACGGCATGACGCCGTGGCTTTTTCGCATCGTGCAGTGAGACGAACGTCGGGCGGGATGCACTCGAACCCGTGACCTGAACACCCGTGATCACCCTTTCACCCGTTACCCTCGAAGGATACGGCGTCCGGCTCGAGCCGCTCACCCACGATCACGAGGCGGGACTCGCCGCAGCCGTCACCGACGGCAGACTGTGGGAGCTCTGGTACACGGCCGTGCCCGCGCCCGATTCCGTCGCGCGCTACATCGCCGATGCGCTCGCCGGTCACGCCGCCGGGCACATGCTGCCCTGGGCCGTTCGGGATCTCGCGACGGCCGAGATCGTGGGGACCACCCGCTACCACGACGTCGTTGCCGCGATCGATCGCGTTGAAATCGGGTACACCTGGTACGCCGGGCGCTGGCAGCGGACCCACATCAACACCACGTGCAAGCTCCTGCTGTTGAGGCATGCATTCGAGACGCTCGGCTGCAGAGTGGTCGGGCTTCGCACGGACAACTTCAATTTCCGATCGCAGCGGGCCATCGAGGCGTTAGGCGCCAAGCGCGACGGGGTGCTCCGTCACCACCAGGCGCGGCGCGACGGCACGGTCCGCGACAGCGTGATGTACAGTATCCTGGCGGCGGAGTGGCCGGACGTGAAGCGCCATCTGACGACGCGACTCCAGCGTGGCGGCCGAGGCGGTGAGTAACGCCCGAGGAGCCGCAGATGGCCGCAGGGGAACGCAGAAACGGCAACGGCAGCGTCAACACCTTTGCCACGGATGACACGGGTGCAAAGGCGAAAGACTTTGTGAGAACCTATTGGATAAAGATCGCGGCGGCATAGCCGATCGGCCGTTTCCTTGGTCTGTTGCAGTTCCAGGAGCTCTGCAGTTGCCCTATCCGTGCGCGTTCGGCGTTCAAATCCGTGCAATTCCGTGGCAACGCTTTTGACGTTGCTGTTGACGTTCCTGCGCCCTTCAGCGGCATCTGCGTCCCCCAGGCTTCGATCGCGGCGAACGGCGCCTCACGACAGCTTCACGACCGCGTCAACGAGCCCGGCGATTGTCGATTCCTCGGCCTCGACCGCCACGCGCAAGCCGAGCGTCTTCGCGGTCGCGCTCGTCACCGGACCGATCGAGGCAACGGGGGCCATCTGCGCGGCCTCGCGACCGACGGCGTCGACGAAGAATCGCGCGGTCGAGCTCGACGTCAGCGTCACGACGTCGATCGCGCCCTCACGAAGACGTGATGCGATCGTTTCGGCACCGCGCCCATCGAGCACCGTTCGGTAGATCGGTATCTCGTCCACCTCCGCCCCCATCCCGCGCAGCGAGCCCGGGAGGACATCTCGGGCGTCGGCGGCGCGAGGGAGCAACACCCGAGTCCCCCGGATGTCTTCGCGCGAGCGCAGCGCCTCGACGAGCGACTCCGCGACGAAGCGCTCGGGCACGACGTCCGCGGCGATGCCGTGAGCCAGGAGCGCGTCTGCCGTCGCACGGCCGATCACCGCGACGCGTGCGTGCGCGAGCGACCGCGCGTCGAGACCGCGCTCGCGCATGACACGCCACACCAGCTCGACGGCATTCTGGCTGGTGAGCATCAGCCAGGCATATCGGTCGATCGCGTCGAGGGCGCGATACAGCGGGGCTGGATCGAGAGCCTCGATGCGGATCGCGGGCATCTCGGTGACATCGGCGCCGAGCTCGCGAAGCCGCACGGAGAGTGCGGAAGCCTGCGCCCGCGCGCGCGTCACGACGATGCGCTTGCCGGCCAGCGGCCGCCGCTCGAACCACGCGATCTGCTCCCGCAATCGGACGACGTCGCCCACAATTGTGATCGCCGGCGCGGTGACGTTGGCCTCGCGCGCGCGGTCCACGATCGTGGATAGTGTTCCGACGATGACACGCTGCGTCGGGTATGTCGCGCGCTCAATGACGGCGGCCGGCGTGTCGGCCGCTCGGCCGCCCTCGATCAGCTGGCGAGCAATGTCGGGGAGCGTGCGCACGCCCATGAAAAGCACGAGCGTCGCGCCACTCCTCGCGAGCGCGCTCCAATCCGTTCCCGTCGCCTCTTTCCCCGGATCCTCGTGACCGGTCACGAACGTAACCGCCGTGGCGACCGCGCGATGTGTCACTGGAATGCCGGCGTACGCTGGTCCGGCGATTCCAGCCGTCACTCCGGGCACGACCTCGAAGGCGACGTGCGCGCGCTCGAGCGCCTGAGCCTCCTCCCCCCCGCGACCAAATACGAACGGGTCGCCCCCTTTCAGACGGACGACCCGGCGACCCTCGCGCGCGAGCCTGACGAGCAGGGCGTCGATCTCCTCCTGACGCATCGACGCAGCGCCGCCACGCTTCCCGACGAAGTGACGGCCAACCGCGCGACCACCGAGCTCGGCGGCGAGCATCTCTTCGCTCACCAGAGCGTCGTACACCACGTCGTCGCACGATTGGAGCAGCTCGCGCGCACGAATGGTCAGGAGGCCAGGGTCGCCCGGTCCCGCGCCGACGAGATACACTTTGCCGCCGCTCATGTCACGCGACGCCCCGAGCTCCGAGTCGGCTGCGACGCTTCAGATGCACCGCGCTCCTCGCCCCGGAAATAGACGGCGGCATACCTCGGGCTCCGCTGCCGCAGCGCGTCACGCACCTCCGCCACCGCGGTCGCGCGCGCCGCGAGATGCGCCGCGTGCGAGTGACGAAGCGAGTGCGGACCGATCGATTCGCTCGTCTCGGGCGGAAGACCGGCGGCCCGTGCGATGCGCTTGAGGCGGTCCCACGCACGTTGCCGCGAGGTATGAAGTCGAGTGCGCGGGTGAATGAACACGAACGGGCGGTCGCGTGCTCGCCTGGGAGCGGGACGCTCGGCCAGCCACTTCGCCATCCACGCTGCCGGCTCGCCCTCGAGCGTGACCTCGGACGTCTCGCCGCGACGACCGACGACATCGAGGTGCATGACGCGCGCTCCTCCGCGCACCGCATCCTTCGTGAGATTCACCGCCTCCGAGACGAGGAGCGCCCCGTGGAAGCAGAGGCCGTACAGCGCGAGGTCCATGCGCGCGGCGGCATCGTCGCGCGCGCGCCTCACGAGCCACTCGAAGAGCGTGTCGAGCTGAGCCAACGGAATGACATGCGGCGCTCGCGGCTCCGGCACCGGCTCATCGAGTGACTCGGCGGGGCCGGGTGCGCGAAGCGATTCCTCGGCAATCAGGTAACGGTAGAACGTTTTGATCGACTGCAGATGCCGCCGCACCGTCGGCGGCGCCCACTCATCGTGAGCCACGCGTGCCGCGAGATACTCGCGGAGATCGCGCGCGGAGAGATCCTCCACTGGGCGCGGCGCATACGCGTGAGCAAGATCGGCGACGTCGGCATGGTACGCGTCAACGGTCGCGGGCGCGCGATCCATCCGCTCCAGCCAGGCGCTGAAGCGATGGACCGGATCGAAGTTCGGCTCTGGATGAACCTCGGGATGCTGCGGTGTGACCGGGCGGTCGCTCACGAGTGGAGCGCGGTCAGGGAAGCTTCGCGGCCTCGTCGATCTTCTGCGCGAGATCGTTGAGATCGAACGGCTTGGTCATGAACGACGTACGACCGAGTGCGAGCATCGATACGAGAGGACCCATGCTGACGTACGCGGTGGTGATGATGACCGGTACCTGCGGATCGATCGCGCGAACCTGCCGCATCACTTCGATGCCATCGGTATCGGGAAGGCGGAGGTCGAGGACGACGACCTGCGGAGCAAAGGGCTTCACCTTCGTCACCGCCTCCGCCCCGCTGGCGGCGAACTCCATGGCGTATCGGTCCGCGAAAAACCGCTCGTACGATTTGCGCAGCGTCGCTTCGTCCTCGATGAACATGACGCGCGTCTGGGAATCGGGCATACGATACGGTAATTGGTCGGAAGGAGGTGGGCAAAGGTGGTCGAGGTCGTCAAGGTCGTCGAGGGTGTCGAGGGGAGGTCGTCAAGGAACGACGTCTCCTCGATCACCTTGACGACCTCGACAACCTCGACGACCTCGAAATGACAAGGGCCGACTGCGTTTCCGCAGCCGGCCGTTGTCTTCCCCCAGGAGCACCCTCCCCCACATCCCACATCGCCCCCCGACGATGCGGGCCCCACAAGCCTTACCGAACGTCACGCATGCTCGATCACGAACAGGTGCAGCAGCTCAGTCAACGCGAGCAGTGTGTGAACTTCTTCGGTCACGTTCGCCAGCTTCACATTCAGGCCGGCTTGCTTCGCCCGGTTCTGAATCGCCACCAGGGTTCCGAGCCCGGTGGCATCTATCTCGCGTGTCGCGCCGAGATCGAGTGTGATCGTTCCCGACCTGCGCGGCATTGACTCCATCAACTTGACCGCGGCGGTGCGGAACTCGGCGCGCGTCGCAGCCACCAGACGCTCCGGCGCGATCAAAAATCTGTTGTCGTTTACCGTGTTCATTTGACTGCCCTCGCCCACGTAGTCGGGAGTGAGCAGGGGCGCGCAGCCGGGGATGAACACGCTCGGAAAATCAGGCCCAGGGCCCGACCTCCTCCACCTTCGGCAACCGGACGATCTCATAATGAGACTCCTGGCTTTGCGGCCCCGCCTCGCGACGGGTGTGCTATTATCGGGTGATTCGACGTTCTGTTGTCGCCTCCCTGTAAAGCGAAGGTGGTGCCATCGGGCGGCACAAGTCTCAACTTCCATGTGAATAATGAGTTAGCAGCGGCCCGAATGCCGGATTAGAGCGGAACAACGGCGCACTTTGCAGCGATTCGGGAAAATCGCCACATTGGAGCCTCCTTATCCCCCACTTCCAACTCAATGTCAGACCTCGACGTCCTCCTGACCGAGGAGCGGCGATTTCCACCGCCAGAGAGCTTCCGCCGCTCGGCCAACGTTCCCAGCGAAGAGCTCTATGACTTCGCTTCGCGTGACCCGGAGAGCTTCTGGGCCAAGATGGCGGACGAGCTCGAATGGTCGAAGCGATGGGACCGCATCCTCGAATGGAAGCCGCCGCGCGCGAAATGGTTTCTCGGCGGCAAGATCAATGCTTCGGTCAACTGCGTCGACCGGCACGTGCGCGGCGCGCGACGCAACCAGGCCGCGCTGATCTGGGAAGGCGAGCCGGGCGACCGCAGGACGCTCACCTACTGGGACCTCTACCGCGACGTCAACCGCTTCGCGAGTGTGCTCAAGAAGCTCGGCGTGCGTCGCGGCGATCGCGTCGCCATCTACCTGCCCCTCATTCCCGAAGTCGTCGTCGCGATGCTCGCCTGCGCGCGCATCGGCGCGATTCACTCGGTCGTCTTCGGGGGATTCTCCGCCGAGGCGCTTCGCGATCGCATCAACGACGCCGAGTGCAAGGTGCTCATCACCGCGGACGGCGGGTATCGGCGCGGTCAGACCATCCCGCTGAAGCGCAACGCCGACAAGGCGATCGAGGAATGTCCGTCCATC
>DASTYE010000062.1:0-3659 GCA_035765135.1 Gemmatimonadaceae bacterium | reverse complement strand
TCGATCGAGACCGGGTGCGTCCAGTGGCTGTCGGCGCCCGCATGCTGCAGACGATCCGCGCGCGCCATCCCGCCGAATGGCAGTGGCGCATCGGATCGATCGATCGTCTCTCCGGCGGGAGTGATCTGCGGGCGGCGGTGGAGGCCGGGACGGTCGACCAGCTGCTGGCCCAGTGGGATCTCGAGGCCCGTGACTTCGCGACGCGGCGGGAACCCTACCTCATATACAAATGAGGAATGAAGAACGAGGACCATGGAACTCGATTGAAGAGAGTCTCCTCCGTCGATTCCTGTGGTCCTCACTCTTCATTCCTCATTTCGGCCTAGAACTCGAGGCGCGCTCCCACCTGCGCCCGACGTGCTCCGAACGCTCCGGTCGGCTGCTGGAAGTTCGTGATATCCACGCCGGCGGCCGTCTTCTGTCGTCCACCGTAGCTCGCCACGTTATCGGTGTTGAACACGTTGAACACTTCGGCCGTTAGGCGCACGGTGGAGCCCTGCGTAGTGAAGAGCGACTTGCCGAGCCGGAGGTCCACGTTGCGATACCAGTTCTTCCACGAGCTGGCCGGACGAAAGGTGCGCTCGCCCGAGGGGCTGCCGTCCGGGAAGAAGTCGTCGGAGAAGTCGTTGTCGAAGTTGAGGTCCTGGCCGATGAACGCGTTGAAGGGCCGAGGGCTGGCGAGCGTGATGATGCCCGCCACCTGAACACCACGCAGCCAGGCGAGGTCGGCCACCTCCGACAGTACGATGCGATGCCGCTCGTCGCCGGCGGTCCGTTGCATGTTGTAGGCGCTCCGGAACGCGAACGCCGGCGCCGTGACCGCGTCGTAATCGGCCTTCGCGAAGCCTAACGTGTACGCGAGGTTCGAGAGGAGGCGGCCCCGGCGGTAATTCACCGCGACCATGACCGCGTCGTACTTCGCCCGCGCGAAGTCGTCCCACAGCACGATGTCGCCGTAGTTCGACGTCAGCACCCGGGTGTTCGGCGGAGGCGGCGCCGTTTCGAGATAGTTGGCGTTGAGCCGGTTGTACAAATGGCGCACGTCCTGGTGCACGTAGTCCACGTTCAGGGCGAGATCATCCGAGAACTGGTGGCCGACGCCGATCGACATCTGCCGGTTCTCCGGCGACTCCATCTTGTTCTTTACCAGCACGATGTTCGGCGTCGACGGCACCGTCCCGGCGATGACCTGGGCACGGAGCGCGGCGACGTCCATGGTGCCCGGATTGGAGATCGTGTAGCTGCGCCACGTTGCTGCCAGCCGCTCCTGGAAGCCGATAAAGCTTGCGACGCGATCGTAGATCACGCCGAAGCCGCCACGAATGAAAGTCCGGTTGGTTCCGATCGGATCCCAGGAGAACGAAATGCGCGGCGACAAGTTGTCGAGATCGTTCTTGCGGTCGCCACGGTTGATGTAGTTCGCGAGCGCCGGCTTGTTCGTGATGGCCGTGTCACTCGCCCACGGGACGGTGAAGTCGTTGTTCAGCGTGTTGATCTCCGCGTCGTAGCGCAGCCCGAGGTTGATCGTGAGTGTCGCGGTCGGATGCCACTCATCATTGAGATAGAATCCCGTGATCCATCCACTCAGCTCCGCCTTCGCATCCGTGACGCCGTTCCTATCCTGATACCCGATGCCGATCGTCGCCTGATTCGGGTTGGTGCTCGTGTCGGTCGTGAAGCGGAAGCTTCCCATCCGGAAATTCGGCGAGAACTGGTCGGCGTTGACGCGACTCACCTCGGCCCCGAGTTTGAATAGGTGCGAGCCGCCCCAGTTGTCCTTGGTGTACGTCAGCCGGTTGATGAGGCGCAGGTGCGTTTCGTTCAGCTCGAGCGGGAACGTGGCTGTCCCCTGAGTCACGCTCGGATACACTCGCTGCTCCCGCTCGACCAGCATGCCCTCGTCATGATGCCACTTCACCATTTGGAGGCTGAGCTCGTTCAACACGTTTGGTGAGGGCAGGTAGCGATGCCGCAGTTGTGCGACGTTGATGAAGTAGGACTGATCGATCCCACCATTGCGGGCCACGATTCCACCGAAGTTCGACTCGCCGGTCATGTAGCGGGTCGACCACGAGAGGTCGAAGGTGTTCGCCTCGCTCGGGACGTACGTCCCGCGGAAGAAACCGGTGTGATTGAGATTGGGCGCCTTGAACGACCCACGTAGCGAATCCCACACGGCAGGGTTGCTCGCCGGTCGCAGAGGCACGACATCGATGAAGTTGTCGCTGTCCGTCACCTCGTAATTGAGCGCGTAGAAGAGACGATCGCGCTGAATGGGGCCGCGCAAGTTGACTCCGAGTTGCATGCGGTTGAAGTCAGGGGTCGTCGTCTGGAAGTTCGTGCGCGCGACCATTGACTTGTCCTGGAAGAAGCCGAAGACCGCTCCCTTCGTCTCGTTCGCACCGCGATTCGACTCGGCGCTGATGACATACGCGCCCGCATGCGAGTACTCGGCATCGTACGGGTTGATGAAGACGCGGAATTCCTGGATCGCTTCCTGCGGCAGCGGCGCGCCAGTCTGCGGAATGCCAACGAGATTGCCGTTGAACAGGCTTTTCAGCTCGACGCCGTCAATGTAGAAGTTGTTGAAGCGAAGCTCCGGCATCGCCCCTGCCGATGGCAGGGCGCGACCGGCCTGAGGTGCGAAGCCCTTCACGCCTGGCGTGACCGCGGCGAGCGTCATGATATTGCGGTCGATCGTCGGCAGTTGCTCGATCATCTGCTGCACGACAGGTGCAGACACCGAGGTGCGCTGCACCTCGACCGTCGTCGTGCGATCGGCTGTGACGGACACACCCGCCAGCTGCGTCGCTGTCGGCTTCAGCTCGAAGAGAAGATTGGCGCGTTGGCCGAGCAGAAGCTCCACCATCCGCGTCTCGGGCTCGAAGTTGATCGCACGAACGGTCACTTCATAGCGTCCGGGTCCGAGACCCAGCACACGGAATCGGCCGGCCTCGCTGCTGTTTACGCCGCGGCGCTCGTTAGTCGCCGGGTTGGTGACGGCGATCACCGCCCCGACGACTGGCTCGCCGGCCGTGTTGCGAACCGACCCCTCGAGCGTAATCGTCAGTTGCGCGGGGACCGCACGAGGGACGATCATCGCGACGACGATGGCCGCGACCGAGAGAATGACCGAGGAGAGGCGCATGGTAAGCTCGCGAAAAGGGGGGAGGCGTACCGCGCTCGGGCCGACGGTATGGCGCGCGCGTCGCGCTGTCAACACGTATGTGACCACCCTCGTGGCACTCCTCGTCACCACGCTCGCTCTACCCGTTCCCGGCGAGACGCAGCCTGCGGCGAGCGACTCGGTGACCTCGCGGCCCGTGGTGCCCGGCGTGAACTTCCATCGCATCGACAGCCCGTCCGGCCCGTGGGTTCTTTCACTTCTCGAAGTGGACCTTCGCCGTCCCGAGCTCGACGTCCGCGGTGTTCGGGCGTGCGATCGACTCCTCGGTCGCGAGCGGCCGTCGGCGATCGCGCGACGCCTTCGGCAGGAAGGCGTGAACGTCGTCGGCGCCCTGAATGCGGACTTCTTCGACCTCCGCGGCGGTACCGGAGCCGCCGTGAGTAGCGTCGTCATCGATGGCGAGCTCGTCAAGGCGGTTGCCGACTCGCCAGCCGATCGCTCCGACGATGCGCGCACGCAGTTCGGGACGACC
>DASTYE010000061.1:0-6547 GCA_035765135.1 Gemmatimonadaceae bacterium | reverse complement strand
GTCAGCGATCGACAGGCAGGCCGCTCGGAACGGACTCGGGGACCAACGAGGCAAGATCCCGCGCCGCCGGATCGGTCAACGAGCGCAGGAAGGCGACGAGATCGCTTTGCTCCTCGTCGGTGAAGTCGAGCGGCCGTCGCACGCGGAAATCGAGCGACTGCAGGAGCGCACTGAGGGTCGCGTCATCACCGTGATACGCGGGGCGCAGCGATGCGGGAAGCTGCGCCACGTCGTACGAGCGCACCGCCTTCGCGACATCCGAGTAGTGGCGTACGACCGCCTCGAGCGTCGGGTATGCGCCGCTGTGCATGTACGGCGCGGTCAGCTCGACGTTGCGCAACGGCGGCGCGCGAAAGGCGAAGCGATAGACGTCCACGTCGGGAAACAGCTCGCCGCGTCCGAGGTCCAGCGGTGCGGCCGACCCCATGCCCGGACCCACCTGTGGGGCGCCGACGCTCGCGAAAGTCTGGCCGCCGAGCAGGGGCCCAAAATGGCAGCTGGCGCACGCTGCGTCGTTCCCGAAGAAGATGCGGGCACCGCGCTTCGCCCCCGACGACAGCGCAGTGTTGTCACGCGCGAGATACCGATCGAAGGGCGATGCCGTCCGGCGCAGGGCGTTCGTCTCGAAGGCCGCGAGCGCCCGCGCGGCGTGCTCGAAGGTGAGCGAGGTGACGGGCACGCCGGGAAACGCGCGCTTGAACATGTCGACGTATTCCCGAATCGCGAAAACGCGGCGCATGACCGCCCGCCTCACCTCGTCCGGCTGATCGTCGGCGTATGCGGCCAGCTCGTTAGGTGCGCCGAAGCGGTCGACGTCGCCAGGCGTGCCTCGCATCTCGACGCGGTTGACGACCGGCATCATGGCCTGCGCCACGAGGACGTTGTCCAGTCCGGCCGGCACACCCTCGAACGCTGGACCGAGCCGCGGCCCGAACTGGGCGAGGCGGCCGTCCCAGAAAACGTAGAAGGCTCCGAGCCCGATGTTGATCAGGGGTGGCGCGTTGCGTGGGACGTGCTGGCGCCCTGCACCAGGCTCGCGATGTCCTCCGACGACGACACCTCCAGTGCCGACCGCGAGCGACAGCCCGTCGCCAAGGCTCGTGCTCGGGGCGTGACAGCTCGCGCACGATACATCTCGATTGCCGCTGAGAATCTTGTCGAAAAAGAGCGCGCGACCGAGATCGACGAGCGCCGGGTTGGCCGCTGGCTCCTGAGGAAGAATGGGTACGACGCCCCACCGGGCGATCAGCTCGCGAAGCTCGGCATCCGGGGGCGGTGGTGGGGTCACGCCCGTTGTCTCCCGTCCGCAGGCCGCCTGCGTGAGGAGACACGCCGAGACCGCCAGCGACCAGCATCCTCGGACCGATGACGAAGTCTTGCGCATGAGGCACCTCGGCGCGATCAGCGAATGGGCAGCGAGATGGAGATCTGATGCGAGACGACACTGACGCCATCGAGCGTGAGCGGGCCGCTCGGCGCCACGATAATGTTCGATGCGGCGACAGCCAGGTCGCGAGTGAACACGTCGTCCCTCACACCCGGACGCCCCGTCCCACTCGTCAGGCTTCCCCGATACGCGACGGTGAGGCGCGGGACCTCGATGCGAAATCCCCAGGTTGGAATCCATTCGTTCCAGTACTCGCGCTGCGTCCGCTCCTCCCCCTGAACATGGTCAACCTGCCTCAAGCGATAGTTGACCGTTCTGAGCGCCAGGCCAAACTGCAACGCCATGAGCGTTTCGGTGTCGACGACCGCATGCTCCTGAGAGAAGCCAAACCGCAGGATCGCGTTCGAAAAGCGGAACCAGTTCTCGATCGTTCGCGCCCCGGCGGCGAGGGAATCCCCCTGGGCTGTCTCGATCGGTGTCGCGGCGTCAGCCCACGTATGGCTCCGGATCGGCTCGAACACGGCGTCGAAGCCGACGGTCGTTCCCTGGAAGGCGCGACTCACGCCGAACCCGAGGTCGTACGCGTGCGAGCGTCCCGGATCGCGCGGGATGTTCATGATCTCGTAGTTCGGGATCTTCGGGTGGGACGCGATGTTCGCCGTGAGACGCACACCGGCCCGCCATCCAGCCTCCGCCAACGGCTGCTCGTACTCCGCGTGCGCGCCCCACGTGAACGTGCGATCGATGTTCTGTTCGACCCGCGGCCGCTGCACCATCACGCGCTGTTCGGGATCCCAGAACAGGTCGGCGTACGTGACGTCGTGCGTCATGTCAATGCGATTGTGAAGGAGCATCGCCTCGAGCGACTGCCCTCCCTTCCACTCCTTCAGTACCCCAACGCGCGCATCGACGAGGTGGCCGAACTGGGTCAGGTCGATACTGCGAGCGTATAACAGATCCACCCCGTCGATGGCGTTCAGCTCGGCCCACTGAAAGCTCGCGCCTAACGCCCAGCTCCCGTCCCCGAGGGGCGTACCCACGAGCGCGTGAACGAACCGGTTGCCGTGCGAGCGGCTCGCGGTCTGCGGAGCGACGATCCGCACGTCATCTATTCCGGGTTGCACCGGAACGATGCGGCGGGCTTCATCGATCTCCTGAATCGCGACGGTGAACCCGCCAAACCACGACCGATTGGCTTCGACCACCGAGATCGGAAGTGTTCGGCCTCCACCGGCGTCGTTCGAGACGCTGAACATCATCGGCGCACCGGAGACGCGGCCGCTTTTCAGCCGCGTGCCCTTCGCGGGATTGACGAACGGGTCGAGCCATGGATCGTCGACGGCGATCGATACTCCACCCATCGCGAAGGATCGCGACGGGAAGATGTCGAACTGGTCCGCCTGGGCCACGGGGACCGTCTTGATCTGAATGAGTTGCGCGGAAGCGCCGGATGCCGTCAACGCGAACGCGCACACGCTGAGGATGGCGCTGAGGGGGGAGCGCGACATAACGAGCCTCCGGAGGCGTCGTACTTGACACCCCCGGAGGCTCGAAGGCGTCACTTCATGCGACGCGCAGCGATCCCTTGGACCCCGACGTCCCGCCCCGCTCCACCGGATGCCCGCTCGCCTGCCAGTCGGCGAACCCCCCGACCAGGTTGATCACGTCGTCGATCCCTTTGGCGCGAAGCAGACTGGTGGCGATTGCCGACCGCGTCCCCCCCTGACATTGCATCACGAGGGGCTTGCCCCGGGGAAGCTCCGACAACCGGTCGGCCAGATAGCCAAGCGGAATGTTCGGAACGCCCGGAAGGTGTCCGGCCTCCCACTCGCTGGCGCCCCGGACGTCGATCACGGCGACGTTCCCCTTCCGAAGCTCGGCGGCCACCTCGCTCGACGACATTTGACGAACCGAGGCGAGCTGACGGTGGTCCGCCGCCCACGCCTCGATCGCGTCCCGGCCGAAATAGCCAGCCGTCTGGTCGAGGCCGATCATCGCCAGATCCCTCACCGCCTCATCGACGCAGTGCTGACAGGCATCATCGAGGATGAGATAGAACGGCCGGTCGTAGGGCACCAGCCAGCCAGCCCATGTCGTGAACGACTTGTTGAGCGGAATGTTGATCGTCCCCGGCACGTGACCAACCGCGAACTCCGACCACGAGCGCGTGTCGACGACTATGGCGTCCTTCTCGATGAGCGCCGGCAGCCGGGTCTCCGGCAGGCGCTCAGGCCGGCGAAAGCCGTGAAGCACTCGGGGGCCTTCCTTGTTGATGCGCTTCATCTCCGCGAAGTACTTCGGAGGCTCGGGCTGCCCGGCGAGCACCTGCTCCACGAACTTCGACTCGTCATCGACGGTGAGTCCCCAGTTCGCGATCTTTTCGTAGCCCAGCGTCGTCGAAGGAACCGCTCCGAGTGACTTCCCGCACGCCGAGCCGGCGCCGTGGCCGGGCCAAAGCTGCAGGTAGTCGGGAAGCTGCTTGAACCGCTGCAGGCTGTGGAAGAGCGTGCGTGCGCCAGCCTCCATGGTTCCGGCGAAATTCGCGGCGCGCTCGAGCAGATCGGGGCGCCCGACATCACCAGCGAACACGAAGTCGCCGGTGAAGACGCCCATGGGGCGATTCGTCGCCGGTGTGTCGGTCAGCATGAACGAGATGTGCTCAGGCGTGTGCCCCGGCGTGTGAAGCACCTCGATCTTCAGGTTGCCGACCATGAACTCGTCCCCATCCTTCACGAGACGCGCGCCCGCCTCACGAGCGAACGCGTACTTCCAGTTCGCATCGCCCTCGTCGGAGAGGAACAGCTGCGCTCCGGTGCGCGCGGCCAGCTCCCGGCTTCCCGAGACGAAGTCCGCGTGAATGTGGGTCTCGGTCACGTGCGTGATCCGGACGCCCTCCGACTCCGCGGCACGCAGGTACTGGTCGATGTCCCGGTTGGGGTCGATCACGAGCGCTTCGCCCGTAGCCGCACAGCCCACCAGGAAGCTCGCCTGCGCGAGCTTTTCATCGTAGAGTCGCTTGAGCAGCATGATCGACCTCCAGGAAGCGGCTAGAGCGAAAAGACGCCGCGGTTCTGATAGAGTATGACACCAGCCATGACCAGCAGGAATACCGCGAAGGAGCGCTTCAGCGCCTGCTGCGAGACGAACCGAACGAGGTACGTGCCCACCAGGATGCCACCAATGGCGATCGCCGTAAACACCGCCATGAACCCCCACGGAACGTCCACCTGACCGAGGTACCCGAGGAACCCGGACGCCGAGTTCATGGCGATCACCAGCAGCGACGTGCCGACCGCTTGTTTCATCGGGACTCGCGCCAGCACGACCAGCGCGGGGACGATCAGGAACCCGCCACCAATCCCGACCAGCCCGGTGAGCAGACCGACGCCGAGGCCAACGACGAGAACCACCCAGCGCGAGACCGCCTCGGAGCCCGGCGGTTGAGCGATTGGGCGACGCAGCATCGACAGGGCCGCCCCCAGCATCGCGACGGCCAGCAGCGTCAGCTGAAACACGCCGCTCACCAGGACAGCCAGCCGGGCGCCCGCGAACGCGCCCACCATCGCGACGATGCCGAAGGTCAACGCCTGTCTGAAGTTCACGTTGCCTGCGCGCCAGTGTCCGATCGCGCCGACCAGGCTCGTCGCCCCCACGACCGGAAGACTCATCGCGATCGCCGGCTTCGCCGCGTAGCCGAGGACGTACACGAAGACTGGCACCGTGAGGATCGACCCGCCGCCGCCTAACAATCCGAGCGACAACCCGATCACCGAAGCGAGTACCAGCCCCAGAGCCTCCACGCTACGTCAGCAGGCGGGGCATGCACGTGCCGGCCGGCTGCTCATCGAACGGCCCACCGGAGTCGGAGGGTCGCCGGCAGTCAGCGCGCGCACCATCTCCGCGACATCGCAGGTCGCCGGCCGATTGTACGGCAGACGCGCGAGCGCCATCGCCATGCCGCACGTATTGGTCACGCCAGCGAAGACGAGTCCGCTGCCGATGAACGCCGGCACGATGGCGAACAGAGGATTGATGAAAAGAGCCAGCAGTCCGCCGAGTGCCGCGAGCGATCCGGCGAGGATTCGCACCTGGCGCTCGAGCGAAAGGCGCTCCGCGCCGCGAATCACCGGATTCCCCGCCGCGACCCATCCGTTCACGCCGCCGTCGAGCACGTGGAGGTTCGGCATCCCCGCCGCCTTCAGCGCTTCCTCCGCCTTTCGCGCGCGCTGCCCCGATTGACAGACCAGCACGACGGGCTCGGCGACATTGGTGCGGATTTCAGCGCCATGCTCTCCGAGGCGGTCGAGCGGAACGTTGTACGCACCGCGGATGTGAACGCTTTCGTATTCACCGGGCGTGCGTACGTCGAGCAGCCGGATTTCCGGGTGCTCGTTGAGCAGCTCCTCGAGCTCGGTCGGGCGGATGACGGGGGGAATGACCTGCGCCTGCGGCATGAATGTCCTCCGTGGGTGGGCTGTTCACTACTGTATAGTAATATAGTGCACTACTGCCAGCGAGCAAGTGGCGCCCGGTGATCTATTCCACTATAATGGAATATAGTAATAGTAGCCCCGGGGGCCGCAGATGACGCAGAAGGACGCAGAAACTTCAAAGTCAAAAGCGTCACCACGGATGGCACGGATTCTTGAACGGCGAAACGACACGGATACGGCGAACTGCAAGGGCTTTGGAACTGCAACGGCAAGAACCTCCGGGGACGATTGAGCTGGCAAATCACCGTGACCTTCCCCCGCCAGGTTCTCACAGAGCTTTCGCGGTTGCCGTTAATCCTGCCGTTTTCGCCGCCCAAAAAATCCGTGTCCATCCGTGGTAAGCTGTTGCCGTTGCCGTTTCTGCGTTCTTCTGCGTCCTCTGCGGCCCCCGTCTGCCCCGATTTCAGAAGCAGTCCAACAGTCACTTACTGGAGTGCGAGCGTGGGATTCACCAGAATGACCCCCGAGCTGCTGGCCATCGTCGCCGAGCGCTTCAAGGCGATCGGCGAGCCCGTACGCCTGCAAATTCTGAATGCGTTGCGGGACGGCGAAATGACCGTCACCGAGCTCGTGGACGAGACCGGCCTCGGACAGGGCAACGTTTCGAAGCATCTGCAGCTTCTCCACGGACTTGGCTTCGTCACCCGCCGCAAGGAAGGCCTGCACG
>DASTYE010000060.1:0-31013 GCA_035765135.1 Gemmatimonadaceae bacterium | reverse complement strand
CGACTTCATCGACGACCTCGTCAGCCATTACGTGCTCGACGATGGAAAGCTCGTCGTCGCGCACGCCGGGATGAAGGAGGAGATGCAGGGTCGCGGATCCGGGCGCGTCCGGGACTTCGCGCTCTATGGCGAGACCACAGGTGAAACCGATGAGTTCGGCCTCCCAGTGCGATACAACTGGGCCGCTGAGTATCGCGGCCGTGCATCGGTGGTGTATGGCCATACCCCTGTTCCAGAACCGGAATGGCTCAACCGCACGATCAACATCGACACCGGGTGCGTGTTTGGTGGCCGATTAACAGCCTTGCGATATCCCGAGCTCGAGATCGTCTCCGCAGCCGCCCACCGCGTGTATGCCGCTCCGGTGAGGGCGTTCCTGGCAGAACGCAGCGACCTGACGGCGCAACAGCAGCTCGATGACGTGCTCGACCTGGCGGACGTGTCGGGGAAGCGGATCGTCACCACCCGATTGCATCATACGGTGACGATCCGTGAGGAGAATGGAATCGCGGCACTCGAAGTGATGAGCCGCTTCGCCATCGATCCCAAGTGGCTCATCTACCTTCCGCCGACAATGTCGCCCTCCGAGACGACGAGCGAGCCGGGCCTTCTCGAGCATCCAAGAGAAGCGTTCGCGTACTATCGTCATCACGGCGTGCCGACAGTGGTTTGCGAGGAGAAGCACATGGGGTCACGCGCGGTAGTGATCGTGTGCCGTGACTCAGGTGTCGCTCGTCGCCGGTTCGGTGTGACTGAGGAGGAGCGTGGCGTCATCTACACGCGCACAGGTCGTCGTTTCTTCGACGACGCAGTCACGGAAGCTGGCCTGCTCACAATCCTCCACGATGCACTCACACGAAGCGGGTTCTGGGAGCGCTTTTCGACAGAATGGGTCTGTCTTGATTGCGAGCTCATGCCCTGGTCTGCGAAGGCCCGGGAGTTGATCCGGCAGCAGTACGCCGCCGTCGCGACCGCGGCGCAGAGCGCACTCCCGGAAGTGGTTCGCGCGTTGACGACAGCGCAATCCCGGGGGCTCGATGTCGCGACGCTCAAGGCGCGCTTCGAGGAGCGCGAGTCGCTCGCGGCACGTTATGCGACGGCCTACCAGCGCTACTCCTGGCCAGTCACGACTCTTGAGGACCTTCGCCTGGCGCCTTTTCACTTGCTGGCGACCGAACGCGCAGTGCACGTCGACAAGGATCACGTCTGGCACATGGAGACCCTGGCCGGAGTGTGCGGTGCGAATGGAGATGTCCTGATGACCACGCCCTATCGCACGGTGGACGTCACCGACTCCGCAAGCGAGCGCGGGTGCATAGCCTGGTGGGAGCAGTTGACGGAGCACGGTGGCGAAGGATTCGTCGTTAAGCCGCTCCCTTTCGTCGCGCGCAGCCGCCGCGGGCTCGTGCAGCCAGCCATCAAGTGTCGTGGCCGGGAATATTTGCGCATCATATATGGGCCCGAGTACACGATGCCGGAAAACCTCGTGCGGCTTCGTTCACGAGGTCTCGCGGCGAAGCGGTCGCTGGCGCTGCGAGAGTTTGCCTTGGGCATCGAAGCACTCGAACGATTCGTCAGACGCGAACCGTTGCGCCGCGTGCACGAATGTGTCTTCGGCGTTCTCGCACTCGAGAGCGAACCCGTCGATCCGAGGTTGTGAGCCGATCGGGCGACCAGGATCGCCATCCCGCATGACGTCAGCCCGCCACCACCGCACCTGCGCTGGCGGTCACCCGCTCCCGTGTCACCGCCCAATAGATCACGAACGACCCCATTGCCAGGATCGCCGCCGCGAAGAACGCCGCGCCAGGCACCCGGATTGGCGCATCCGGCGCGGAGAAGCGACCGAATAGCTGCGCCATCACCGGCGGACCGATGATCGAGCTCAACGAGTAGAGACTCGCGACCGCGCCCTGCAGCTCGCCCTGCGCATCCGCCGTCACGCGATGCGACATGAGCGCGTTCGTGATCGGGTTCACCGTCGCGCCGAAGAACCACGTCGCGAGCCAGGCGAACATCATCCACCCCTCGGTCGCCGTCCCATACCCGAAGTAGCCGACCGCGGCGATCAGGATCCCCATGAGCGCGGCTCGACGCTCTCCCAGGCGGGGCACGAGGTAGCGCAGCAAGGTCATCTGGCTCACGACGATGATCACCCCGGCGAGCGCAAGCGACACCCCGATCATGCCCTCCGACCATCCGAACCGGAACTTCGTGTAGAAGCTCCAGGTCGCCGGCATCACCTGATGCGCAACCATCCACAGAAACAACGCCGTGAGCAGCCCGGACACCACACGTTGCCTGCGCAGATGAAGGAGCGTGCCGAGCGGATTCGCCCGCCACCATGTGAAGGGCCGTCGTCGCTCCGGCGGCAACGATTCCGCGAGCACGAAATACCCGTACGCCAGGTTTACCAGACTCAGCGCCGCGGCCGCGTAGAACGGCGCGCGGCTGCCAAGTCCCCCGAGCAGGCCGCCTAACGCCGGGCCGACAATGAATCCCACGCCGAACGCGCCGCTCACCACGCCGAAATTCTGGGCACGTCGCTCGGGTGGCGTGATGTCGGCGACGTATGCATATGCCGGCGTGAACGAGGCGCCCGCCATGCCGGCGATCATCCGGCCGAGGAAGAGCCAACCCAGGTTCGGGGCGAGGGCGAGGATGACGTAGTCAATCCCCAGGGCCGCGATCGCTATCAGCAGCACCGGCCGGCGCCCAAACCGGTCGGAGAGATTCCCGAGAACCGGCGCGGCGAGGAACTGCATCGCCGCGTACACGAAAGCGAGCCATCCACCGTAGATCGCAGCGCGATTGACGGTTTCTCCCGTCAGCTCGGTGAGCAACGTTGGCATCACCGGCATGATCAATCCAAACCCGATCGTGTCGATCGCGACGGTGATCGCGACGAACGCGACCGCGTGTCGCCCCGGCGTCCGCGCCTTCATACTCCCGATACTCGACGCTTGTACTCCGCCAGCGCGGCATCGAGTCGCTCACGTGCCGTCATATCCCCGGGCACGTTGTGCGACGGGTGGATGAAGAGCTTCACTCCACGCTCACTCAGGATCTCGGCGACGGTCGTGATCGTCATCCACACGACCGCGACGAATGCCATCGTCGAAACGGGCCCGACCTTGTCGACGTGCCCCTTGAGCGGAACCGACGAGTCACCGGCGGGAACCCGGGTATCGACCACGACATCGGCGATCTCGAAAAGCGTGCGCCCGGATGCGTGTCGGGAGGTCGATGCTTGCTCGGCGGACCCCGTCGCGACGACGCGCATCCCGAGCTCCTTCGCTCGCAGCGCCACATCGATGTTGACGTTGTTGATCCCGGTGTGCGAGAAGATCCACATCGTGTCGCGCGGATCGAAGGCGTAGCTCTTCATGATCGCCTCGCCATAGCCCTCCGCCCGTTCCAGAAACAGGAACTGGTGGATGCCCATCTCACCGGTGATCCGCGTGAAGAATGTGAGCGGAAGCTCGATCATCGGATGAAATCCGACGAAGCCACCGATTCGCGGGTACATCTCCTCCACCGGGATCGTCGCGTGTCCGCACCCGAACGTGTGCACCCACCGTTCGGCCGCGATCGAGTCGGCCATGAGCTCGGCGGCACGAGTGATGGCGGGAAGCTGAGAGCGCTCGATGTCATCCAGGATCGCGCGCGTATTCGACAGCCAGCGATTGCTCAACATGTCAGGGAGCCGGCGTGTTCCGAAGAGACCGTGAGAGAATGACCAGCAGCACGCTCAGCGTGACGATCGCCGCCGGCACGACGAGAAAGGAGCCTCGCATTCCGAAGCGCTCCCCGAGGACCCCCGTCGTGTAGGGGAGGGTCATGCCTCCGGCGAGCGCCATCGCGATCGCGGCGCTGAATGCGGTGCCGGACAGCGTCGCATAACGAGTTCCGATGAAGCCGAGGATGGTCGGAAAGACCGCCGCGAAGCCCGCGCCCAGGAGAAACACGCCGAGCGCGGCGGCTGGGACGTTGTCCGTGATGAGCAGCGTCGCCGCGCCGCTGAGGGAGACCGCCAGGCTGGGGAAGAGGATACGAAACGGCGGCACGCCACTCAGCACCGTCCCGACGGCAAAGCGCGCGAGCATCATCCCTGTCCAGTACAGCGAGAGGAGAAAGAGCCCGCTCTGCTCCGTTACCTCCAGCTCTTCCTTGACGAACGTAGATGTCCATCCGCCGACCGTGATCTCCATGCCGCTCTGGAGGAACAGCATCAACCCCATAAGCAGCATCATTGGATCGCGAATGAGGCGGCCCGCGGCGGCAATCGGAAATCCCTGAGCCTGTTTCGGTGGAGGGAAGCGGGTCGCGGCAATGACCGCGAGCGGGACGAGCACGAGTGCCCCGACTCCCGCGATCAGTGATGGATTCGAGAAGCGGCCGGTGAGTATCGCGAGCGCGAAGGGAACCCCCATCGCTCCGACGCCAAAGAAGACGCCGAGGAGGTTGAGTCGCGGACCACGCTCCTCGCCGCTCACGTCGGAGACGAGCGTATTCGCGCCGCCGTTGATGATTCCGCCGCCGAAGCCGACGAGAAACACCGCCAGCCGCATCCACCCCATCGAGGGCGCGAAGGCGATTCCCTCCAAGCCGGCGAGGATGAGCGCGGTGGCGCCGAGCAGAATCGCCTTGTAGCCGCGCCAATCCACGACCGGGCCAAAGACCAGCGCACCAGCGAGAATCCCGAAGGTGAGCAACAGGAGCAGGCCGCCCGCGGACGCCTTGTCGATTCCAAAGCGCTCCATCACCGACGGAAGCACCGCCCCGAGCGTCGTGAGGACGATCCCGAACGTCACGAGACAAAGGCACGCGCACACGAAGAGTTTACGACTCGAGCTCGGGCTCATGTGCCTCCACCGCCGATCATCGCCAACCGTCCCGCCCCGTAGAGTCCGGCATCTCCACCGAGGGCACTGGCGGCGAATCGAACCTGCTTGATCGCGATCGGCTGCGCCCAGCGCGTCGCCTCGTCGCGAATGCGCTCGAGGAACTGGCTTGCCGGTCCAAACACGCCGCCTCCGAAAAGGATGATCTCTGGATTGAACAGGCTCACGAGATTCGCGGCCGCCATCCCCCACAGCTCGATCGCGTTGTCGATCACCCTCGCCGCCAGCCGGTCGCCATTGCCGAACGCCGCGAACACGTCTTCCGCGGTGAGCGTGTCGGGAGTCTTTCGCGCGAGCGCGCCGTCATAGCCCGTCGCCTCATTCATGAGATCGCGCGCGACCCTAACGAGGCCCGGGCCGGAAGCCTGATCCTCGAAGCAGCCGTGCCGGCGATAGCGCGGCACGTACGGACGATCGAGCGCGAGCCAGCCGATCGCTCCCGCCACATCGCCACAGCCCCGCACCACTTTACCCGCCATAAGAATTCCAGCCCCGATTCCCGTCCCAACCGCCAGGAAGATCGCGTCTCTCGCGCCAATCGCGGCACCCCGCCACGACTCACCGAGCACATAGGCGGCGCGATCGCTGTCGATCGTGAGATTCACGCTCGCTTCCAGCGCCGAGCGGAGCTCGTCACGAAGCGGGTAGTCCTCCCACCCTGGTATGTTCGGGGCCCATACGGTGCCACGGTCAGCGCGGTAGAGCCCGGGGACGCAGACACCGACTCCCTCCACCATATGGGCCGCGGCCAGCCGCGTCACACGCTCGGCGATCGACGATCCGACCTCGGCGCCTGCACGGTCGCCCAGGGCAACGGTCTCGCGATGCAACACGTCGCCGGCGGCGGAAAAAACGGCGGCGGCGAGCTTGGTGCCACCGAGGTCGATGCCGATGTAGGGCATGAGCGCGCGAAGGTGCGCCGTGCCGGGCAGGGACGCAAGACAGGACGCGACGGCAAACTTGAGCAGAGCCTTACATCTGTGGCGCCGGCGCACACTGGCGGGGCCCGCCGGGAAGCTCGTATCCTGTCAGACCCTCGGCTCCCGGAGGTACGTGTGCGCTCGCTCACCCGCCGTTCCATCACGCTTCTTCCTGCGTTTCTTCCTGCGCTTCTTCTCGTCGCCTGCACCGCGACGCGGGAATCGCAGGGCTCGCTCGACAGAGTCTTCACGCCTCGGCAATACACCGTCGAGGATTTCTACAAGAACACACGCTTCATGGGCGCGTCGTGGTCGCCCGATCGGCAAAAGATTCTCGTGTCGTCGAACTTGTCCGGAATCTGGAATGCGTACGCCGTCCCGGTGACCGGCGGTCCACCAGAACCGCTCACGCAGTCCACTGGAAATTCCATCTTCGCCCGCTCGTACTTCCCCGCCGACGAGCGCGTCATTTACTCGAGCGATGAAGGCGGCAACGAGCTGACGCACGTCTACGTGCGCAATCCCGACGGGTCCACGAAGGATCTCACGCCCGGCGCCAAGCTGAAGGCGAGCTTCTTCGGCTGGGCCGACGACGACAAGTCGTTCTTCGTCTCCACGAACGAGCGCGACCCGAAGTTCTTCGACCTGTACGAGGTCGCGGTGGACGGCTATGCCCGAACGATGTTCTACAAGAACACCGAGGGGCTCGAGCTCGGTCCGGTCTCGCGCGACAAGCGCTACATCGCCCTCGTGCGTCCGCGCACGACGACGGATTCGGACATCCTCCTGCACGACCGCACCACCAACACCACCAAGAACATCACCGAGCACACCGGCACGGTGAGCAACTCGCCGGCGGATTTCTCGCCGGATGGCTCGAAGCTCCTCTTCGTCTCGGACAGCGGCCGCGAGTTCTCCGCCCTCCGCAGCTACGACATTGCCACCGGGGAGAAAGCCACCGTCTACGAGCAGTCGTGGGACGTGATGGGCGCCGAATACTCGAAAGGCGGCAAGTATCTGACGGTGTACGTGAACGAGGATTCGCGCGCGGTCACGCGAATTCTCGATGCGAAGACGTTCTCCGTCGTTTCCATGCGTGACATGCCGACGGGTCTGGTGCGCGGCGTGAGCATTTCCCCGGACGACGCGGCCTTCGCGTTTTACGCGAGCGATGGCAGCGTTCCCGATGAGCTCTATGCGCGGTCATTCGACGGTGCGCCGAAGCGCCTGACGAATGCACTGCACGCGGACATCAAACGCGAGGATCTCGTCGTCCCATCCGTCGTCCGCTTCAAGTCGTACGACGGCATCGAGGTCACCGGCGTCCTCTACCGCCCGCACCAGGCTTCGCCGGATGCGAAGGCGCCGGCGATCGTGAAAGTGCACGGCGGCCCGGGCGGGCAGGCGCAGGTGGGCTACAACGCGCTCACGCAGGCGCTCGTCAATCGCGGCTATGTCGTCTTCGACATCAACAACCGCGGCAGCTCCGGCTATGGGAAGACGTTCTACGCGATGGATGACCGCAAGCACGGCGAGGCCGACCTCGGCGACGTCGTCGCGAGCAAGCGCATGCTCATCGAGACCGGCTACGTCGATTCGACGAAGATCGGCATCCTCGGCGGCAGCTACGGCGGCTACATGGTGCTCGCGGCGCTCACGCTCGAGCCCGATGCGTTCAAGGCCGGCGTGGATCTCTTCGGCATCTCCAACTGGATTCGCACGCTGAACAGCATTCCACCGTGGTGGGCGTCGTTCAAGGAAGCGCTTTACGCCGAGATGGGCGATCCGAAGACGGACAGCGCCCGGCTGCATCGGATCTCCCCACTCTTCAACGCCGACAAGATCAAGGCGCCGCTACTCGTCCTGCAGGGCGCGAACGACCCTCGCGTGCTGAAAGTCGAATCCGACGAGATCGTCGCCGCCGCGAAGAAGAACGGCGTCCCCGTCGAGTACATCATCTTCGAGGACGAGGGGCACGGCTTCGTGAAGAAGGAGAACGAGATCGAGGGCTACACGGCGGTGATCGCCTTCCTCGACAAGTATCTCAAGGGCGAGTCGACCGTGACGGCGAGTCCGTGACGTCGGCGAGGGAGTTTGAGGTTGTCGAGGCACTGAGGTAGTCGAGGTCGTCGAGGTCGTCCGGGATGTCGAGGTGGGTGAGGAAGTCACCTCGATCACCTCGACGACCTTGACGACCTCGACTACCTCAACGCCTCGACGACCTCAACGCACCTTGACACCCTCAGTCAACAAACGCCCACAGCAGCTCCTTGCTGCGCCGATCGAGCTTCTCGGGCGCCGCAAGCAGATACAGGTCGCCCGCCACGTCGCGGATCAGCAAACCGCCCATCGGCAGTGTGCGCGGCCAGTCGTCGAGATGCGTCTGAAATGAGCGAGGCCCGTGCTTCGTCTCGACCTTCCACTGACGAATCTCGACCTCCTCCTCGATCGACAGCACCCGCACCACCTCCAGCACAAACCCCGCCTCGGCCACCGCCTCCTCGAGGGCGTGCCGCGATTCCGGCTCGAGCGATGCCGGATCTTCCACCAGCGCGATCTCCTCATCGTCCTCGTCGCGAAGCGAGAGATGACGGTGTGGCTCCGACCAGGGGAAGCATTGACGGAGCCGGACCAGCACTGCCCGGCCTTCCACGATCGCGATGAGGCGACCAGACGAACGGCGAAGGCGTAATTCGCTCCCCCTTTCGAGCTCTAACGATTGAGCCACCTGTCTTTCCTCCCTTGGGTTTAACGAGGAACGAGGACAAAGGACTGAGGAATTTCATTACTTGGGCGCAATCCAATCGAATTCCTCAGTCCTCACTCTTCGTTCCTCATTGTAGCTGTAACTGCATCTCGTATAGTCGCCGATATATCCCCTCCGGCCTCGCCAGCAGCTCCCGATGGGTGCCGGCCTCGGCGAGCCGCCCCTCTTCGATCACGAACAGGCGTGAGGCGCGACGGAGCGTCGACAGGCGGTGCGCGATCGCGAACACCGTGCGACCGGCGATGAGCCGCTCGAGCGCTTCCTGAATCTCCCGCTCCGTCTCGGTATCCACGCTGCTCGTCGCCTCATCGAGGATGAGGATCCGAGGATCGTGCAGGATCGCCCGCGCGATCGAGATGCGCTGACGCTCCCCGCCCGAGAGCGTATGCCCGCGCTCACCCACCACCGTGTCGTACCCCTGCCCCAGCTTGCAGATGAAGTCGTGCGCGTTGGCCGCCTTGGCCGCAGCGATCACCGCCCCTAACGAGGCTTCCTGCAGGCCGTAGCGGATGTTGTCGACGACCGTTCCGTGAAACAGATACGGGTCCTGGAGCACCATGCCGAGCTGCTGGCGATAGTGCCCGGTGTCCAGCGTACGGATGTCCACCCCGTCGACGCGAACCGTGCCGCCCGTCGCGTCGTAGAAGCGCGCGATGAGGTTCACGACCGTCGACTTTCCTCCGCCCGACGGTCCGACGAGCCCGATCAGCTCTCCGGCCCGGACGTCGAAGCTCACCCCTTTCAGCACCTGTCGCACGCCGTCGTAGGCGAACGTCACGTTCTCGAAGGTCACCCGCCCGCGCACGGGCGTCAGCCGGACCGGGTGAGGCACATCGCGCACCTCGGGCTCACTGTCCAACACCTCGAACACGCGGTGCGCCGACGACGTCGCACGATTGATCGTCCGAGCCATCTGACCGATCACTTCGATCGGCCCGACGAACATCGTCGTGTACAGCAGGAACGACACGAAGACGCCGGCGGACAGCGACGGTCCCTCTCCGAGCAACCGCGGGAGGGCAAACACCCAGACGAGCACCGTCGTCGAATGCACGGCGAGCATCAACAGCGGCCAGAAGGTCGTCCACATCTTGTGGATCTCGTTGGCCTCGTCGGTGCAGTCCTCGTTGCGAACGTCGAACCGCTCGATCTCGCGCGCCTCCTGATTGAACGCCTTCACTACCCGGATGCCCGGGATCGTGTCGGACAGAACGTCGGTGACGCGCGACCACTTCCGCCACGCACGAATGAACCGGGAGTTGAGCGATTCCCCGTGCTGGTAGATCATCCAGCAGAACAGCGGCACCGGCAGTGTCATCACGAGTCCGAGGCGCCAGTCGAGCGTGAGCAGCACGACGCCGAGTCCCGTCAGCATGACGAGCGACAGCGACACGTCCACCACCCCGAAGGCGACGAAATCCCACAGGCGGTCGGTGTCGGACGTGACGCGCGTGATCAGGCTTCCCGTCTTCTTCCGCGAGAAGAACGACAGGCTCAAATGCTGGATGTGCTCGTACAGCTCGGCGCGCAGGTCGCGCGCGACCCATTCACCGATCACCGACATGAGCCGCAGCCGCACGTGCGCCGCGACCTGACGCAGCACGTACAGCGCCGCCATCGCGCCGACGGCGATCCAGGCAACCGTCGCCGCGGCTCCGCGCGCCATCGTGCCCTCGTTCGCCTTCCGCACGACATCGTCGATCAAATAGCCGGCGAGGTACGGCGGTACGAGGCTCGCCAGCGTCACGATCGCCGCCGCCGTCAGGCCGAGCGTGAGCTCGCGGCGGTAGCGCGCGAGGTAGCGCAGCAGGCGGAGAATGACCGCCGATTGCCGGCCGGCCACCAGCGCCTGCGCGTCGCGCACCGGGCGGGCCACCGCATCCGCGTACACGCGGTCGGCATCATCGGGCTCGACGGTACGCCCCTCGAGGGCCTCATCGAGCACGAAGCGGATGTTCTCGAACGCCCCGCGCTGACGCTGCGTGTAGCGCACCACGGTCAGCGGGGGATCGTCGGGCACGCTCAGGAGCAGCAGCGTGTTCGCGCTCAGTCCCGGAGCTTCCTGGACCGCGCGTATCCGCGCACGCTCGATCGACTGGACTTGCCAGGCACCGTCAGGCGAAGGCCTGGCGACCGCGACATGTCGCGGACCTAACGCGACCCACGACTCGTGCAGCTTGAGAGTGTGGTCGAGATCCGCGAGCGCGTAGAGCTGAACCGGCTGATTGCCCCACTCGCGCTCGATGCGCGCACGCACCTCGGCGGGGAGGCGGGTCGGTTGGCCGATGTACCGGCTGATGATTTCGTGGTCCTGATTCATGGTCGTGATCCGCTGGCGGTTAGGCAGCAAAAAGGCCTTTCAGGTCTCTGGGAGCACCCGAAAGGCCGGATCACGACATCGAATCCTGGACTTCTAGGGTGCTCGCCCTCCGGCGGAGTCGCCGCCGAAAATCCACGTTCCAGGGCGCACTTCGCCCATCAGGGCGAAAACGCGCGGTCCGGAGACGCGGATGAGAGTGCTGAGCCGGTAGCGGTCTGTCATTTCAGGATGGTCGTCCCCTCGTGGGGTGGTGGTGCCGTTGAGCCCACGATAGCATCGAAACCCAAAGAGAGCAAGCGCGCGGCACTCGTCCTGCACGCTGCCACGGGGGAGGTGCACGATGTCTCGACTGATCAAAGCCCTGTCGTTTGTCCCGGTCATTGGCCTGACGATCGCCTGTGAAGGGCGCGAATCCTCGGATCAGACAGCCGCGGCTGTCAACTGTGACGACCCTCACGTTCGACAGATCGTGCAGGCGTTTGGCGAGCGCCTCGCGCGGGTCTCCCTGCTCGCCCCGGATAGCGTCGTCGTTCGCGAGATTCGTGAGGCGTACACGCCGTACGCGACGCCGGAGCTGCTCGAGCGCTGGGCGTCTGCTCCACGAACGGCGCCGGGACGCGAAGTTTCGAGTCCGTGGCCGAAACGGATCGAGATCCGCGCGGTTCGCGAAGCCGACGCGCGGTCGTGTCGCGTGGAAGGCGATGTCGTGTATGCGAGCAGCGCAGCGGGCGAGAATGGCGCGACGCGCACGCCCGTCACGGTCGTCGTGCGACGACAGAACGAGGATTGGCGGATCAGCTCATATTCCGCGCAAGCACTTTCGGCGGACTCGACCAACCCGGCGACCGCCGCCGATGTCATCCGCCATTACTACGCCGCGATCAACGCGCGGCAGTTCGACAGCGCCTACGCGATGTGGTCCGGCGGACAGCAGACGCAGCCAGACTTCGCGGCCGAATTCGCTGGAGCCCAGCGTGTAGACGTCGACGTTGGTGAGCCCGGCCGCCTCGAAGGCGCAGCCGGCTCACAGTACATGAAGGTCCCGGTGATAATCCGCGTCGTGACGAGCCGTGGTGAGACTCGACGGTACGAGGGGAGCTACACCCTGCGTCGCGGTGTCGCCGACGGAGCCACGCCTCGGCAGCGGCAGTGGCACATCTACTCGGCTGATCTCGCTCCCGCTCGGTGAGGTGACGTCAGGCGATCACTCGTACTGGAAGCGATAGGTGATTCCGATGTCCGCGCCAAGTCCGCGGTACGTGCGTTCACCCGCGAGCTCGCCGAAGAACCGCACCCACTGATAGCGGCCACCGAGTCCCGCGCCGAACGCCTCGCTGAATCGGAGCTCGAAACCGAGTCCACCCTTCAAGCCGAAGCCGGCAACGAAGCCAACGCCCGACTCACCGCCTCCACCGAGCAGGCCGCCGCTCTCACTGTTTTCGCGGTCATCGACGCCGATCGTCAGCCCGGCGCCGCCAATGATGAAGGGCTCGAAGCCCTGCTCGGGCCGGGTGAATGGATAGACCTTGAGCGACGTGAACTGCGGAATCACGTACGCCGTCAGCTTCTCCTCGACCGTGCCACCGAGCCCACCACTTCGCATGATGCGCTGCTCGCGACGGAAGACGCTCACGGTGTTCTCGAGCGCGAGATGGAGATCCAGTCCCTTCTGGAAGTACCCTTCGAACATCGGCCATTCATTCACGCGCGCCCCGCTCACCTGCGACAGTCCGCGCACGTCCCACGTGCCGACACGCAGTCCGGCACCGCGACGCATACGCTTCACGCGCTGCTCATTCACCGAATCCGCTTGCGCCGCGGCGTCGCTCCAGAACGCCGAGACAATCAGCGCACCGAAAATGGCCACACGCCACACACGCGGGCGCACTGTCATCACAAAGTCCTCCATGGTGGTCGTTCTCACGAAACGTACGACGAAACGACGCAAGGCACGTGCTCCTGGCAACACGCATTGGCGTCGCGGCTCACGGCCACGGCAGCGGTATCACGGTGAATCTCGACCGACTTTCGGGATCGTCCTGACCCTCGAAGAAGCGCGTGATGTCCCGCACCGCCGCCGTACGCTGTGCGCGATCCGCGGCTGAGCCTCCCGTCATGCGCGCGAGTCGCGTGCGGAGCAGATCGAGGTGCATCGCGCTCAACGCACGCACCTCCGCCAACGCATCCTCGTCGCCAGCGCGATCGAGCAGTGTGTTCAGCACCACCTGTTGCACGACGCGTCGCAACGCCTGATGTCCAGCGTTTGCCAGCGCTGGGGCGCCCCACGTGCGGCTCACCACTGTCCGTATCACCTCATCGAGCGATGGATTCGCCGAGTCGCGTGCGTTCAGCAGCACGAGGCGTGCGGCGCGTTCGCGGTCGAGGATGCCCTCGATCACCTCGGTCGCCAGACCTCCGGCGAGTGAGATCTGGTCGAACGTCGTTCCGCCTGACGACCCGATCCATTCGATGGACGCATCACCGCCGGCGGGAACGGGCGGAATCAGCGCCATCACTCGAGGCGGCACCGCGAGCTGCGCCGGCTCCAGCGCGTCGAGCGCCATCGTGAGAGCACGCCGTTGCGCCGCCGGGGGCGCAACGGTCGTTGGGATCTGGCTGTCACCGCGCATGGCGTAGGTGAAATCCATCCCGCCGATGTACTTGATCAGCGCCTCGAGCGAATAGCGGTGATGTAGATAGACGTGGGCGAAGCGCATGTTCAACAGATACATCGGCTCACCCGGCGCGATGGCGCGCTCGTCGAACTTGTCGATGAGCACACGCCGCACCGCGGCCGTTCGCTCCACGGCATCGAACGCGGTATTCCCCTCCACCCACCGCGTCGCCTCCGGAATCGATCCCTCGGCGCCCGCATGCTGATCGGCCACGAATCGCAATCCTCGCCTGATCCCCTCCCTGATGATGCGCTGAAGCCCCGCCCGCTCGGCCTCCGCGTTAGGGAACCATGTGTAGCCGTAGCGAATGGCGAGCGAATCCCATGCGCCCGCGAACGGCGCGTACGCGCGCGAAAGATCGAGCTGATTGTTGGCGCCGAGTGTGATGATCGGAACCGGATAATCCATCACCGACGCACGATCCTGCGATGATGAGATGAAGTTGTGCGACAGGCCGAGCGTGTGGCCGATCTCGTGCGCGACGTGCTGGCGCCGTCTCGCCATCGCGAACGCTTCGGCGGACATGTTCAGCCCATTCGCACCGGCCGCCGGCAGCAGGCCCGCGTAGATGTTGAAATCGATGAGCGATCGCCAGGAATCCATACGCACGACGGTGCGCACGATCTCACCTGTGCGTGGATCGGCGAACGACGGCCCAACCGATGGCCCCGGTCCGCTGCGATGCACCCAGTAGATGAGGTTGTATCGCGCGTCCATCGGGTCCACCCCCGCTGGCAGATCGCGGACTTGAAAGGCGTTCCGGAATCCCGCCGCCTGGAAAACCTCGTTCCACCAGGCGCCGCCTTCACGGAACGCGGTGCGGTACGGTTCGGGGATCGCGGGGTCGAGGTAATAGACGATTGGCGTCACCGGCTCGCTGAGCTCGCCGCGCGCGTACGCCGCCGGGTCCTTCGGAACGAGTCGCCACCGGTTGATGAACCCCGCGCGGTAAGTGCCTTCGAACGACTGGGCGAAATCGTTGAATTGCGTCGCGAAGAACCCGGAGCGTGGATCGGCCACACGAGGCGTGAAGCCCTGGGACGATGGCAGCTCCACGAACGAGTGATGAATCTCGAGCGTTGCCGCGGAGGCATCAGGAACGTGGCGACGCACCGCCTGACCCGGGTTGTCGATCGAGAACGTGAGGACCGCGTGAACCTCGGTGTTCGTCGGAAACGCCTTCGTTCGGTCTGCGTCGATCCAGCTGCGGTCCGCGTCTACGCGCGCGCTTCCCTGTTGCGCACGACGCAGATTTTCCGCGACGCCATACGTGTCCGTGAGGAAGAACGAGGTGGCGTCGGCGAGCACCACACCATTCGTCTCCGACTCGATAGGGAACGACGCGATCACCGATGTGGGGTATGCTTCCGCCGCCGCCCGTTGACCGGCCGGGTTCGCGCCTTGTGCGCGCACGCTCCAGTTGTCACGCACGAGAAGCACGCGCTTGCCCCGCCGCTCGAGCCGCACGACCGCGCTACCTCCCGTTTGCCCGCGGTCGAGCCCGAGTGCACTCGATCCGAAGCCGGTGGCGAGGATGCTCTGGTGGAGGAAATCCTTATCGAGGCGTTGTGGTGCGATCTCGAGCACAACCTTGTTTCGATCGGCGTCAACGCGCACGCCGATGAACTGAGCGCCCGCGGAATTGGGCGCGCCCGCGAAGAAGGCGAAGGTCGCGAGCAGCGCGAGCGTGGAATACCGGTGGCTCATGAACTCGGGAGGTGATTGAGGCAGGAACGGTACAGCGAGGAACGTTACAGGAGAAGGCGAACCTCGCCGTTCACCGCCTCGACCTTGTACGCGCTGATTCCGCGATCGGCCGGACCGGCTTTCATCGCTCCGGAGGTCACATCGAACTGCGACCCGTGCCACGGGCACTGGACGGTGCCGCACATCATGCTCCCTCCGGCCAGCGAGCCGCCGCGGTGTGGGCACCGGTCGTCGAAAGCGACGTACCCTTCCTCGCTACGAGCGAGCACGATGCGCTGATCGCCCACGCGCAGCAATTTCATCTGATCGACCTTCAGCTCATCGTCCCTGGCGACGACGAGCGGCGCATTCACCGGTGCCGCGATCGTCGCGTCCTTCCACTTCCCGGCACCCGCGTACCGATGGTCGACGCTGATCTGATTGCGGCTCACCAGCACGCCGCCCATCCACCCGCCGGCCGTGAGGAGAACGAGAGCGCCGAGCTCGAGGACGAGCACGAACGTGTTCGGTCCGTCGACCATCCCGCGCCTTGCGACCGATGCGAACACCATGAGTCCTACCGACGCGAGGTTGACGATCATGTGGCGTGTGGCCCGTTGTTTCCCGGTACTCCCGGGCGGCACGGTGTGGATGTAGTCGATCAGGCCCGGCACGGCGGCGAGGATCGCCGCACCGATGCCGGCAATCGCCAGATGGCCTCCCGTGATCCACAGGCTGTCGCGAGCCGTCGCGACTCCCGCAACATCGAAGAAGAAGGCACCCGTGAGAAACGCGAACGGGAACGGGATGATCGCGGGGTGGATGGGGTGACCGCGAAAGCTGGCCTTGCTTCGCATTGATCGACCTCCGATGATTCCAGCGACGCTTCAGGTGACGTGCTTCAATGGGTGATCCGCGATCGCTGCTGCCTCACGAGGTGGAGATCTTCGTCGTGCGCGAGCTGCGCAAGGCGGGACTCGAGCCCATGGCGATGAAGGTTCGCGATCGCGCTGTCGGCAAAGGCGATGACTATGTCGTCGAGCTGGGGTGCGTGTTGCGTATCGGCGATGCCAATCGCCAACTGCTCATCGAATGCCGCAACGCCTCGGCGCCTGTCGGCGTCGCCGCGATCGGGAAGCTTCATGCGAAGCTGAAGGATGCCAAGGCGGACCACGCCATGATGTTCTCGACGAGCGGCTTCGAGCCTGACGCGATCCGGACCGGCAAATCACTCGGCGTTCCGCTCCTCGCCGTGGCCGACGGCAAGACCGCGTTCGCGCGCAGTCCCTGGGGAATGGCGGGAGATCCACCGGCCTGGGTCCCGGAGTACATGGCCGAGCTCGTGGACCTCGACGTGAGCGGCCAGCCGCGACGCGAGCTGCTCGCGGCGGGCGGCGCCAAGCGGATTCTGGCGCTCCTGGCTGGATCTGTTGGCCGCGGATGAACGCAGAATACGCAGTCGTTCCGTTGGCTGTTCTGCGGTTCTGCCTGCCGTTAGGCCTACTGCTGACGCGACCGACGCGTCGCGCTCTCGGCGGTCGTCGTGTCCCTTGGCGTCGCTGGCTTCGCGGCCGGAGGCGTCGGCGGCCTGAAGATCTCGGGCCGCCGCTGCTGCGCCGACGCGAGCGAGAGATCAGGGGCTGGATCGTAAATCACCCGCCCAAGCGTGTCCGAGCTCCGCATCGCGGCCAGCACCGCCGAATCGGCCAACATCTCGCTCGGCCGCTCGCTAACGTCCACGTCATCCTCGCCGCAGGAAGCGAACGCGCACACCACGACCGCGAGCGCGGCAATTCGTGAAGGCCTCATTTCACCGCTCCATTCCCGGAGGGAGCTTCCTTGTCGGCCGAGGGTGCCCCCTCGGCGAGCCACCGCCGAAATTCTTCGCTCTTCCCCGTGAGCTGCCACTCCTCCCAGATCGTGAGCGCGATCGCGCGAAGCGGCCCGTCCGACGGGCCCTCGGCGAGACAGCGCTCGAGTAGCCACCCCTCGAAGTCGCTCGCGTCCGGATCGGCGCTCACGATTTCTTCGAGCAAATCGCGCTTCATCTGAAGACCGATGGCATCGGCAGTCGTGTTCCGCGATCGCCGCTTGCGACGTCCTTCCGCCGCATCGATCGTCTCGAGTAGCTCCTGGCACACTTCGGCGGGTCGCGTCATCGGCTCGTGCTCGCTCGCGACACCGAAAGAGTGAGGGTGTGCGCGTACTGAGACGGTCGGGAGTACTCCCGCTCCTGCGCGATGAGATCGAGATCGACGCTCGCGAGATCGGTCCTCGCGATCGTCCGAAGGGTCATCGGTCGTAACGTAGTGAATGCCTTGAGATACCCCTTGCAGGTGTAGCACACTTCCACCCGCCGTGTTTGCGATTCACCCTCGGGCGTGAGCGTCCCGAGCTGGTTGTGATCGCTCTCGCCGCAGTAGGTGCATTGAAGGACTGGCAGCGGCCAGTCGCTCGCACATCGCCCGCAGCGCATGCGGCGGCTCTTGTCGAGACCGCGCACTTCGGCGAGGGCCGGCCAGGCGCCGCAGACCGGGCAATACCCGTGCGTCCACGCCGATGGAATATGCTCCCGCCAACGCTCCGCGCAGGCGTGGAGCAATGGCATCACGGCAAGCTGCGCAATGACCTCGAGCGCCTGCGTTTCGATGCCGGCCTTTTCGGCGATCCTCGCTACGGCATCGTGATCGCGCACGATCGCGGCGTGCAGCAATCCCACGGCATCGAGCCGTCGCCCACGGACCGGGGTGGGCGCTTCAACGCCGTCCTCTCGAGCCTCTGCGGCCGTGTGAATGAGATCGCGGACGAGCTTGCGCGCACGCCGTCCATCGACATGGATGGTGGCGCGATCGAGCAGCGGGATGTACGGCGGCCACGCCACGCCGCCGTGGTCCGGGAGATCGGGCACGGCCGAAGCCCACGCCGTACTCTCGGCCGCGTCGAGCGCGACATCCAGCAGCTTGACCCAAGGCCGCCAGGCCTGATCTAGCTGCGCTTGCGCTTCGTATCCGGGAATTCTTCCGGCAGTCCCGAGGCCGCTGGTGGTCCGCTGCATTCGTCGTCAGGCATGAGGCATGGAGTGTCGTAGTACATCTTCGACCCGGCGTGCGTTTGGACGAGAGGATCACGGTTGCCGACGTCGGCCCCGCGCGCACTGCCGCCTCGGACCCGCTCGGCCTCGGGACTGCCGCACGCGGTGAGAAGCAGTGCGCTCGAGAGCGCGAGGGCCGTGATGACGCCCGACGATCGTATGGTCACGGTGTGATCACCCGGCTGCCTGCGATGTGCACGCCTTCCGACGAAAGCAACGTTACGACGCGAAGAAGAAAGCCGCCGAGCAGCACGAGCATGGCCGCCGTCGCGGGCGTCGTCGTCCACCGTCGCACCCATCCGAGGCCCATCGCCAGCGGGAGGACGATGCCGGCGCCGATCACCCCCAGCAACAGGACCACGCCCCATAGACTGAGAAAGACGTCGATGGCACCGCCTAACGCAACGAGGAACACGACGATCGCGACCAGCTCGATCACCAGCGCCCACTTGTCGAATTCGGCCAGCCTTCCGACGGTGGGCGAATCGACGGGGACCCGCCGGCGCGCCAGCAAGATGAGCGTGGCGGCCGCGGTCGATGCGGCCGAAATCAGAAACAGCGCGCCGAGCATTGGGGAATCGGCCCACACCGGCCGATTGGTCACGCTCAGCAATACGCCGGTATAGCCGGCGAGGAAGAAGGCGAAGACACTGCCGACGATCGCGATGGCCGTGCGGAAGCCGCTGGCCACGACGAAGCCGGGCCCCCAGCGCACGCGCTCGTCTTCCCGCGCCGCCGCGAGCGCGGCCAGCGCCGCGAAGAGACCGAAGAGCAGCAGTCCCCACGAGCCGACGGACATCGGCGTCCACGACTTGAACATCAGCTGTCCGGTGTTCGACTCGAACAGCATGTGCCAGAAACGCAACGGGCGGTGGAGATCGAGAATCAGGAGGAGGCCGCTGACGACCGCACCCCAGAACGCCACATAGTAGCCGAGCCTAACGACCGGTCGGTCGTTGGGCCGGCCCAGCACGTAGAGCAGGGACGCGAGGAAGAAGCTGCCGCCGGCGATGCCGCCGATGAAGAAGTAGAAGACGATCCACCACGTCCATCCGGGCCCGGTCGTGAAGAAGGTGTCAGGCACGGGGCGGCCCTCCACGCTCGGCTTCGGCGACCTCGTCCGCGCGCCGCTTCCGCAAGGTCACCAGGCCGACGGCGCCCATCACCGCGGCGCCGACCGTCGATCCGACGGCGCTGGCCGCGAGGTTCCGGCTCGGCAGCTCGGGATCTCTCGGCAGTCCGTACACTTCCGGCTCATCGACCAGCAGATAGAACGAGTTGAGCCCGCCCAGGAACTTCTCCGGATCGTCGCCGTACAGCTGCGCCTTGGTTTCGCCCTGATTCTTGAGCTGCTCGAGTCTCGCCTGCGCGCGACGCCGAAGCTCGTCGATCGGACCGAACTGAATCGAATCGGTGGGACAGGCCTTCGAGCATGCCGGCTCGAGCCCTACACTCATCCGGTCGTAGCACAGCGTGCACTTCTGTGCCGTGCCCGACACTGGGTTCATGTCGATCACCCCGTACGGACACCCCGCAATGCACGCGCGACACCCGTTGCACACGTCCGACTGGATGACGACCGTGTCGAACTCGGTGCGGATGATCGCGCCCGTCGGGCAGACCTCGATGCACCCCGCCTGCACGCAGTGCTTGCAGACGTCGCTCATCATCAGCCAACGCCCGTTGTAGGGGCTATCGAACTGCTCGATGAACTTGACGTGGCGCCACGTCGTGCCGCTGAGCTGCACGGTGTTGTCGTAGCTGAGTCCGCTCATCTCGGGCTGGCCGCCTTCCCGCGCCGGAAGCTGGTTCCAGCTCTTGCACGCGACCTCGCAGGCCTTGCAGCCAATGCAGACGGTCGTGTCGGTGAAGAACCCCATCGCTTCGGCCATTAGTCCTTCTCCACGTTGCAGAGGAAGGCCTTGCCTTCGTGGATTGCCACGTTGGGGTCACCGACCCATGCCGTGAGATCGTTGACGACCTCGCCAGTGCTCAGCCCTTCCCACCCCCAATGCCATGGCATGCCGACGTGGTGGACACGCTTGCCGCCGATGTTCATCACGCCGATGCGATCGGTCACGAGCGCTTTCGCGCGAATCTCGCTCCGCGGCGTCTTGATCTTCACCCAGTCGAGATTCTCGATCCCCTTCTCCTCGGCGAGCGCTCGCCCCATCTCGATGAACAGCTCCGGCTGGAGCTCGGCCAGCCAGGGGAGCCAGCGGCTCATCGCGCCTGCGAGATAGTGCTCCGTCAGGCGGTAGGTGGTGATGACGTGCGGGAAGTTCGGGTCGCCGACCTTCGCCACCTGGTTGTAGCTCTTGTCTTTCGCCCAGTGCTTATACACGGGGCTCATCTGCTGTTTCGGGTACAGGGGGTTCTGGACCGGTGATTCGACCGGCTCGTAATGCGTCGGCAATGGCCCATCGACCAGGCCGGACGGGACGTAGAGCCACCCCTTGCCGTCGGGCTTCATGATGAACGCGTCGGTTCCCGACATCGCGTCGAGGCCGATGCCGTCCGGCTTCGGCTGCGCATTCGGCGCCTTCGTCAGCGCGAAATCGGGCACGTCATAGCCGATCCATTTCCCGGGCGGCGTTGCGGCACCGGTTTGTGGGTTGGGAGCGTTCGCCGCGCTGCCATCCCACCAGATCCACCGCTTCCGTTCGCTCCACGGCCTTCCCTGCGGGTCGGCTGACGCGCGGTTGTACATGATGCGGCGGTTCGCCGGCCACGCCCACCCCCAGTTGAGATGCGCGCCGGGCGCGCCTAACGGGTCCGGCTGCCGGCGGGCCGTGAGATTCCGGTCGGGCGCCGGATAGCACCCGCAGTAGATCCACGACGCGCACGTCGTCGAGCCATCGTCCTTCAGCTCACCGAAGCCCGCGAGGTGCTTGCTCGGGTCGGCGGTCTGGAAGCCATTGATCTCCTTGAGAATCTTGAGCTCGTCAGGCTCGTCGGAGATCTCTCCGGCCGTCGTACCCGGCTCGCGGTCGTAATCCCAGACGGTATTTTTCCACCCTTGATCGCGCGCGGCCGAGCTGTTGGCGTACCGCTGCTTCAGCCGCTTGCCCAGCTGGTAGTAGAACCACGTGTCGGTCTTGCAGTCGCCTGGCGGATCGGCCGCCTTGAAGTGCCACTGCAGCATTCGCTGCGTGTTCGTGAAGCTGCCGTCGTACTCCGCGATTTGCGTCGAGGGGAAGAAGAAGATCTCCGTCTGGATGTCGTCGACCTTGACGTCCCCGTCCTTGATCTCGGGCGCCGAGTACCACTGCGTGGCGGTCTCGGTGAGCCAGTTGTCCTTGACCACCAGCCAGTCGAGCTTCCGCATCGCGCGGCGCTGCGCCGAGCCGTTGAGCGATGTCGCCGGATTCTGGCCGACGCAGAGCATCCCCTTGATCCTGCCTTCCTCCATCGCCGCCATGCTCGCCATGTGCGAGTGGTCACCAAGGATCTTCGGATGCCAGTCGTACCCCCAGTTGTTCTCTCGAGTCGCCGCGGCACCGTAGAACGACTTGAGATACGACACCATGAACTTCGGCAGGTTGGCCCAGTAGCTCCCCGAAGGCGTCTCGGTGGTGATGTAGTCCCGAAGCGTCTCGTGCTTTTTCAGCACCGTCGGGTGGCTCATGTACCCGTGGATGCTGTGGTAGAGCGTCGGCACGTCGGTGGAGCCCTGAATGGCGGCGTGACCGCGCAGTGCCATGATCCCGCCGCCGGGCCGCCCCATGTTGCCTAACAGGAGCTGCAGCAGCGCGCAGCAGCTGATCATCTGCACACCTATGGTGTGCTGAGTCCACGCCACTGCATAGGCGAATGCCGACGTGCGCTCGCGACCCGAATTCTGTAGCAGCGTCTCGGCAACCTGAAGGAATTTTGCCTGCGGGCAACCGGTGACCTGTTCGACCATTTCCGGCGTGTAGCGGCTGTAGTGCCGCTTCACGATCTGGAAGACGCAACGCGGATTCTGGAGCGTCGTGTCGCGTGGGGCGGGTGGTCGCTTGAGCGAGCGCACGACGTCGTCCCACGACGTGGGCGCCGGGGGCGGTGGTGCTTGACCTCCACCGGCCGGCTGCGCTGCCTGCGGGCCCTGGACCTGCTTCGCTTCTCCGGCGCGCGCGGAGTACGCTACCTGCTCGCCCACCGTCTGCACGGCCGTCGCCTTGTACTGCCAGGATGTCGCCTGGTACTGGCCGACGAATGCGTTATACGGCCACTCCGGCTTCTCGGTGTATTGCACGAGCCCGGAGAAGACGCCCTCGAGATCCTCCGTGTCCTTGAAGTCGTCGCTGACGATCGTCGCGGCGTTGGTGTAGTTGACCACGTACTCCCGGAAGAAGGGGTCCGTGTTCCAGCGCTCGCTGTTGATGACGTAGTTGATCAGTCCGCCGAGGAACGCGATGTCCGATCCCGCGCGGATGGGCGCATGGATGTCGCAGTTCGCGCTCGTGCGCGTGAACCGTGGATCGACGTGAATGAGCTTTGCGCCGTTCATCTTGGCCTTCATCGGCCACCGGAACGCGACCGGATGGCACTCGGCCATGTTGGAGCCCATGATCACGAAACAATCACTGTGCTCCAGATTGCGCGGATACACCGTCGCCGCGCCGCGACCAAGCCGTGCCCCCAGACCGGGGACGCTAGAGCTGTGTCATATTCGAGCCTGGTTCTCGATCGCGACGATCCCGAGGCCGCGGCAGAACTTCTGGGCCACGTGATTGAACTCGCTGTCGAGCGTCGCGCCGCCGAGGGCGAAGATCGCCGGCGTCATGTTCACGAGCTTGCCGTCGGGCATGCGCTCGACGAACGTCTCCTCGCGCGTCTTGGCGATCAGCTCCGCCACGCGATCCATCGCCCAGCTGAGCTCCACCTGCTCCCAGTCCTTCGCGCCCGGCTTGCGGTGCAGCACCCTGGTGGGGCGGTTGGGGTTCCGGTGCAGCTGATAGATCGCGGCGCCCTTGGGGCACAGCGTCCCCTCGTTATGCGGGCTGCGCGGATCTCCCTCGATGTTGATGATCTCGCCGTCCTTGACGTGGATCAGCGTGGCGCATCCCACCGAGCAGAAGGGGCAGATGCTGGGGACGGTCTTGCTGTCCTTGATCCGAAGCGCCTGGGCCTTGGCGCGGGCCGGCGCCAGGGTCAAACCGAGTCCGGCGAGGCCGCCTAACGCGGTCCCGACGCCGGCGCCCGTCGCGTAACGGAGGAATTGCCGTCGCGTTGCTTCCATAGCGCTACCTCAGCGCGAAGATGGATGTCGCGAGCTCTCCCGGGAACGATCGGCTGCTTACCTATCTAAGGCGGTGGTCGGAAAGATCAAGGTCGTCCAGGTCGTCCAGGTCGTCCAGGTCTCCAGGTGGCACCCAGGGCGCCACGATGAAGTCACCTCGATCACCTCGACGACCTGGACGACCTCGACCACCTCAGTAGTAGAACACCTGCAGCTGCGCCGTGAACTGGTTCCCGGCATCGCCCGCGTCGGGATCCAGACGCGTGTACGCCACCTTCAGGTTGGCGTTGTGACCCCGCATAAAGTAGGTAAACCCCGCCTGGTATCGCGTGTTGTCGGTCGCGGTCGCGAGGTCGAAGTCCTGTGACTCGTACCGGACGAACGGCAGGAGCCGGAGCGGCTTGAAGTAGAGGCCCGCCTCGACGAAGAGGTCGTTCTGCTCCCCGATCGCGAAGGTCTGACCCCCGTCGTACATCAGGTAGTCTGCCTGCGCGGTGACCGACACCGAGTCCGTAAGGGGGTAGTCGAGGAAAGCGTCGATCGCGAACGCCTGGTAGTTGTCCCCGGGCCCCGCCTGCATGTCGACGCCGCCCCCGATGGCAAGGACTCGCTTCGTCCCAAGGTACGTCCCCGTGTAGAAAATCCCGGGCGTCTCCGGGTCGAGGAGGTTGATCTGAAGACGCCCGACGCCGCGCAACGGATTTCTGGCACCCGGCGCCCGGAAACCCTGGAACGCGCCGACGCGGTACTCGATCCGGTTGCCGTTGAAGTAGCCCTTCGCCTGGAAACCAATGTCACGGCCGACGCTCGATTGCGTCGCTGGCGTCGCGAGGAAAGCAAACGAGCTATAGTCGAGGCTCAGCAGCGTCGCCGCGCTCTGAATGCAGTTCCGACAAAACGGAACGAACATCAGGCCCGCCGATATCGTCAGCGGATCGGCAAACTTGATCTCGGCGAGCGCGTCCTGGAGGATGAATCCGCTCCCGAGAGCCTTCGGCGCCCGTCCGAGATTCGGATTGTCGGTCTCGATGAAGAAGGTGATGTTCGGCGCCACTTGCCCACCGACGAGCAGTCGCGCCCGCCGCAGATAGAGATTCTGTGAATAGCTTTCCGCGACGACATCCTCCGTCCAGTCGGCCCATCCCTGGAGCAACACGCCGAAGCGGATGCTCACATCGTCACCCACCTTGATCGTCGCCTGCGCACCGACGGTCGAGGCTGCGGCAACGAGAACGATCATGGCGAATGCCCAGACCCGTGCGCTGCTCGTGAATCGAGTGACTCGCTCGACCGACGCGTTCCTGGTCATGTGACCTCCGGATGCGAGTTCTGATGACGTTCGATCCCGCCTACGGCAGTGTGGCGCTGGATTCTATCCGGGCGCGTGCCCGCACAACACGACCCAGCTCACAATCACAGGTGTAAACGATGTCCCGGATTGTCGGCTTCAACCTCCTCGCGAGAGGAATTCCCTGGCGATCCGCGCTTCGGCGCGAGACGGATCCGCACGCTTCATCAGCCGGCTCAGCTCCTGGTAATGCTCACGTGCGACCGCTGCGCGACCTGCTTTCTCGGCGGCGCGCGCGGCGCCGAAGCGCGCTCGCGCGCGCCCTGGCTCGCGCGCGAGCGTCATCTCGTACGATCGCAAGGCATCCGCGGGACGGCCAAGGTCCAGCAACAAGTCGCCCTCCAGCTCGCGCGCTGGGAGCAGGGGCCCGGGGGTAATCGGATGCTTCTCGACCGATTCTTCCAGCTCGGCACCTGCTCGAGCCAGCCGCAAGGCCTCGTCGTTCCTGCCTTCGGCGCGCGCAACCCACGCCGACGCCGCCAGACGTTGCGCCTCGACCATCGTCGCCCAGTACACGTCGTTCAGCGTCTTGAGCGAATCGCGGAGCGAAGCGAGCATCTCGAGCTCTGCCTTCGCCTGCACGGTGTTTCCGCGTCGTGCCGCGCCAACGGCGCGCGCGAAGCGTGGAATCGCGAGCACGAACAGTGCGCCCTTCGCCGGGGTCGCGAGCGATGACGCCTCCGTCCACGCCGAGCGCTCCAGGACATAGCGCGCCGGCATCGCGACGGCGTTGTAGCCGAGAATGTCGCCGTAGTACCTGTCGGCGGGCTCGCCCGCACGTGCGATGACGCTGCGGGCTTCCGCATCGCGCCCGAGCTGCAACAGCGCGTACACCCTGTAGTCGTTAGGATGCGGCGCATCGTTCGAGTCCGGCTGGGCGGCCGCCGAGCGCCGGTTGGTTTCGATCGACTCCTCCCAGTAGCCGAGCCGCGTGAAGATGTGCGACGGCATGTGCAGCGCGTGCGGCGCCGACGGGGCGATGGCGGCGTACCGTCGCGCGGCCGTGAGGCCGTGCTTCGCGAGGTTCGGCGCATCGAAGGTGTGGATGATGTAATGCGCCAGCCCGGGGTGATCGCGCTGCTTCTCGAACAGCGGCTCGAGCAGCGTCGCGGCGTACAGTTGACGCTTGAACTCGAGATCGGTCGGTGGCGCGTTGGCGATGATGGCGCGGGCGTAGAACATCGCCGCCTCCGGATCCTCCGGATGCGCCTCGTACAGCGCCTTCATCTTCTCCTCGTGGCGGGCCGCACGGGCAATGTGGTCGAGCTCGTCGGCATCCTGCCAGAGCGCCGCAGCCGCCTCGATGTACAGCCGCTCGCGGTGCGTCGCGTTCGAGGCGAGGGCGACAGCCCGCTCGATTGCCGCCAGCCCCTCGCGCTCCCGGGCGGCGGGGATCGGCTGCCTAACGAACGGATTGCCCCATAGCGTCATCGCCACGCCCCAGTGCGCCATGGCGCACGTGGAGTCGGCCGCGGCGATCGTGTCGAACGCCTTGTGGGCTTCCGGGAACCAGAACGAGTGCAGCATGGCCGCGGCGCGGTCCATGTCGGCCTGGACAGCCGAGGCGCACGACGTCGGAAACGAGACGCGGCCCAGAGCTTCGCCGCCACCGTGGTGCTCGTGCTGGGCCAATGCGGGCGACGCCAGCAGCATCGCGGCGGACAGGAAGCCAAAGCATCGGCGCACGGATGTCTCCTTGCTCAATTCGCTGGAGCGCACTCAGCATTCAACATGGCTGGATCGCCGAGTAGCGCAAGAGCAGTCGGTCGCGCTCGCCGTGATGGTGCGCTTGCCGCCGCAACTGGGGAGAGCAGACCCAGGAACCGCAGATGGCCGCAGGAGACCGCAAAACCTGCAACGTCAAAAGCGTTGCCACGGATTCCACGGATTGGAAAGGCAAAGCTACACGGACACGGCAACTGCAACTGCGAAATGCTTCATCAAAACTCTTTAGGCAAAGGTCACGGTTGGGGGGCCCGGTTGTCGGGAGTGGTGTTGCCGTTGCAGTTCCAAAACGCTCCCGGCGGTTGACGTATCCGTGTCATTTCGTTGCTGTAAAATCTGTGGTAAGCCGTTGCCGTTGCAGTTTCTGCGGCCTTCCTGCGGCCATCTGCGGTTCCTCGGCCCGCGATCCGTCGTATTGCCGGGATCAACCGTGGCCGCAGGACCTCGAACGCCTAACGCGCCGTGACGCCCGACGTCGATGATCCGCCGCGCACCGCATACATGCGTCGGTAGAGCTCACGATTCCGGAGGATGATGCGCACGTAGTCGCGCGTTTCACGGAATGGTATGCGCTCGATGAAGATCTCCGGATCGTTCGTCCCGGCCTTCTCGAGCCATCGCTTCACGCGGGAGCTCCCGGCATTGTAGGCCGCCAGCGCGTGCGCCACGTGCTCGTACCCTCTCTGCAGTCCGGCCAGGTGCGTCATCCCCAGCTCGAGACTCACATCGGGCTGATACAGCAGCGCTGGATCCCAGACATGGTAGTCCTCCGCCATCGCCAGTCGCCGCCCGACTGACGGCATGATCTGCATGAGCCCGCGAGCCCCGGCGCGTGAGGTCGCGCGCGGCTCGTAGCTCGACTCCTGCCGGATCAACGCCGCCACCAGCGACCAGTCGAGTTGGTGGCGCTCGGCTTCCTGCACCAGCACGCTCTCGTACGCCAGCGGGTAGAGCGCTCCGTACACGCGATCATCGCGCTCCGCTCCGCTCGACAGCGCTTTCGTCGCCAGACGGATCGCGCGGGGTGCGAGATTGTGCGCCCGGAACGCGTACGCGGCCCCGAGCGCAGTGTCGACGGAGCGACCCGCTTCCTCGGCGACCCAGTCATATTCGAGATCCTCCTCGTTCTCCATACCGAGATCGTGCAGGAGGTCGGCGCGCCGCAGCGCCGCGATCACGAGTGTGTCGGGCCGAATCGTGTCTGCCGCGGACGTCGGCGCCCATGGCTCGCGACCGAGGCGTCGAGCCGCCAGCATCGCGTAGTAGGATCCAGGCTCGCGCGCCATCGCCGTTTCCCAGCGCGCGCGCGCAGTCGCGCTGTCGCCTGCGCGCGCCCACGCCCGACCGCTCCAGTACAGCGCTGCCATCGTCTCGGAGCTCGCGGGCCGGTGCACCGCCAGCGTATCCAGCTCGCGCGCGGCGGATCGAGCATTGCCCTGCACGTACGCGAGGATGGCCGCCCGAAAGCGCGCGCTCACCGCGAATGACGACGTGGGATATCGCGCGGCCACCCGGCGAAAGAACGAGCGGGCCGCATTGTCCCGTCCATCATCGGCCGCAAGGTCGCCTAACAAGTAGAGTGCGGATGCCGCGGCCGTGGTGTCGGTGACAAACCGTGTGGCCACTCGTTCGAGCTCGGTCTTGGCTCTGGTTCCCGCGCCGCTCCGGAGCAGCGCGCGGGCCCGACCGTACGCGGCCCGGCCCGCGAGGCGCGACGGCGGCTTCACCCTCGCGAACTGGGCCGCGGCTTCAGTGTAGCGGTCGGCGTTCGCCAACAGCGTGGCGTACGTGTAGCGATCGTTGGGATCGCCGAGCGCTTCGCGAAAGGCGCGGGCGAATCCGTCGATGGCTCGAGCGGCCGGTCCGGCCACCGCTGCACTCCGGGCGATTGCCAGCTCCTCGGCCGCGGTGATCGGCGTCAGGCTGCTGTCGATCAGCTCGGCGGCGAGACGCGCATCGGTTGTCCCTCTCCGGCTCACCACGATGTCGAAGAGCTCTCGGCGAACGCTGTCTTTCGCCGCCGTGTCGGCGATCTGCCGAGCGGCGGTCAGGCGCAGGCGGAGCGCGGTGACTCGGGATCCGAGCCCGGCGTACACGCGCGCCGCGCCGAGGAAATCGCGCGAGCGCTCGCGGGCCTGCGCCTCCACCCAGGGAACCCGCGCCTTCGCCACAGGAATCCGAACCGACGCATAGTGCGATGCGCGCGCTGCGCTGTCCTCGGTGACGCCCGCCGCGCGCAGGTGCAGCCAGTCAGCCACATCCGGCAACAGCGTCGCCGCTTCCACGTACGCCGCCGCTGCGCGGTCGAGTGAATCCATGCGGTCGAGGGCGCGCGCAATGAGAACGCGGCGAACGCCCTGATCGCGTGGATTGGTCGCCGCGTCGAACGCGAGGCGTGCGTGCCGCAATGCAAGCGTATCCTCGCGGCGCGCGGTTGCCGCGCGCGCCAGCAGCTCGCGCCCCAACCCATCGAATCGCGAATCGAGCCACGGCTCGTTGCCGAGATGGCGTTCCACCTCGCTCCAGCCGCCCCAAGCCGCCGCCGCTCTCGCCGCCAGTAGTACGCGCTCCGGCGTGCGTTGCGTCGAATCGCGCAGGACCGGCTCGAGAATCTGCGCCGCACGCCAGGGCTGGCCGTTCCGGAGTGCCGCCGCAGCGCTCATCAAAACCGAGTCGCCGGCGGCCGGAAGCTCGAGCGCGCCCTGCGACATCTCGCGCGCGGCGGGCTGGTTGCAGCCACCCAGGCAAACACACACCGATAGCAAAAGCCGTCTCATATCACCCTCGGACTACTCGTCACCGCCGCGGTCACGTCCGCGGCGAAAGGGGGTGACAGTGCAAGGACAAGTCCGCGCGTGCCGTGCCGCGAGACACGTTTTGCACTCCGGCACCACGACTGCGGGCACGACGTGGCCATGTCGAACGAGACGGGAGGGACCGATGCGAGGACAGCAACCGCCTTCATCCGCGGTCAGCGCGCGCGCGGAAGCGTGAGCGTGAACGTCGAGCCGGTGCCTTCGCGACTGTTCACCGTCAGGTCTCCACCCATCCCTTGAGCAAGATCACGGCTGATTGCCAGCCCAAGTCCGATGCCCTCTTCGGTTCGTGTCAGCCGCGAGTTGATCTGGACGAATGGCTCGAAGATGGACGCAACACGCTCCGCGGGAACGCCAATGCCGGTGTCCGATACGTGAAACGCGACGACGTCCGCTCGCGGCTCGCAACTCAGCGATACGCGCCCACCAGGAGGGGTAAACTTCGCGGCGTTCGACAGGAGATTGATGAAGATCTGTCGCACGCGTTCGGGGTCGGCGAGCACGCGATCATCGACGTGCCCGTTGTGGCGCTCGAAGGAAAGCCCCTTGGCGCGAAGCAAGGGAGCGACGAGCGGCTCCACCGCCGAAAGCAGCTCGCACGCCCCGTGGGGCGCAATGTCGTAACGCATCGCACCCGCTTCAATGCGCGCGTAGTTCAGAACTTCATTGATCAACCCGAGCAGGTGCTTCTGGCTGCGCTTGATCCGGGCCAGGTCATCGCGCTGGGCCTCGGTGATCGGCCCGCGCACTTCCATCTCCATGAGCTCCACGTAGCCGGCGATCGCGTTCAGCGGAGTGCGCAGCTCATGGCTCATGACCGCGAGAAATTCGCTCTTGGCACGGTTCGCCGCCTGCGCCTCGTTGCGAGCGCGCGCCGCCTCTGCCGCCGCCTCCTCGGCCCGCCGCGTCGCCAATCGAGCGTCAGCAGCCGCCTGGTGCGCTTCGTTCGTTTGTTCCTCGAGCCTCGCGGTTTGATCGCGGAGCACCTCCGCGAGATCCTCGGCCTCGGCTCGTGCCGCTTCCTCACGCTTGAGGACGGCCTGGCGCTCGCGATCGACCGCGCGGACCACTACCGCGCTGCGGAGCACGAACGCCAGCAATACCACGATCGTCGTTAGGGAAAAGACCGCGGCCCCTCCCTCACGACTGAAGAAGCTCGCGTCTCGACCCGCCAGATACAGCCAGCCAAGCAGGAGAGGAACCACAATCGTCGCCGGGAACAGCCGTCGCGCGAGCATGCCTCCGAGATCGCGGGCGGTAAGCAGCGAGATGTAGCCGCGGTCGGACCTCGCGGCGAGTGTTCCCAGGTGGAGGAGGAGAAACGCGATCGTGGTAATCAGCGCCATCCCGGCAGCACGATCGACGGCGTAGAGCGGACGGGCGCCGAATAAATGTCCGACGAGCGCGAGCGTCGCGATCGCCAATCCCAAGGTCGCGAGCAGCTGCGACGGCCGCCATCCTCGACGCGTTTCCTTGTCGAGCGTCAACAGCGAGGCCCCGGCCAGCGCAAAGGCCACCGTCGAGTTGGTGGCCATCA
>DASTYE010000059.1:0-2901 GCA_035765135.1 Gemmatimonadaceae bacterium | reverse complement strand
CGTGGTGATGGCCGTGGGCGCCGTGATCGTGGTGGTGATGCGTGGCGATGGGCTCCTCGCGATGCAGTCGGGTTTCGGTTCAGAAACTAGGCACTACTTCTGCCTTTGGGATAGGAGGCCGAGGAACCGCAGATGGCCGCAGACGGCCGCAAAACTGCAACGTCAACAGCGTATCACGGATTTCACGGATCTTGAACGGCGAAACGGCACGGATGAACGGCAACTGCGAAATGCTTTGTGAGAACCTATCGGGTCAAGGTCCCGGTGATTGGCAGATCGATCGTTCCTTGATACGCTGTTGACGTTGCAGTTTCTGCGGCCGCCCGCGGCCAGCTGCGGTTCCCCAGGCGCGTGTTCGCGCGCTCTGTTGACGAACGCCGGAGCCGCGTAGCTTTGCGCCATGATCGTTCGTACCCTCGCTGCCGTCGTCCTCATCGCCCTCAATGCGCTCTTCGTCGCGGCGGAGGCGGCGCTCGTGCGATCGCGGCGGCCGAGGCTCGAGGCGCGCGCGCGGAGTGGCGCGCACACCGCGCGGTGGGCGTTGCGCGCCCTCAACGATCGGACTCGACTGCTGGCCGCGAGTCAGGCCGGAATAACACTCGCGAGCCTGGGACTCGGATGGCTGCTCGCCGATGCGATTCCGGAGCTGCCGATGCTCGCGGGGCGTTCCGGGGCCTCGGTTGCCGCGGTCGTGATCGCCGTGCTCATCGTCGCGTATCTGCACATCGTCTTCGGCCAGTTCGTACCGCGGGTGGTCGCGCTCGCGCAGCCGGAGCGTATTTCCAGCCTCCTCGCCGGCCCGCTGCTCGTCTTCGCGTGGCTCGTGTATCCGTTCACGCTGCTGCTGATTCGATCGTCACGGCCATTCACGCGACGCACCGGTGAGACCTCGAGTGTGCAGGAAGATGCGATGCATTTCCCGGGCGAGCTGCGCCAGCTCATCGAACGGGCGGAAGCCGGCGGCGCCATTCCACCCGAGGAGGCCGAGCTCATCGAGGGCGTGTTCGAATTCTCGGAGAAGAATGCGCGCGAAGTCATGACGCCTCGTATCGAGATCATCGCGCTCCCGGCGGACGCCTCGATGGATGAAGTCATCGACCTAGTCGAGCAGAGCGGATTGTCGCGCCTTCCGGTCTACGAAGGGTCGATCGACAACATCATCGGGATCGTGCTGGCGAAGGATCTCCTGCCCGCGCTGCGAGGCGCCGACGCGACATCCTTTTCGCTGCGCCACCTCCTGCGGCCGGCACACTTCATTCCCGGCACGCGGGAGGTCGAGGAGGTCTTGTCCGACTTCAAGCGGCTGAAGGAGCACATGGCGATCGTGCTCGATGAGTACGGTGGAACGGCCGGTGTCGTCACAATGGAAGATCTCCTCGAGGAGATCGTCGGCGAGATTCTCGACGAGCACGACGAGCGCGAGGAGTCGCCACAAGCGCGCGGTGGCGAGGTGCTCGTGGCGGGCGATCTGAACATCGGCGAGCTGAACGAGCGGTTAGGCCTGGCCGTCCCCGAAGATGAATTCGCGACGATCGGCGGCTACATCTTCGGCACGCTGGGCCGCGTGCCGCGTGTGGGCGATCGTGTGCCGGCGGGCGGCGCGACCTTCACGGTGCGATCCGTCGAGGGACGGCGGGCGGAGCAGATCGCGGTGAAGCGGGCGGGCGTAGACTAGAGGTGGTCGAGGTCGTCAAGGTCGTCCAGGATGTCGAGGTGAAAAGCCTTGATCACCTGGACGACCTTGACGACCTCGACGACCCTACCGCCACGTCACCCTCAAGACGTCGACATCCTCAACTGCGCGCACATGAGAATCGCCCTCACCAGGCTCGCCGGCGACGCGATTCCCTTCCCGGCGATGTCGAGGGCCGTGCCGTGGTCGGGGGAAGTGCGCGGGAATGGCAGGCCGAGCGTGATGTTCACCGCCTCGCCAAAGGATGCGACCTTGATCGCGGTCATTCCCACGTCGTGGTAGGGAGCGATCACCGCGTCGAACTCGCCGCGCAAGGCGCGGACGAAGACCGTGTCGGCCGGGAACGGGCCCTGAATGCCCGCCTCACGAGCGGCCGGCGCGAGCAATGTATCGTCCTCGCCACCGAAACGCCCGCCATCGCCGGCGTGCGGGTTGAGGGCACAGAGCGCCAAGCGCGGCTTTACGATGCCAAACCAGAGCGCGAGGGCTTCACTCGTGAGGCGCGCCGCGTCGAGGATCGCTTCGCGCGTCAGCGCGCGCGGGACGTCGCGCAGCGGAAGATGCGTCGTCGCGAGGACGACCCGCAGGCGATCGGAGGCGAGCATCATCGCGGTGCGTGAGCCGGTCAATCGCGCGAGCATCTCGGTGTGCCCCGGATCGGTGTAGCCGCCGAGGAGCAGCGCGTGCTTGTCGATCGGCGCCGTCACCACGCCGCTGACCGAGCCGCCCTGGGCAAGGGCAACGGCGCGCTCGATGGCCAGCCCCGCGAGTCGTCCCGCCGTCGCCGCATCGCCATCGCGCATCCACGTCCCGACGGATTCGCCGACCTCGACGCCCGCGCCACTGGGGCCGACGACGACCAGCTCGCATGCGCTTCGAACGTCGGGATCGGCGAGCGCCTTGGCGACGATCTCCGGGCCAATGCCGCGAGGGTCGCCGAGTGTAATCGCCAGCCGCGGCCGCCTCACGAGACCTTCTCGTCCCGCAGTACGCGATAGAGCGTCTTCGCGTCGGCGCGGCTCACGTTCTTTCCAATGTCGGCGAGCAGCTCCACCTCGAGCGTGCGGTTCGCGTAGTCGATGCGGATGTGATCACCCACGCGCACTTCCTGGGAGGCCTTGGCTGGCTTGCCGTTCACGTGAACCGCGCCGACGTCGCAGGCTTCCTTGCCCTCGCTGCGGCTCTTCACGAGAAGGAGACGCTTGAGC
>DASTYE010000058.1:0-5307 GCA_035765135.1 Gemmatimonadaceae bacterium | reverse complement strand
GCATCGATGTCGATCCCGTTTTCATCGATCGCCGTCGCCTTGCAGACGTCGTTGCCGAGTGCAAGGAAGCGCGTGTGAAGAAGCCCGCCCTCCACCCGTTCGATATTGAGAGGATCGAACCCTTGTGGCCACAGCGGCTTGCCGGTCGTGGCCGTGATGACCACCCGCCGCCCGGCGCGCGCGTCGAACGCTTTACGGCGCGTCGTTCGGCGGCTGACGACATCAGCCGCATCTCGGCGCGCCGTCTCTTCGATACGCCTGACGTCGGTTGGGGGAAGTGCGCACCCGTCCATCGGGGATTCCACCGCGCCGACGAGCGCGCCGGCGAGCACTTCGTCGAGCGCCTGCCGGTCATGTGCTTCGAGCGACGCTTTCCAGTTCGGGCGGATCCGGTCGAGAAGGAATGCGATCGCGGGGCCCACCGTGTAGATGCGAAGGCGGACGTCGCCGGCGGCGAACTCGTTGGGTGGAACGTCGACGGTCATCCGGCCCAACGCGAGCTGCTGGATGTAGGTCGCGAGCCCCTCGTTGAGCTCCGTGCCGCGCTCATAGGCGACGAAGGCCGAATCCATTGCCATGAAGCGTTTGGCACGGTAGTCGGCGGCGAGCCGCGCGTAGCAGGCAGTGCGTGCGGGATCCGTCGCCTGCAACGCACGACGTAATGCTTCGCTCTCGAGTCGTCGCGCGACGAGCAGTTCGGCGTTCTCGACCGGGTAGAGGAGCAGATCGCCCTCGTTGCCTTGCCACCCGGGATGCCGCGTCCGCTGGAAGACGTGGAAACTCTCGTGAAGCGCGGTCGCAGCGAGCTCGGCGGATGAGAGCTTGGCGCGCGCGCCGTCGGCGAGCAGTGTCGCCGTGGTTATCCCGCCAATGTCGGCGCTCGAGTTCGAGGTGACCGCGGGGTGCCGTCCCTCACGGACGTGCGCGCGCACGGATGAGATCGCCGACGGCGCGAAATCCGGCGGTGGAGCCGGGTGGCGGACGAGCCAGGTGCGCTTTCCATCATATATGGCGAGCGGAATGGTGGGGGGCTCGAAGCCCGGCCAGAAGCTGCGGCTGGCCGCGATGCGCTCGAAGTCGCGCGCGATGGCGAGCGCGTGCTCCTGCGCGGTGAGTGGTGCCGCGAGCAGCACACTCAGAAACCCGGAAAGAAACCTGGCTGTCATCCGGCAATTGCGCATTGCCGCTCAGCGCAGGCCGGCAAGCCGTTTCAGCTCGCCCACCAGTTCATCCTCACGGCTGTAATCTGCTTTCCAGAACGCCATGCGCCGCGGGCCCGCGGGGCGAAAGATGATGCGCCGCCCGAATTCCGACTCGTGGCGCAAATCGATCGTGACGACACGGAACGTCGGCAGCCAAGTCTGTCGCACACGTGCGATGGCGGCGAAGGGCACCGTGATCTCGCGCCGAAAGTTCGAGATGCGCAGACCGTCGCGCCCCAGGCGAACCCGCTTGAGCGGGGCGACGAAAGCGAACGCGAGCATGAGCCCCGCCGCGAACAGGACGAGAAAGAGCCACCTCAGCGCATCTGTCGTGGAGCCCGGATCGGCATCGAGCACTACGTCCGGTCGCGTCCACAGTCGCCAGACCGCGTACCCGCCGATGGCTAGCCAGGCAATGGGGACCGCGAACTTCAACAGCGCCGTTCGAGGTGAGGAGAGCGTGCGCTCGCCGAGGGCGTTGGCGGTATCTGGCGCCCTCGCGGTGGGCGGAGTGGCTGAGGAGTTCATGGCGCGTTCACCGGCGTGACGGGTCGCCGCCTAACATCCTTGGCAATCTTGGTCCGACCGCTCGCTCCGCGCCAGGGGAAACACGTCGGCTCACGGAAGATCCGCGCGATCGTACACGACGAGACCCCAATCCAGCGCCATCCCCGACCCATCTTCGGCCTTCGCCAGGAGGTAGACGCGCTGGCCGTCACCCTTGAAGAACACGAACTTCCCCTCGGACTTGGCCGATCCCGCGCCGGGCAGGGCGAAGCGCGGCAGCGTGAGCGCACCCTGGAACGCGAGGAACCCGCTTTCGTAGACGCGCAGCTCCGACGCTACCGGATCTCCGCAGCAGACCGCTCCGGGGAGCGCGAGGATGCGGGCAGCTGCCGCGGACTGCGCTGCCCATTGGACCACCGTCATCCCCTGGAGCTTGCCGGCGTACACCATGTCCTCGGCGCGTACCTCCGAGGAGCGGAAGGCGTTGCCACTGCGTGCGAACAGCCGAAGCCCATCGTCGGAGATCCACACGTTGCCGTTGAATGCGTAGTCGCCATGATACGGCGAGTCGTACATGACGATCGCCGCGCCGCTCCGGATGTCGTACTTCTCGAAATCGGATGGCGAGAGCCCGTTGTTCGCGCCGTAGATGTACTTGCCCGAAGGATGCAGCCGTGCAAGCGTCCCGGCGCGCATTATCCCAGACAATGACTCGGCGCCATCGCTGAGGCGGATGCTGCGAATCGATGTCCACTGGTCGGTTCGCGGGAACACGTAGACCCACCCGTTACCGGGAAGGACGATGTCGATCGCGTCCGTGGTGACCGGATAGACCCGCGTCACCGTGGCGGTCGTGAGGTTCACATACGACACCCAGGCATCGTGGCCGACGGCCGCGAACTGTCCGTCCGGCTGTACCGCCACCACGTTAGGCACTTGCGGGAGCTCGACGGTCTGCACCGCACGCGTTTCGGGATCGAGGATGTGCAGCCGCGACGGATTCGCCGAGATCGTGATGATCCTGTTCGTCGCCGGGTTGAACTCGGCGTCGACGACCCGGTGGGCGAGTCCGTGAATCGGCGGCGTCGCGGTGGCGGACAGCATGGCGGTAACGCCGCCAGCCGTCGCCTGCGCAGCCTGAAGGCCCATTTGGCTGCCGAGCGTCCATGATGCGCTGGCGCGTCCGTTCGCGTCGGACGCCACGGTCGTCGGCGTGATCGATCCGCCGCCCGATGTGACGGCAAAGCCGACATTGGCGCCCGTCACCAGATTTCCCCAGGCGTCGCTGACGCTCACGACGATCGGAAGCGCCAGAGGTTGTGACGCGCCGGCGGCCTGGTTGTTACCCGAGATGATCGAAAGCTGAGCGGCAGGTCCAGCAGTGGCCGTGGCGGTAATTGTGCCGGGCCCGATCCCGTCCGCGGTGACGATGACCCGCTGCGTTCCCGCGAGCGTGCCTAACGTCCATGCGGTACTCGCTTCTCCATTGGCATTCGTCGTTGCCGAGGTCGGGCTCACCGAGCCGTTGCTGCCGCCGGCGGCGAAGAGCACGGTTGCGCTGGGGACGGGAGCGCCCGTTCCGTCGAGCAATCGTACGACCAGCGGGGCAGGAAGGACGGTGTTGACGGCGCCTGTCTGGCCATTGCCGCTCACGACCACCGCCGACCGTGCGCTATTCTCCCGAGCTGTCGCGGTGAAGACGACGGTATTCGTCCCCGGCGCCGTCGCGGACAGTGTTTGCGCGCCCGGCGCGGCGCCGAGCGTCCACGTCGCTGAAGCGCTCCCGTTGATGCCCGTCGTGCCGATGCCAGGCTGCACGGTGCCGCCGCCCGCCGTGACGGTGAAGGTGATCTCCACGCCGGCGACTGGAGCCCCGTTCTCATCGGTTGCCCTAACGACGAGCTGCTGCGGCAGCGGCGAGCCCACCAGCGCGTCCTGGTTGTTTCCCGACACCATCGTCAGCTGCGATGCGGCGGGCGCGATGGCCATCGCCGTGAACTCGATTGGCGGCAGGACCCCGAGCGTGCTGCGCACGCGCTGCGCGCCCGGGGTGGCGCCGACCTGGAGGAAGCTCCTCGCCTCACCCTCGGCGTTCGTAACGGACGTCGCAGGCGACACGTTGCCGAGGCCCTGAACCACGGTCCACGTGACGGTCTGTCCTCCAACGGGCCGGCCGGTGTTGTCGAGCACCTCGACGACGAACGGGTTCGCGAGCGTGGCTCCGACCGTGGCCGATTGGTTGTTGCCATTGACCATCTGAATGACCGCCGGCCGCGGCGTTTCGGTGCGCGTGGGGTCGTCGCCTCCGCAGGAGAGGCTAGAGAGGGCGAGCGCGATGGGCGCGGCGCCGAAGAAGGGCCGGAGGTGTGAAGACAGCATGGCGGCTATGAGGTGAACGGCGGGAAGGACGCGGCAATGTATTACCGCACACTTCGTCAGGCAATGATCCGCGGTGCGTTAGGCTGACGCGGACCAGGCACTCGGGGCTGCGGCTAGAGGGCGCCCGAGAGCCAGTGTAGAACGTTCAGGAGGAACCGCGCGTTCTGCGGCGCTGTGGGGTTGTTCATCCCCATCGGGTTACGCTGCGGGCCGGCGACCTGGGCCGAAAACATGGCGGCTTCGCCGAAAACCGCGACGCGGCCGCGACCGTGGGTGAGCACCGCGCCCTGGAGCATTCCGGCGCCGGCGAGGCGAGGTGTCAGGCGTGAGAACTGCCAGGCGACGTTCGGCATGAGCACGAGCGTCGTCGGCGGGAGTCGCATGAGCGTGTCGACGGGGACAATGGTGCGGAAGGCGCTGCCGGTGAACGACGAGACGGAGTCTACGCGCTCGGCGGCCGCGCGACCGTTCGTGATGGCATGCGACCCGAGTGATCCACTCGAGCGGTGGAAGACGACCGTGCCGTCGTCCCTGGTCGAGTCCTGCGCGAACCCGTTGACGAAGAAGACGCCGAACGCGGCGGCCAGGTGGTCAATCGCGCCGGGGAACGGCATGTGGTCGGCGATGAGGAGCAGGGATCCGCCGGCCGCGACCCATTCCCGGATGGCGATTATCTCTTCCGCTGAGAAGGCGCTGGGATTGGGCAGATCCCACTCCTCGCGGTTGCGCTCGTGGAGGGCGTTGGCGATAACGAGGATGCGGGCGCCGTCCAGAACGGCCTTGGTGAGCGGAGCCTTGTTAGGCCGAACGACGTAGCCGTCGCGGCGGAGCAGGCGGGCGAAGGCGAGGTAACGGCCGTCGGCGGTGTGGAAGTTGTTGTGCGCCTCGTCGATGAGGACGACGGGGCCGCGGCCCTCGGCGTATGCGGGCCGGGCGATCGGCGGATTGAAGGCGGTGTCAGCCAGCTGCTGCGCGGCCGCAGGGGCAGCGCAGGCGAGCGCGAAGGCGAGCAGAGCGTTTCGAAGCGTCGGCATTGAGACGAGACGCTACAGTTCCCGTCGCGCGCTGTCGAGGGTTGTGCCGTTCGAGTTCTGTTCAGAACGTCACGCGACAATCGTGGGGTTGACCGTTCCCGGCGCTCACCTTATTGTCGCTTCCCGCACTCGATAGGCGAGGCGGCAGGGTCATTCGCATTGGAGCTGCTTCATGTCTTCCGTTC
>DASTYE010000057.1:0-5384 GCA_035765135.1 Gemmatimonadaceae bacterium | reverse complement strand
GCGCGATTCGGCCGTTGCCTACTTCCAGCGGACGCTGGAGCGCGACCCATTCACGGACCTCCCCGCACAGATCTTCACGGCGCAGGAACGACAGCTTTTTGCGGTGGCGCGGCAGCGAACGTTCGTCGTCGGCGCAAAGGTGCCGCAGGATACCGGCTTCGTGCCCGGCCAGACGATGGTGCCGCTCCGATTCGTGACCACCCGACACGCCAGGGTGCATGCCAGCGTTCGCCGAGCGGGCGCGGCGGAGCCGGTGGCCTCGTTCCGATGGACCGGCGACGGGGCGGCGGAATCATTGTGGGATGGGCTCGATGGGGCCGGCGGGCGCCTGCCGCCTGGCCGGTATCTCCTCGAAGTGGGTGCCAGGAGTGCACCTGATTCGCTGGCCGACACCGTCGCCGTGCAGTTCGACGTCCGGTACGATCATCCTCCGCTGGAGGACACGGTGGGTCTCGAGTCCTCTTCGCTCCTCCCTGAGCGCCGGCCACCGTCGGTGGCTCGCTCGCGTCTGGCCGTCGGCGTGGCGGCAGCAGCGTTCGCCATCGCCGTGCCAACGGCGATAGGGCACGGAGACCTCGGAAGCACGAGAAAGCACGCGACGGTAATGGCGAGCGTCAGCGTGTCCAGCGGCATTGCCGCCTTCGTCTTCCTCCGTCGCGGCGCGGCAATCCCCGTGAACATCCGCGAGAATGCGCGCAGGCGGGAGGAGCACGCGCGCCTGAACCGTGAGATTAGCGAACGCAATGCCGCGCGGATCGCGGGCGCGCGAATGATCATCACCCCGGTGAGCGTGGAGCCGCGATGAACGTTCGCGCGACGTGCGCCGCCGTCCTCCTCGCTCTCACGACGTCGGGTCTGCGAGCGCAGCTGCCGGTCCGCGCCGGCGTCTCCATGTCCCTTACGGAGCACCGCGTCACGGCGGGAGCGGGCCTCGAGCGCTCGTCAGGCACCCTGTTCGGTGTGTGGGCATCGGCGACTCTGCCCTGGGAGTCACTGGAAGCGCGCGCGTCGCTGCGGACCGGCTCGTTGGGCGCCAACGAGGCGCCGGCGATGGACCGGGATGTCGGCGAGCTCACTGTCAGCGCGGTCCTCCCGTTGAATGCGTCGATCGGGCTGAATGGTGGTGTCGTCGTGAGGCGTTACGAGTCGGCCTTTGCGGCCCAGCGCTGGGTGTGGGGAGAGCTCGGTCTCGACGGGCGCATGTCCATGCTCGACGATGCGCTGGACCTCTCGGCGGGACTGTCGATCATTCCGTGGGTGAGCGTGAGTGGTATCTCGCGTCCCGACCTGGCGGTCGCCGCGCGGAGCATGGTCGCCTACAACACGGGTCGCCTGACGGCAACGATGCGCTACCGCCTGGAGCGCTTCGATTTCGCGGCGCGACAGGGGGTGCGACGTCTGGAGGAGCTCTCGTCACTCGAGCTCGGGGTGGCCTGGCGGGTTCGTTAGCCGCGTTTGGCCGGGCATCAAGAACGGAGGGCCTATTCGGATGAGGCGGATTAGGCGGATGCTCCGGATCGCTCCCGGTGGCGTGAGCGCTCCTCGCACAGGGACCCGGGAATCGTTCTTTTGTTGTCGAGCGTGGAGGGCTCAATACGCCGGGAACGATCCGGACCATCCGCCCAATCCGCCTCATCCGTATGGGCCCTCCGTTCTTGATGTCAGCCAAACGAGCGCCCCGGGGACTGAACCCTGTCGCCGACACCGCCCCCAGAGCAGTTTTCGAATCCAATGGCGACCATCTCCCGCGCCGTTCGCGAGACACCCAACCTGATGACCGCGGCCCCCGTGCCCTCGCCCTCCCAGCGCGAGGCCGTCGAGGCAGAGCCGGGGCCGCTGCTCGTCCTCGCCGGTCCCGGGGCGGGGAAGACGTTCTGCCTCATCGAGCGAATTCGATTTCTCATCGAGCAAGCGAGCTTCGCCCCGAGCCGCATCTGCGCCTTCACCTTCACGAACAAGGCGGCGGATGAGATCGCGCACCGCCTGGAGCGCACGTTAGGCGACCACGGGACGACGGTGAAGTCCGGGACGATCCATGCCTTCTGCGCCGAGCTCCTTCGGGAACATGCCGACCGCGTCGGGCTGCCCGCGGGGTTCGGGATCGCCGACGAGGAGTACCAGCTCAATGCGCTCCGGCGCATCGAAGGTCCCAGGAACTGGCATCGCAGCGTGCTCACGCAGTTCAGCGCCAATCGTTTTCGCGGGGCGCCGCTCGCGCGGCACGAATACTATTCGCTCCTCGAGCGATACGAGCGGTTTCTCGCGCAGCGCAAGATGGTGGACTTCGATACGCTCGTCCTCAAGGCCGCCGAGCTGCTCGAGCACACTCCCGAGGCGAGCGCGATCCGAGCGCGCTGGGATGTCGTGCTCGTCGACGAATTTCAGGACCTGAATCCGGTGCAGTACCGCGTCATTCGTGAGCTGGCGCGCGCGCACGAGCACCTGTTCGCCGTGGGAGATCACGAGCAGTCCATCTACTCCTTCGCCGGCGCGGATCCCGGCGTCTTCAGCAGGCTGCTCAACGACTTTCGTCTGGCGAGAAAGATTCGTCTGGAGGAAAATCGGCGCTGTCCGAGAGAGGTATTCGCCCTGGCGCGGCGGCTCGTCTCGCTGAATCCACAGCTCTTCGACGATCTGCCGCCACCGCAGGCGAATCGCGAGTCGCGCTTCGCGCCCGCGGCGTTGTCGTTTGCGACCGACGATGCGGAGCGCGACTGGATCGTCGAGGACATTCGCCGCGACCGCGCCGAGTACGGCCACGACTGGAGCGAGATCGCCTTGCTCTATCGCACGAACGAGATGGGCGAGGCGCTCGAGGCGGCATTCCTCAATGCCGGAATTCCCTGCCGTCTCTCGCGCGGACGCGCGCTGGCGGAGGATCCAGTCGTCGGCTATGTCATCGCCGCGCTGCGTGTGATCGCGTCTCCTAACGATCCCGTGCACGGCGAGGCGTTCTTCGAGGCCGTGCTCTCGAGAGTGCTGTTCGACCAGGCGCGCATGCGCGCCGAGGAGACGAAACAGGGTCTCTTGCCCCAGCTGTATCGCATCGCCGCGCAGGTGTCGCGCGCTGGCGAGGACGGGCGCCAGGTGCACCGTGCGCTGTCGCAGTGGCGGAACCTTCAGGCGATTGGCTGCCGGCACACCGCGCTCGCGCCACTCATCGCCGACCTCTTGTCGCAGCGTGTTGGGCATCGCCGGTCCGTTCTCGAGGATCGCCACGATGAGCTGAGCGATCCGGTCGATACTCCCGAGGTCGTCGCGCTCGCGGACCGCCTGCGGGACGCTCGCGCGCGCCGTGCCGCGATCTGCCTTCCCCTCAATGGCGGCGTCGAGATCCCGCTCAAGGGAATGCTCCTCGGCCTCGGTTTCGGCGAAGTTCACACGGGCGACGTCGTGATGCCGCGCTCGGAGCGTATCTCGCCGCACGATTGCCGCACGCTCGGCCTTCCGCTGGGGCTGTTCAAAGCTGCCCAGCTGTTGGAGAGCCGCGACTTCGGCGAGCCATTCCGTGACTTCACCGCGATCGATCTCGAAACGACGAGCGACGATCCGGATACCGCGGAGATCGTGGAGATCGCCGCCGTGCGGGTTCGCGACGGAAGGGCGTGCGATGAGTTCAAGGCGCTGGTGAAGCCGCGCGGTCGCATCCCCCAGAGCGCGACCGACGTGCACGGGCTGCGCGATGCCGACGTTGAGGGCGCCTCACGGTTCGAGGACGTGTGGCCGCATTTTCGCCGCTTTTGCGGACGCGACATCATCGCCGCGCACAACGGGTACGAGTACGACTTCCGCATCCTGAAGCGGATGGTCAAGGCGTTAGGCGCGCGTTACGACCTGTGCACGTACGACACACTGCCGCTGGCGTGCGACCTGTATTCGACCAGTCACACCCTCATCAATCTGGCGCGGACGTTCGGCATCGCGCCCGGCCGATCACATCGCGCTCTCGCCGATGCGCAAACGTTGGCGCAGGTCGCCGTCAGGCTCGACGAAGCCAAGCTCGCGCGCGCCAGAAAGAGCGCGCTCCTTCAGTTGCTCGGCCACCTCGGCGTTGCCCTCGCGCTTTCCGACCAGCGAACACTGTGTCCGGAGGCGGTGCTGTTCCGCGATATCACACGGCCCTTCGCGCTTGGGCGGTACAGCGGGAGCCTCGAGTACTATGAAGCCGAGTCGGCTGGAAACGAGTCGATCCCGACCGTGGACGAAGTGATCGCCTCGCTGGGTGGCGCGAAGCTCATGATGAAGATCCGCGCCGACAAGACGGCCGAGGAGCTGTACCCGACCGCGATGCCGCGGCTGCGTCGTCTCATCGAGCGGATTCCCGAGGGCTCGCTCGAGGCGCAGATCACGGCGTTCCTCGAATGCGTGGTGCTCTCCAGATACGACGGTCACGAGCCGGAGCGCGGACGCGTCAATCTGCTGACGCTGCATTCCACGAAGGGCCTGGAGTTCTCGCGCGTTTACATCGTCGGCTCGGAAGACGCGCACCTTCCCGGGCGAACGCCGAGTCGGGAGGCGACACCGGAAGAGGTGGAGGAGGCGCGGCGTCTCCTCTACGTCGGGATGACGCGGGTGAAAGAGCGCATCGTGCTGACACACGTGCAGTCGCGGGGCGGCCGACCGAGTGGCGGGCATCGCTTCCTCGACGAGATGGGCCTCGTCCCGGTGATCGTGTCGTGACCTGGCGCGTTCAGGTGGGCGCCGACGAGGTGAGCGCGGCCCACGATTCTGCCGGATCGTCGACCGTGTTCGTCTGTGCGCACGGCGCCGGCGGGAACATGCATGACCGCGGCGTGATGTCGATCTCGCAGACGTTGCGGGCTCGCGGCATGGATGTCGTGCGCTTCAACTTTCCGTACACGGAGAAGCGCAGCGGGCGTCCGGATCCGATGCCGGTGCTCGAGCAGACGACCGAGGCGGTCGTCGCCCGCGTGCGCGCCGAGCTTCAGCCTCGCGTGCTCTTGATCGGGGGGCGATCGATGGGCGGCCGGGCGGCCTCGATGCTCGCCGCCGATGGATTCGCCTGCGACGGTCTGCTGCTTCTCGCCTATCCGCTGCACCCCGCGGGCAAGCCCGACCAGCTTCGCGACGCCCACCTTCCGAAAATCACCGGTCCGGTGATCTGCTTCAACGGCACGCGCGACGCGTTATGCACGCCCGATCTCATGGAGGCCGTGCTCCGGCGCGTCGGCGGAAACTGGACGATGCACTGGCTCGACGGGGCGGATCACAGCTTTCACGTACTCAAGCGATCCGGCCGGACCGACGCCGAGGTTCTCGCGGAGATAGGGGACGCGAGTCGCGCGTGGGTGGAGCAGCTGTCGGGCGTCGCTCGTTAGGGCCGAAGCGGCGGCCGGCACCGGGCCGCCGTGAACGAGCCGTCT
>DASTYE010000056.1:0-39943 GCA_035765135.1 Gemmatimonadaceae bacterium | reverse complement strand
CACGGAACAACTTCCTGCACCAGCAGGTAAAACCGCGCACGCAGAAGGTCCATCAGAATCCTGAACGGTCCCCGAATGGCCCAGTCGACGACCACGTCTTCGCTCGCCACCGCCCAGCGCGCCGCCGCGCTCGCGCAGGATCTCAAAGCCACCGACATCGTCCTTCTCGATCTCACCGGCGTCTCCGACGCCACCGACTACTTCCTGATCGCTAGCGGCACCTCCGATACGCACGTTCGATCGACGGCCGAGCACATCATGGAGGGACTCAAGAAAGCCGATGGTGTCGCGCCGCACCACATCGAGGGTCTACAGCAAGGACGATGGGTCCTGCTCGATTACGTCGACGTGATCGTGCACGTCTTCCATCCGACACTGCGTGAGTTTTACCAGCTCGAACGTCTCTGGAGCGATGCCGAGCGGGTCCCACTGGACCGCTGAGGGAGGACACCCGTGATCGAACGGAAGGTGCTGCTGGGCGCGATCGCCTTGCTGCTGGCGATGGCCCAGCGTGCGGATGCCCAATTCTATTTCGGGCAGAACCAGGTTCAATACGACTCGTTCGATTGGAAGGTCGTCGAAACCGACCACTTCCTCGTGCACTACTATCCCGGCGAGGAGACGGCCGCTCGCGACGCGGCTCGGATGGCCGAGCGTGCGTATGGGCGGCTGTCACGCATCCTGGGCCACGAGTTCCGCGAGAAGAAGCCAATCGTTCTGTTCGCGTCGCGATCCGATTTCGGACAGAACAACGTCACCGGCGACCTCGGCGAGTTCACCGGGGGTGTGACGGAAGCGCTGCGCCACCGCATTCTGCTCCCCTTCACCGGCGACTACGGGTCGTTCGAGCAGGTGCTGACGCACGAGATGGTGCACGAGTTCCAGTACGACATCTACTCGCGCGGCAAGGCGGGAGCGGGACTCCAGACGCTCCAGCAGCAGGCCATGCCGTACTGGTTCGCCGAAGGGATGGCGGAGTACCTGTCCCTCGGACCGCACGATCCGTTCGCGAATACGGTGATGCGCGACGCGGCGCTCAACGGCCGCCTGCCGACGATCGAGCAGCTGACGATGCGTCCCGACCTCCACAACCCGTACGACGTCGGCCAGGCGCTCTGGGAGTACGTCGGCGATCGCTGGGGGGACGAGGTCATCGGCGCGATTCTCCAGGCCGCGCCTAACGTGGGCGTGGAGCGGGCGTTCCGCCGCGAGCTCGGGAAGTCGCTCGAGGACCTCGGCGACGAGTGGAAGGAGGCGATGCAGGTGAAGCACCTGCCGCAGATCGCCGACCTGGAGCGCGCGCGGAAATATGCCCAGCCGCTCCTGTCCGAGCGTCGCAGCGGCGGCGCGATCTTCCTGGCGCCCGCCCTGTCGCCTAACGGCGAGCAGATCGTCTTCCTGTCGAACGGCAGCTTCCTTCGCGGGCAGATCTTCATCGATCTCTGGCTGGCCGACGCGCGCACGGGCAAACGGCTCAAGCGCCTGGTCAAGAGCACGACCAATCCCGAATTCGAGGAGCTGCGCCTTCTCTATTCGCAGAGCTCCTTCTCCCCCGACGGCCGCACGCTGGCGTTCACCGCGCAGCGCAAGGGGAAGGATGTCCTGTACCTGCTCGATGTTCGGAAGCAGAAGGTCATCCGGCGGATCGACACGCCTCTCGAGGGCGTGACAGGTCCATCCTGGTCTCCCGATGGCAACCGTCTCGTGTTCTCCGGCCACTTCGGCGGCATCAGCGACCTCTACCTGGTGAACGTCGACGGCTCGGAGCTGACCCAGCTCACCAAAGACCGCCACGGGGATCTTCAGCCGCAGTGGTCGCCCGATGGGAAACGCATCGCGTTCGCGAGTGACCGCGGCGCGGAGACGGACTTCAACGTTCTGCGCTACAGCCCGTGGCGAATCAGCACGTACGATCTCGAAACTGGCACCATCGCGGTGCTCCCCGGCCAGGACGGGCACAACATCAACCCGATGTGGTCCCCGGACAGCCGGTCGATCGCGTACGTCTCGACGCGCACCGGCATCCAGAACCTGTTTCTCTACGAGGTCGAGACGAACGAGCACTATCAGCTGACGAACGTCGTCGGTGGCATCACCGCCGCGACGAACTACAGCCCGGTGATCTCCTGGGCGCGCCAGTCCGACAAGCTGGCGATCACCTACTACGAGAACGGCGACTACACCATCTGGTCGATCGACAATCCTCGGTCCTTGAAGCGTGAGCCGTACCGGGCGCCAACCCCGCAGCTCGTGGCGACCGCCACGAGAACGGACTCGGTGATCGTTCCGACGTCGGCAGCGGTTCCGGATACGATTTCCGTGAGAACCGCGGTCAAGGACACCACGGCGCCGGTACACTACTCGTATTACCGGTCGCCGGCAGGGATCCGGCCGTCTCACAACCCGCCTCCGGCAGCGGAGCTCGCCGGGCGTGGCGGCCCGGTCAGCGTCGCCGAGCTGCTCGACAGCGCCGCCATGGCGCTGCCTGACGCGGGACGCTTCAAGACCTACGACTACAAGGTTCGCTTCAGCCCCGATTACATCGCGCGACCGACGATCGGATACGAGCAATACAATTTCGGGCGCGGGTTCTTCGGCGGCACGCAGATCGTGTTGAGCGACATGCTCGGCAATCATCGGCTCGCCTTCTCCGGCGAAGTCAACGGACGGCTCAGCGAGGCGCGCGTGTACAGCGCGTACACGAATCTGTCGCGCCGGCTGCAGTACGCGGTGGGGGCCTACCAGTCGCCGTATTACTTCCCCGAAGTCGGTGCGCTCATCGAGCGTGAGCCCGGCCTCTTCGAGGAGGTGTATCCGATCACCCGGATCATCGAGCGTCAGGTGTTCGGCATCGGGATCTATCCCTTCGATCGGTTCACGCGCGCCGAGTTCGGCGCACGGCTGTCGAACGTCGATCGCTCCTCGCTCTTCATCGGCCGCTTCATCAACGCGAATACGGGCGCGGCCACGCCCTTCCAGATTCTCGATGAGGCGCACCAGCCGAGCATCAACTACATGCAGCCGTACGCGGCGTTCGTGTCGGACAATGTTCTGTGGGGGTTTACCGGTCCCATCATGGGGCGGCGCTACCGCTTCCAGGTGGAGCCGATCATCGGCACGTACAAGTGGATGGACTACCTGGTCGACTATCGTCGGTACGATCCCATCCTGTTCAACTTCCTCACCCTGTCCACCCGCCTGTTGGCGAGCGTGTCGGACGGCCGGGATGCCGACACCCTTCGGAAGTACGTCGGATATCCGGAGCTGTTGCGCGGCTACGATCGCGAGGAGTTCGCGCTCAACGAGATACGACGGTGCACCTTGAGCGAGCAGCCCCAGTACTATCGATGTTCCCCGCTGGTGGGCAGCCGCCTCGCGGTTGCGAACGTCGAAGTTCGATTCCCGCTGCTCCGCCGGGTCGACATTGGGCTTCTCCCGCTGTCGCTGCCGCCTATCGAGGGGCTCGTGTTCTACGATGTCGGTGTGACGTGGTTCGAGGGGCAGACCCTGCGCTGGTCCCGGCCCGCCGACTTCGACCCGGCATTCGAGCGCCACGCGCTCCGCAGCTACGGCTTCGGGGTCCGTTTGAACCTCTTCAACTTCGCCTTGCTGCGCTGGGACTACTCGATCCCGCTGGACGACCCGCGCCGGGAGCGGTACTGGAGATTCTCGCTGGGGCCGAGCTTCTAGCGAAAGGCGGTCGAAGGCGGTCGAGGGCGGTCGAGGGCGGTCGAAGGCGGTCGAGGGAAACCCCTTGATCGCCCTCGACCGCCCTCGATCCCTTTGATCCCTTCGGCCCCATTGCTACTTTTCTCGCGTGCGCACTCTCTTCGCGCTGGCACTCGTGCTTGCGGCCTGTTCCGGCCGTGAGCGCGGCGACGATCCTTCCGCCAGCGACTCTCCCACTGTCGTCTCCAGCGGCGGCGCCGACCGCCTCCTGCTCCGGTTCCCGCGGGCGGGTGGACCGGTGCGCGCGTTCGCCTATCCGCGCGTCGACTCGCTCGTGTGGACATCCACCGCCTCGGTGCCGGCCCTCGAGCGCGTCCTTGGCTTCGACGCCGATGGCGGGAGCGTCGCGGCGCTCGATGCGCGTGGCGTTCCGCTGCGGCTCGATCTGCGCATGGGAGCGGTTGCTCGCGAGACCAGGACGAAGCTCTCCTACGTCGCATCGCAGGATGGAAATGTCATCTACGGCGTCGCGGCCGACGGCACGATTCGTCGCCTCACGCCCGCCGGAGAGTGGAAGTTCAAGCCGCCGGTGCGTCCGCGCGATCTGTTCCCGCAGTCCGATGGCGGTCTCCTCGTCGTCGCCGATGGACGGAACGCGACGACCGTGTGGCGCGTGCATCCCCCGCAGGAATCCCTCGTCGACACCGCCCGCCTTCCGCTCGCGCAGCGGGCCGTCGGCACGCCGCTCGGTGACCGCCTCTACTTCACCGTCGATACCGGCTTGATCGGCGTTCGCGCTCGCGACCTCACGCCGGTCCCGAGCGTACGCGTCCCACAGCGCATTCGCGCGGCCGTGACGACCCCGAGCGGTGATCGCATCTACCTGCTCACCACCGGATCGCGCGAGCTGATCGTCGTCGATCGTTATGCGGAAAAGATCGCGACGCGGATTACCCTTCCCGACACATCGCGCGAGCTTCGCATGGACCCGACCGGGCGATACCTCCTCGCTCGCGCTGCCGGAAAGGACACGGTCTGGGTGGTCGGCGTCGCGACCGATACGCTCGTGGGCGGCGCGGCCACGGAGTGGCGAGCCGATCTGCCACTCGTGACTCCCGATGGCGCCATAGCGCTGCTGCGCGGCAAGGACGTCGTCCTCGCCGATGGCGAATCGCTCGGGACGATTCGGCGCGTGCCCGGCGGAGGGCGAGATCTATGGCACTTCATCGAGTGGAACGGCTTCCGTCCTCGCAACACATCGCTCGACGAACCCGTTCAGTTCGAGGGAATGGATACCGTCGCGCCCGATTCGGGCGACTCGCTCGACCCCTTCGCCGCAACGCCGTCGCCGGACTCGCTCGGACCCATCCCTGACAGCATCGCACGACCGCGGCCCGCGGATAGCGCGCCGACGCCGCCGATCACGAGTCCCGGATTCACAGTGCAATACGCGGCATTGCGGGATCAGGCGGCCGCGCAGGCCATCGCCAACCAGATCGAAGTGGACGGCGAGCGTGCGCGCGTCGTGCACACCACACAGGGCGGCCTCGACATCTGGCGTGTCGTGCTCGGTCCCTATCCCACGCGCGAGCGCGCGGAAGACGTCGCACGACGTACTGGGCGCTCACCCTGGATCTACGAGGGACGGCCGTAGATGGTCGCTGACGCGGGGGCGCCGGGCAGGTGGAACGACGCCACGCGCGATGTCGCGCCGTTGCTCGGCGACCGCACCTGCGTGGTGATCGTCGGGGAGCGCGACGACGATGCCGCTCGCGCGGCGCTGGCGCTCGCTCAGGCACACGTGCGCACGCGTCGCGTGGCGATCGTGGATGCCGTCGGTGAGCTGAGGCCGCTACAGAAGCTCCTTCCTGGCGAGACTCGCGCGCACGGCGTGATCGATCATTTCCTGCACGGCGTGTCCCTCCGGAAGATCGCGCACGCCGTGAACCGCGAGGGGACGCTCTTCCTCATACCGAGCGGCACCGGACCCTTCGACTACGAGACGCTCCTGCGACGCGAGCGCTGGCGTCGCCTCACGATGGCGTTTCGAGGGGAAGGCGCGCTGCTCTGCATCGTGCTACCGCCCGACGCCGCGGGGCTCGCCGCCTTCGTCGAGGATACCGACGGGATCGTGCTCGTCGGGGACGTCGCCTACCCGGAGCCGCGCCACGTGATCGGGACGGTTCGCCCGCCGGGCCGCGCCAGCGCGGACGTCACCCCTGCTCACGTCTCTCGGCCGAAGGTTCCCGCGTTTGCCGCGGAGGCTCGTCAGGCATCCTCGACGCGCACCGCGCTGGCCGCCGTGGGAGTCGTGGTCCTCGTTGGGGTGGGTGCCGTGCTGGCGTGGAACGCGGGGCACGCCCGTGATGCCGCTCCGCCGGATGGCGCGGTGGCCGACATCGCCTCGACGACCGTCCCCGCGGCAGGGATCATCGCCGCACCGGAGGCCGATTCCGCGGAGGCCGCGGTCTATTCGGTGGAGGTGGGCATGCTCAACAGCCTGGCCGCGGCGGGACGTCACGTGAAAGACCGCCTGGGGAACATGCCCGCGGCAACGTTCTCTCCCGAGCGACTGGGCGCCGATAGCGCGCGCTGGTACCGCGTCGCGGTCGGCGCATGGCGCGAGCGGCGCGCGGCGGACTCCGCGCTGATGGCGCTTCGCGGCGCCGGAGTTCTCGAGATGGGATTCGGCTCGGTGCGACGCACGCCGTACGCGGTGCGCGTCACCGATGACATGACATCGACGGCCGCGAGAGAGCGCACCGTCGAGCTGCGCGCGCAGGGCTTTCCTGCCTACGTGCTCGAACGTGATGCGGGTCACGCTGGTGTGTACGCCGGAGCGTTCGAGACCCCCTCGCAGGCCATCGCCCTTCTCGACATGTTCAGGCGCGCCGGAATCGACGCGACCGTTGCCTACCGCATAGGGAGAGGAATCTAGGGTGCGACTGCGCAAGCTCGAGCTCCACGGATTCAAGTCGTTCGCCGATCACGTCGAGCTCGATTTCGAGGCGGGCGTGACGGCGATCGTCGGGCCTAACGGGTGCGGAAAGTCGAACGTCTCGGACGCCGTTCGCTGGGTCCTTGGCGAGCAGCGCGCGCGTCTGCTCCGCGGCGCGAAGATGGAAGAGGTGATCTTCCAGGGCTCGTCCGCCCGGCGTCCGGTGAACATCGCCGAGGTGTCACTCCACTTCGAGAACGACGACGGCGCCCTTCCCGTCCCGTTCAAGGAAGTCGTCATCACGCGGCGCCTTTCGCGAAGCGGCGAGAGCGACTACCTGCTCAACCGCGCGCCGTGCAGGCTTCGTGACATCCAGGACCTCGTCCGTGGCACCGGTCTCGGTGCCGATTCGGGCGTCGTCATCGAAGCCAAGATGATCGACGCGCTGCTCTCCGACCGACCCGACGACCGGCGCGAGCTGTTCGAGGAAGCGGCGGGCGTCGGCCTGTATCGCGATCGGAAGCGCAGCGCCGAGCGCCGGCTCGAGGAAACGACGGTCGATCTGTCACGCCTCGACGACCTCATCAGCGAAGTGCAGAGCCAGGTGCGCTCGCTGGCCCGTCAACGGAAGCGTGCCGAGCGGCACACCGAGTTGACGACGCGTCGCTTTGCTCTGGAGCTGACGCTCGTGTCGCGCGACATGGAGGCGTGGAGCGAGGAGCTGGCGCGACTCGAAGAGCGCGTCGCGCTCCTGCGTGCCGAGGTGCCCCGCTCCGACGAGAATGTGCGCGGAGCCGAACGGGCACGCGAGGAAGCGCATCACGCTCGCGCGGCGGCGGAAGGCCAGCGTACTGAGCTCGCTCGTCTGGTGAGCGCGCAGCAGGAAGATGTGCTGCGCCTCGAGAGTGAGATCGCGGTCGCCGAGGAGCGTCAGCGGAACGCGACCGCTCGCCGTGAGCGGGCCGAGGAGGAGCGCAAGGCGGGCGAAGAACGCGGGTCGCGACTTAGCGCCGACCGCGAGGACGCCGAACGGGAGCGAATCCGGCTGGAGGATGAGCTGGCCGCCGCCCAGCGATCACTGACGCAGCGGATGGAGGCGGAAGACGCCGCTCGCGCGCGCGTCGCGGAGGCGCGGCGGCTCGCCGAGGATGCCGAGCGTACGATGCGCGAGCGCCGAGACGCGCGGCGTCGTCTGGAGCTGGATCGCGAGGGCGCCGTGCGCGAGATCGAGGAGCTGGCGCAGCGACTCGACTCGTTAGGTACGGAGCGCGAAGGCGCGTCCGAGGTCCTCTCCCTCGCCACCGCGCGCCTCGACCTGGTAGCGCGTGATCTCGAGGAGGCGCGGACGGCCGCCACGATGGCTGACGACGCCCTTGCCCTCGCACGCACCGCCGCGAGCGATGCGCGCGCGCGAGAAAGCGCCGCGCGAGCCGAGCTTTTCCGCGCCGAAGAGACGCACACGAGTCTGCTGGGCCGGGTGAACGCCCTCGAGGGGCTGGAGCGCGAGCGCGTGGGGCTGGCGCCGGCCGCCGCGAAGCTGCTCCAGGAGCGGGATCGCTTTGGCGACGGCGCGGTTCTCGGTCCTCTCTCGGACTTTATCAGCGCGGAAGCAACCGGGGCGCTTCTCGTGGAGCGCTTCCTCGGTGCGACGGTGCACGCGGTACTCGTGCGTGACACCGATGCTGCCGACGCGGTTCGCGCGTGGCATGCCACGGTCTCCCCCGGCCCACTGCTTCTGCTTCCGCTCGACGCCGCCGAGCCGGACTGGGAGCTCAGTGACGCCCTCGCCGGAATGCTCGAGGTCAACGACATCGCGCGTCCCTGGGTCCGGTCACTGCTGGGGCAGGTCCGTCCCATCGACGAGGGAGCGGCCTTCCTCGACAGTCGTGGTGCCGTGTGGCTTCCAGGGCGTGCGGCGGGCCCGGGTCCGCTGCGGCGGCGGGCCGAGCTCTTCGAGTTGCGCGTCGAGGTGGGGGCAAGTGACGCGGCTCGTCAGGCAGCGAACGCCGAGGCCGACGCCGCCCGGGCGTCGCTCGATGTCGCAGAACGTGCGGCCACCGACGCGGGGGACCTCGCGCAGAGCGCGCATCAATACGTGCGGCGCACCGAGGAGAAGCGTGCGGAGGCCGAGCGCGAGGTCACGCGCGCCCGTCGCGAGCTGGAGACGATCGACACGCTGTTCACGCGGCTGTCATCCCGGCGCGGTGAGCTTTCCGCCCGCATCGAGGAGCTCGACCGCCAACTCGACACGCTCGCGCAAGCGATCGACGTTGCCGCGGGAGCGCTTTCGGAATCGCGCATACGACTCGGCGCGGTCGAGGAGGAGCAGGAGGACGTTCGTGAGGCGCGCACCCGAGGGCAGGTCGAGGTCGCACAGGCCCAGGCCCGCGTGCAGGTCGCACGTGATCGCGAGCGGCATCTCGCCGAAGAGGCCGACGTCGCCACCGCGCGGCTGCGTCAACTGTTGGCCGAGCTCAGCGACATTACCTCCAGCGACAGCGTGCTCGCCGAGCGCATGGCGGAGTGGCAGCTCGATCTGGAGACGCGTCGCGCGACGTTCGCCGATGGTCAGGGGCGCCTGACGAGATCGGAGGAAGCGGTGCGACACGCCGACGCCGCGCTCGAGGGAGCCGAGCGCGCCGTCGATGACGCACGACACCACGCGACGTCGCTCGCGGACGAGCTCCACCACGCCGAGCTGCGCCTGACGGAGCTCTCCGGCCGCCGGACGGCCATTCGGGAGCGGCTCGAGGCTGAGTGGCGCCGTCCTCTCGACGATATGCTCGCGACCCACGAGGCCGTCGAGGGGGAGGACGAGGCCCTGCGCGCCGAGCTCGAGGCGATCCGCGAGCAGCTCGAGGCGATGGGCCCCGTGAATCCGCTGGCGATCGAGGAGCACGAGGAAGAAGTGAAGCGTCTCGACTTCCTCACCGCCCAGCGCGGCGATCTCGCGGCCGCCAAGAACTCGCTGCAGCAGGCCATTCGCGAGATCGACACGACGGCGCGGGAATTGTTCCTGGCGACGTTCACTCAGGTGCGCGAGAACTTCCGTCAGATCTTCATGACGTTGTTCGGCGGCGGCGAATGCGATCTCCGTCTGGAGCATCCCGAAACGCCGCTCGAGTGCGACATCGAGATCCATGCGTCGCCGCGCGGCAAGCGCACACAGCGCATCCACCTTTTGTCGAGCGGCGAGCGGGCGCTGGTCGCGCTCTCGCTCCTGTTCGGGATCTTCCTCACGAAGCCGAGTCCGTTCTGCCTGCTCGACGAGGTCGATGCACCACTGGACGACCAGAACATTGGCCGATTCGTGCGCATGCTCAATCAGTTCAAGCAGAGCACGCAATTCATCGTCATCACGCACAACCCGCGCACGACCACCGAAGCCGCCGACGCGGTCTACGGCGTCACGATGCAGGAGCCAGGCGTCTCGTCGCTGGTGAGCGTACGGCTTCGTGGAGGACCGTCGGTGGACGAAGCGATCGAGGGCCGGCTCGCGCCGGACGAGGCGGCCGTCGGCGCCGGCGCATGATCCGTCGCGCGGCGCTCGCCTGCGCACTGCTGCTCTTCCCGGCGATCGGTCGTGCACAGGATCCGCCGCGCACGACGAACCTCTACCAGAACTTTCCGAACCCGTTTCCCGCCGGCGGCGGCCTGATCACGTGCGTGTGGTTCGACGTCGCGCGAGATACCGACGTTCTCGTGCAGGTGCTGGACATTCGAGGCAACGTCGTACGCACCCTCGTCCCGTCGAACGCGGTTCCGGCCGACCACTCCGCGGGCCGCTATGGTCGCGCCAGTGGAAACCTCCCGGACGGCTTCGGCTGCGACGAGCGGTACGCCTGGGACGGCGTTGCGTCCGACGGCCGGGTGGTGCCGGCGGGCGTTTACCTACTGCACATGCGCGCCGACGGCATCGAGGTCGTTCGGCGAATGCTCTTCCTCGGCCGTTAATGCGCCTCACGACGATCGGCACCGGGACGGTGTCGCCGTCGGCATCGCGCGTGTGCGCGGGCCATCTCCTGAGCGCTGGCGGGATCAACCTGCTGCTCGACTGTGGCAGCGGTGTCGTGCACCGCCTCGCTCGCGCCGGCGTGGACTGGATGGCGATCACGCATGTCGCGATCACCCATTTTCACGCCGATCACCTCAGCGATCTCGCTTTCCTGATCTTCGCGTGGCGGTACGGCGCCGAACAACCTCGCAAGGTTCCGGCGGTCATCATCGGTCCCCCCGGAATCGATGCGCTCGTCAGCCGGTTCGCGCACGCCTTCGGCGAATGGGTACGCGAGCCGGGCTATGACGTCCAGGTGCGAGAGCTCGCCCCGAACGAGGGCCTCGAGCTGGGCGACGGCGTGCGTATCGGCGCCTTCAAGGTGCCTCATACCGAAGAAAGTGTGGCCTACGACATCGTCCATGAGGGGCGTCGCGCCGTCTACACTGGGGATACCGGGTTCGACGAAGCCCTTGGACGATGGGCGGCCGGATGCGATCTTCTCCTGACGGAGTGCTCGCTGCCGGACGAGCGCGAGATGGCCATCCATCTCACGCCGCGCCGGTGCGGTGAGCTCGCGGAAATCGCGAGGCCACGACGGCTCGTGCTCACGCACTTCTATCCGCCCGTGGAGCAGGTCGATATTCGCGGCATCGTTCGCGAGCGATTCGACGGAGAAGTCACGCTCGCGGAAGACGGGTGGTCCATCGAGATCGGGGAGCGATAATGCTCGTTGTGATGGAGCACGGGGCCACGGCCGAGCAGGTGGCGGGCGTGGTTCGCTTGATCGAGGAGCTTGGCTACCAGGCCCGGCCGATGCCGGGCGCTCAGCGCACGGCGGTGGGGCTCGTCGGAAACGACGGACGTGTCGACGGATCGCGCTTCGAGACGCTGTCTGGCGTCGCGCAAGTCATCCACGTCACCAAGCCGTACAAACAGGCCTCCCGCGAATGGCATCCGGAGAACACCGTCGTCACCATCGCGCCGGGCGTTCACGTGGGTGGCGATGAAATCACGCTCATCGCCGGTCCATGCTCCGTCGAATCGGAGGAGCAGATCGTCGCCGCCGCGCGGGCCGTACGCGCCGCCGGGGCGTCATGCCTTCGGGCCGGCGCCTTCAAGCCACGCAGCTCGCCCTACTCCTTCCAGGGACTCGGCAAGCGAGGTCTCGAGCTGCTCGCCATCGCGAAGCGCGAGACGGGGCTCGCCGTCGTCACGGAAGCCATGGACGAGGAGGGCGCCGAGCTCGTCGCGGAGTTTGCCGACTGCATTCAGATCGGCGCGCGCAACATGCAGAACTACTCCCTGCTCCGCAGCGTCGGACGGTTAGGCAGGCCGGTGCTGCTCAAGCGAGGGATGGCGGCGACCATCACCGACCTGCTGCTCAGCGCCGAGTATGTGCTCAGCGAGGGCAATGACCAGGTGATCCTGTGCGAGCGCGGGGTGCGCAGCTTCGACACCGTCGCGCGCAACATGCTCGACCTCACCGCGATCCCGATCGTGCACAAGCTGTCGCACCTCCCGATCATCGCGGATCCGAGCCATGGCACCGGCCTTCGCGACAAGGTGATCCCGATGGCGCGCGCGGCGATCGCCGCCGGCGCCGATGGGATCCTCGTCGAGGTCCATCCGAATCCGGAGCGCGCGCTTTCCGATGGGGCGCAGTCGCTCTACCCGGAGCAGTTCGCACAGCTCGTCGGAGAGCTGCGAACGATCGCTACGGCCATTGGACGCACCTTAACTCCGGTGCCCGGAACCTCAGCCGCCGGCGTGGCGTAGAACACCAGAGAGGAACGAGCACCGAGGAGTCGGGAAATCACGCTTCCTCCTCGTTCGTCATTCCTCGTTGCATTAATACATGGAGCATTCATGCGAGTAGCCTTTCTGAGCGCCGCGCTTGTCGCGGCGTCTTTTGCGACAGCGCAGGCGCAGCCGGCGGACGCCGTGCTGCAGCGCGCCGTTCGCGCATACCGGAACGTGAAGACCGTTCGGGCCTCGTTTGCGCAGACGATCACCAACCCGCTGCTCGGCGCTACGGTGAAGTCCGCGGGCGAGGTCCTCCAGCGCCGCCCGAGCCACATCTCCGTCCGCTTCACCGATCCCGCGGGCGATCGCATCGTCGCCGACGGGAAATGGGTGTGGTACTACCTCCCGAGCAGCACTCCCGGGCAGGTCTTTCGCTCCCGGATCACCAAGGACGCGACCGGCACACCCGATCTCACCGCGCAGTTTCTCGACGCCCCCGCCTCACGATTCCAGGTCACCGACCGCGGTCGCGACACGGTGAATGGGCGGCCGGCGCGTGTGTTGTCGCTGGTGCCGAAGCCTGGTGTCGAGGTGGGCTTCACCAAGGCCGTCATCTGGGTCGACAGCGCGGATGCGCTGATTCGTCAGTTCGAGCTGACGGAGCCGACGGAGGTGGTGCGCCGGGTGACGATCAGGACGCTCACCTTGAATCCCGCGATCCCCGCGTCGGCGTTCCGGTTCCGGCCGCCGTCGGGTACGAAGGTGATCGATCAGTAGCGCCTAACAAGCGCTCGATCTCGGCCATCCGGGCGCCGGCGGTCCCTCGCTCCCGTATCCAGCGCAGTGCCGCGCGCGAGAGCGCGCGGTAGGCATCCAGTGCATCGGGATGCGCCTGGAGGGCGAGCACATGGCGCTCGACCGTATCGGCGTCGCCGCGCACGATCGGCCCGGTGAGCGCGCCCGCGCCCGTGCCGCCACGCAGATTCTCGACCGCCGAGGCGAACAAGGGATGCAGCGCACGACGACCGACCTCCGGGTCGATCCCCGCCTCGCCGAGCAGCTCCTCGGCCAGGCACATGAGGATGGTCGGGAAGTTCGAGGCGAACACCGCGGCGGCATGGTAGCGCGCCTTCTCCCCGGGAGGAATGTAGAGCACGTTGGCGCCGAGGGCCGCGGCCAGACGCTCCGAGACTTCCCGGGCTTCCGCATCGCCGTCGATGCCGATCCACGCCCCGCGCAGTGACTGCGGAGCCTGCGCCGGGTCGGATAGCGCCACCAGCGGGTGAAAGGTGCCGCACGGATGGCCCGCCTTGCGAAGCTCGACCAGTCCGCGCGGGTCGGCGCTCCCGCTCGCATGTAAGACCACGCTCCGCGGCGCCAGCGATGCCTTCGCCAGCGTGGCGAGCGCACCTTCGAGCTGCGCGTCCCGGACGGTCACGAGCACACAAGTCGCTGAACCTAACGACGCCGGCGGCGCACCGGCGGTGATTCCCTCGGCGGTGTCCGCGTGCCGGCCGTGAAGCCCGGCGATGTGAATGCCGCCATCGCGAAGGGCGCGAGCCAGGCCGCGCCCGGCTCGACCGGCGCCAAAGATGAATATCCGGTCGTCGGTCATGACGGACCGGGCACGTCCTCCTGTCGAGCCGCCCGCCGCGCCGCGGCGCGCTCCAGCAGCGTACGCTGCGACACGTCCCCGGCGAGAAGCTCTCTCGCCGTATTGACGACGCGATCCTCCTCGAGACGTCGGCGCACCTCGGTCTGCACGCCGAAGACGTAGCGTGCGATCTCGTAGGTGAGCAGACGCGTCACGAGCGAGCTCGCGGTGTCGTACTCCGCGCGCGAGACGTCGATGTCGCGCCGAGCGAGATGCTGGTAAAAATCGTTCAGCATCTCGGGAGTCACGCGAAACTCAGGGGACGTCACCCTCCCCGACGTCTTGAGCGACAAGGCGTAGGCGGTGAGCGCATCCCGAAACCCCCCCACGTGATCGCCAAGCGCCCGCTGAAGCGCCAGCTCCTGGTCTCCTGGATCATCGGAAACGAACAGGTCGGGCGTGATGCCACCGCCGCCATAAATGACGCGCCCGCCCCTCGTGCGATAAGTCTCGCGATCGGCCAACGGTCGCTCGCCGGCGCCGTGCGGCGTGGCGTCGTCATCGACCGCGACGTCCTCCTCATCATCGGACGGACCCGTGCGCTGAATGCTGCGGCCGACCGGTGTGAACCAGCGCGCCGTCGTGAGCTTGAGCGCGCCGCCGTCGGGCAACGCGAACACCGATTGCGCGCTCCCCTTCCCGTAGGTGGTTTCCCCGAGAATCAGCGCGCGGTCGTGGTCCTGCAACGCTCCGGCGACGATCTCCGAGGCGCTGGCACTTCCCTCATCGACGAGAACCACCAACGGAAGCTCCGGCCACGGCTGTTGCTCTTCGTCGGCGAAGTCGCGCGTCGCTCCGTACGCCCGGCCACGCATGGCGACGATCTCCTGACCGCGATTCAGGAACAGGTCGGAGACGGCAACGCCTTGCTCGAGCAATCCACCGGGATTCCGCCGCACATCGAGAATCAACGCCCGCATTCCGCGCTTCCGCATGGAGTTGATCTCTCGCTCGAGCTCGCTCGCGGTCTGTTCGCTGAAGACATCGATGTCGAGGTACCCGATCTGGCCAGGAAGAAGATCGGCGCGACGAACCGCGCGAACGTGAATCTCGGCTCTTGTCAGGGTGAACGGCAGACGCGCTTCGAGACCAGGACGCTCGATCTCGATCGAGACACGTGTGCCCTTGGGACCTCGGAGCTCCCGCTGTGCCTCGTCGAGTGACCATCCCTCGGTCGACCGTCCTTCCATCTCGACGATGCGGTCGCCGGTCTGGATTCCCGCCCGCTCGGCCGGCGAATCCGGTAGTGGAGAGACGACGGTGATCCATCCATCGCGCACATCGATCTGAACACCGAGCCCGGCGTAGCGGCCGCTGGTGTTCTCGTTGAGGCGCTCGAGCCTGGCACTGGAGAGAAATACCGTGTAGGGGTCGTCGAGCTCGCGGAGCATCCCCTGCACCGCGTTCATGTAAATGCTGTCGCGCTGAAGGGAGTCCACATACCGATCGGCGACGTGTGAGACTACCTGATCGAACAGCCGCACGCCGTTGACCGCGCCCGCAGATCCATCGAGGCCGCGCTGGAGAAACCACCCGCCGGTCACGAGCGCGCCGGCCATCGTGGCCAGGGCGACGAACGCACGATATCGCATCCGCACCTCAGAAGGAGACATCGGATCGCTTCACTGGTGATGAGACCCTGAAGACGCCGCGAAAGTTTCGGGCCACCTGTCGGCCAGCGCCCCGATGATGCGCGCCAGTACGTCATTCTCGCTTCCCGCGCCGTCCACAGCCACGATCGGCCCGGCTTCGGGATGACTCGCCTGCCAGGCGGGATCGGCAAACCGTTCGAACGCGGCATCGACGCGCGAGTGGAACGCGTCCTCGGCGAGCTCGATCTTGTCGTGCCCGCCGCGGCGGTCGAGGCGTTCCCGCCGCTCTGCGCGCGACAACGTCAGCAGGAGGGTCAGGTCGGCCTTGAGTCCGTGTGTGGCCAGCGTGTTTGCGTTCGCCACCAGATCCTCATCCAGCCCGCGCCCCGCGATCTGATACGCGTACGTCGAGAGGAAATACCGGTCCATGATCACCGTACGTCCGTCCCGGAGCGCGGGCTGAATCACACGGTCCACGAGCTCGGCACGAGACGCCATGAACAGCAGCGCTTCCGCTTCGGGTGTCAGCTGATACGGAAGATGCAGCAGGAGCTCGCGAATCTTCTCCCCGGCATCGGTTCCACCAGGCTCGCGAACCAGGATCGCATCGACGCCACGCTCCGCGAGCCACTCGCGCAGGCGCGTGGCCTGCGTGGACTTCCCGGCGCTCTCCTGGCCCTCGAGAACGATGATCCTGCCGCGCGTGCCGGTCACCCGAGCGTGATGATCGAGCTCTGCGCGCCTTTCTTGATCCCGTCGAGAATCCATTCGTTCGCGCGCATCATGAGCTTGTCGAAGTTTTCCTGCGCGACCGCTACCGCCTGGTACACCGGATTTCCCTGCACCTGGCCCAGCAGCTCGTCGAGCTGTCGCTCCATCTCTTCCGTCGGCTGCTCGCCGCGCGCGATCATCCGTTGCGCGTCTTCGCGCAGCTTCTCGAGGTCGCGCAACAACGTCACGGCCTCACGATTCGCCGACAGCTCATCGTTCGCCCGCTTCACGGCCTTGTACTCGGGGCTCTGTCCGATGAGGCGGCCGAGCTCGCGGGCTTTGTCTTCGAGCATACGCTACGTCCGGTAGAAGTGAATGAGGAACAAGAAGCGAGGAGCGAGGATTTCCTTCGGCCTCATTCCTCATGCCTCGACATGTCACGCGTCGCGAACAGGAACCGCTCCCTCCCCGTCATGTCCTGCTCCACACATACGTCCCGGTAGCGTCCATCGCTCATCGCGATCTCCGCCGCGAGCGACGCGCGCCGGGAGTCGACCTCGAGCGCGAGCAGCCCATTCGGCTCGAGCACGCTCGCGGCCTCACGAATGATCCGCGCGATGACGCCCATTCCGTGTCGTGGCGCGAACAGGGCGACCGGCGGCTCCCAGTCGCGAACGCTCTCCGGTAACGCCGCCGCCTCATCGTACGCGATATACGGCGGATTGGAGGCGATCAGCGCCGCTCGCTCGCCCCGAACGGGCGTCAGCGTGGAACCGTGCCGGAGCTCGACCGGAGCGCGCAATGCCCGTGAGAGGCGCTCGGCGTTCTGCCGCGCGACATCCAGGGCTTCGCGCGAGACGTCGGTCGCGATGATCCGGCTGAACCGTCCCTCCGTCGCCAGCGCCAGAGCGATCGCACCCGACCCGGTGCCGACGTCGACCGCCACCCCCTCCTGGACGCGCTCGAGAATGCACTCCACGAGCATCTCCGTCTCCTGCCGCGGGATGAGCACGCGATCGTCCACATCCAGCGTCAGATGCCGGAACGCTGCACGCCCCACGGCGTAGGCGAAGGGCGCTCCGCGTGCACGACGCCTCGCCGCCGCCCACGCACGCGCGCATGGATCGACACCGAGCATCGCCTCGCGGTTCAGGGATGGCCAGAACCGAGGCATGTCGACGACCGCCGCGACAATGTCGCGCGCTTCGCGTGCCGCCTCGGGTACGTGCGCCGCCTCCAGGTGCACGGTAAGCGCCGACACCAGGTCCGCGACGGGCGCCGGCGCCGTGGTGCCTAACGACGGGAACGCGATGACCTCAGCCACCGAGCCGTTCCTCCGTATCGGCCTGCCGCAGCGCCTCGATCAACTCACCGATGTCCCCGTCCAGGATGCGTGAGAGCTCGTGCATCGTGAGCCCGATGCGATGGTCGGTCACGCGATTCTGGGGGTAATTGTACGTTCGAATCTTGGCCGATCGATCGCCCGTTCCCACCTGGGTCTTCCGCAGCCGGGAGCGCTCTGCCTCCTGCTCCGCCACCCTGAGGTCCAGCAGTCGCGCCCGCAATACCTCCATCGCGCGCGCGCGGTTCTGAATTTGCGATCGCTGGTCCTGCTGGCTCACGACGATCCCCGAGGGGAGATGCGTGATCCGGACCGCTGAATCGGTGGTGTTGACGCCCTGGCCCCCTGGGCCAGATGCCCGAAACACGTCGATCCGGAGATCCTTGTCATCGATCTTGACGTCGATTTCTTCTGCTTCCGGAAGCACCGCCACGGTTGCCGCCGAGGTATGGATACGGCCCTGGTTCTCGGTGGCGGGAACGCGCTGCACCCGATGAACGCCTGACTCCCAGCGCATTGCGCCGAATGCCCCGTCGCCGTGAACCTTGAAGATGACTTCCTTGATGCCGCCGAGCGTGCCTTCCGACTGCGAGATGACTTCGTGCCGCCACCCCTGGTGCTCGATGAACCGGGTGTACATGCGGAACAGATTGGCGGCAAACAGCGCGGCCTCGTCGCCGCCCGTTCCTGCCCGAATCTCGACGATGCAATCTCTCTCATCCAGCGGATCGCGCGGGATGAGCAGCGGTGTCATCGCGGCCTCGATCGAATGGATCGTGCTGCGCAGCCGCTCTTCCTCCGCGCGCGCTTCGGCGGCGAGCTCGGCGTCATCAACGGCAACGAGCTCGCGCGCCTGCGCGAGCTCGTTCTCGTACCGCTCGAGGCGGGACGCCATCTCTTTCAGTGGAGCGAGGCGACTATGCTCGCGCCCCAACTCTGCAAGCCGGCGCGAATCGCGCGCGGTGGCGGGATCGGACAACTCGCGCTCGATCTCCGCCGCACGCGACATCGCGTCGGCGAGCCGATCGCGTATGCTCAGCGTTCCTTACCGTACTTCTGGCGGAAGCGCTCCACGCGGCCGGCGGTGTCAACCAGCTTCTGCTTCCCCGTATAGAAGGGGTGGCAGTTGCTGCAGATGTCGGTATGGATCTCGTCCTGCGTCGAGCGGGTGACGAATGTATTGCCGCAGGCGCACTTTACCGTCGCCGTGGCGTAGGTGGGGTGAATATCGGTTTTCACAGGTGCCTCTTGTAGAGATTGAGTACTAACAAAGCAATATATCGCTGACGAGTCGTAAAAGACAAGGCGACAATGGCTTGTGCGTTTGACAGACGTCCCGGCGCGGCGTAAGTTGCCGCTTCGCTCTCACCCTCGGCACGGCGTGCACGCATGGAAATCGTAGAGTTTCTGGCAACGGTCCCACTTCTCTCGGGCATTGGCCGCGACGAGCTCGAGCGGTTTGCGGAGGTCACGCGCGAGCGCGACTACCCGAAAGGCAGCGTCATTGTGTTCGAGGATGACCCGGGCGACTCACTGTTCATCGTGCGGGACGGCCGCGTCAAAGTGGTCCTCGTCGGCGAAGACGGCCGTGAGGTCATCCTGAGCGTGCTCGGCGTCGGAGAGCATTTTGGAGAGCTCTCGCTGATCGACGGACAGCCACGCTCCGCCCACGTCATCGCGATGGACGATGCCAAGCTGCTCATCCTGCGTCGAGACGATTTCAGACGACGCGTCGCCGAATCGCCCGCGGTCGCCTGGGCGATGCTCGTCGAGCTCTCGCGACGGCTGCGCCGTGCCGACGAGCAGATCGGGAGCCTCGTCCTGCTCGACGTCCACGGACGAATCGCGCGCCTTCTCCTGGATGCCGCCGACGAAGGCGGCGCTCCCACGATCACGAAGCCACTCACGCATCAGACGATCGCACAGATGATCGGCGCGAGCCGCGAAACGGTGTCGCGCGCGATGCGCGAGTTTCAGGACCGCGGTCTGATCAGCGTGGAGCGCCGTCAGATTACGATCTCGGATCGCGGGCAGCTGGAGCAAATGGCCCACGTCAGGGTCTGATTTAGGGATCAGGGGTCAGGAGTCAGGGGTCAGGGGGGATCAGGGTTGCGGTTTCAGGAGCGGATTGCCCCGTAACCCGGCACCCGCTGTTAAGCAGTTACCTCCTGAGACCTCACTCCTCATCCCCCGACCCCTGACCCCTGACCCCACTCGCCAAGGGCGGTGACAGTGGTCACCGCCACTCGCTCGCGACGACCCCGATCTTTCCTCCGCAATCATGCTCCGCCTTCATTTCTGGGGTACACGCGGCTCCATCCCAAGCCCGGGCTCTCAGACCGTCCGCTACGGCGGTAATACGCCCTGTGTGGAGGTCCGCACGAGCGACGGGTGGCTGATCATCCTCGACGCCGGGACGGGGATCCGCGAGCTGGGCCGCTCGCTCATCGGCAGGGCGAACGGGGCACCGATCCAGGGCGACATCTTTCTCTCGCACGGACACTGGGATCACATTCAGGGGCTGCCGTTCTTCGCCCCGATCTTCCAGCGCGGCAACCACTTCACCATCTGGGGCGCCCAGGCGATGGAGGCGAAGGTCGAGCGCATCGTTCGCGACCAGATGTCGCCCGTCGTCTTCCCCGTCTCGTTCGAGGAGATCGAGGCCAGCATCGACTTTCGTTCGGTGATGGACGGAGCGGTCGAAGGGCGTGGCTACTCGGTGACCGCCACCGAGGTGCGTCACCCCGGCGGCGCGATGGGATATCGCTTCGGCGACCGAAACGGGGGTGGACGGGCGCTCGTCTACATCTCTGACAACGAGTTGGGAACGACCACCAAGTACGACTCGCCGAAGAACTGGCGTGAGCACCTCGTGCGATTCGTCAGTGGGGCAGGCGTGCTCGTGCACGATTCGATGTACACGCGCGAGGAATACGACCACCACCGCGGGTGGGGTCACTCGACGTATCACGATGTGGTCGACCTGGCGGTCGATGCGGGCGTCGAGCAGCTGGTTCTGTTTCATCACAAGCCGGAGCGCTCCGATGACGAGCTTGACCGGCGCGTCGAGGAATGCCGCACGATGGTGCGAGCGCGCGGTGGAAACACCGAAGTGATCGCGGCGTCGGAGGGGATGACGCTGACGGTCTGAGGGCGGAGGTACGATGACGACCCGTATACCGGATCGCGATCTGAAGCCGCTCATCATCGCGGCGCTCGGACGAGCGATTCCACACCTGCCCTCGGGCCGGTCGGAAGACGAGCTCGAGATTCGGCGCGTCCCCTCGTTCCCGGCGGCGAGCGCGCTCGATGCGTCGCGCCCGACGGTGATCCTCGTCGATCGCGTACTCCTGCACACACTTGGTGGCGACATGCGCCCCGCACGCGATCTCGCGGAGCGGGCCGCACTCGTCGGCGTCGGAGACCCGGGGGATACGGAGCCGCCGCCTGGCTTCCCCATCGAGCTTCTCTCCGGCTTCCTGCCTGCGGGCGCAAGCCCCGGCCTGGTGGTGGCACAGCTGCGCGGCGCCTTTCGACACGCCGCGTCGCTCGTGGCCTACCGTGCGCTGCGTTTCCAGGAGCGGGAGCGTCATCGTGAGCTCGCCGAGCTGACGCGCGTCGGTGTCGCGCTCTCGACGGAACGCGATCTGTTGTCCCTGCTCACGCTCATCCTCTCGCAAGCGCGGCGCATAACGACGAGCGACGCGGGGTCGCTCTATCTCGTCGAGCGGGATGAGGAAGGCCGCCCGCACGCGCTTCGGTTCATGCTCTCGCAAAACGAGACGCTCACCAGCGTTCCGCTCTCGGAGTTCACGATCCCGATCGACAACAGCAGCCTCGCCGGCTACACCGCCTCGACGCACGAGCCGCTGGTGATCCCCGACGTGTATCTGCTTCCGGAAGACGTGAGCTATCGGCTCAACCGCAGCTTCGACGACAAGTTCGGCTATCGCACGAAGTCCATGCTCGTCATCCCGATGACGACGCACCGCGACGAGATCGTCGGCGTGCTGCAGCTCATCAACCGGAAGCGCCTGATGGGAACGCGCCTCAACACGCCGGAGGCGGTCGATCGCGAGGTCCTGCCGTACGACGAGCGCTCGGTCGAGCTGGTGAGCGCGCTCGCGGCCCAGGCGGCTGTCTCGATCGAAAACTCCCAGCTCTACGAGAACATCGAGCGCCTCTTCGAGGGATTCGTCACCGCGGCCGTCTCCGCCATCGAATCGCGGGACCCGGCGACGTTCGGTCACTCCGAGCGCGTCGCGACGATGACGGTCACCCTCGCGCGCGCGGTCGATCGGGCGGGTACCGGCCAGTACCGCGGCACTCGCTTCTCCGCCACGCAGCTTCGCGAGCTCCGCTACGCCAGTCTGCTCCACGACTTCGGAAAGGTCGGTGTGAGCGAGCAGGTGCTGGTCAAGGAGAAGAAGCTGTACTCGAGCGACATCGAGGCCATTCGCGGGCGCTTCGCCTTTCTCAAGAGCACGGCCGCGCTCGAATACGAGCGCCGCCGCGCCGACTGGCTGCTCCGCAACGGACGCGAGGGCTACGACGCGCTCGTCGCCGAGCTCGAGGGCCGCCTCCGCAGTCATCAGGCCGAGCTCGACCACTTCCTGGCCGCTGTCATCGCCGCCAACGAGCCGACGATTCTCAGCGAGGAAGCTGGCGCGGAGCTGGCATGTCTGTCGAAGCGAACCTTCCGCGATGTCGATGGCGTGGAGCGCCCGCTGCTGACGGAAGATGAGGTGCGGTTCCTCACGATCACGCGCGGCAACCTCGATGAGCAGGAGCGGCGGGAGATCGAGGCGCACGTGACGCACACGTTCCGCTTTCTGCAGCAGATCCCGTGGACGCGCGAGCTGCGTGACATTCCGCGCATCGCGTACGCGCATCACGAGAAGCTGAACGGGGAGGGCTATCCGCGCGGGGTACGCGGCGAGGAGATTCCCGTACAAACGCGGATCATGACGATCGCCGACATCTACGACGCCCTCACCGCCACCGACCGGCCCTACAAGCCCGCCGTTCCCGCCGAGCGGGCGCTCGACATCCTGCGGATGGAAGCGAAGCAGGGAATGCTCGACAAGGACCTGCTGACGACGTTCATCGAATCGCGCGTCTATGCGTTGACGGACCCGAGGAACTTCGGCGTGTACGGCATCAGAACGCCGGGTGGCGGGGTGCCGGTCGCGGGGCGTTAGGTGACGGCAGAGACGTCAGACGTCGGGTGAGAAAGAGGCAAAGACGTCAGGGGTCAGATGTCAGACTTCAGAATATCACGCGGGCCCACGTTGCGGCTCCGACGCATGCTCTCTGACTTCTGAATCCTGACATCCGACCCCTGAGGTCTCTGCCGTTCTCCCTCACCTGACGCCTGCTCGCCCGTAGCCCCCTCCACCGGGTGTCTCGATCGTCAGCACGTCTCCCGGCTGCATCTCCACCTTGCACTTCGCTGGGAGCCAGCGGCCGTTCAGCGAGTTCCGTCCCGGGCTTCCCGCCGCCCCACCGGCCGCCCCGCGCGGGGAACGGCGCCGCCGCTCGGTCAGCAGCGTCACCGTGCATCGCTCGAGTACCCGGTACCGCCTGACGACGCCGTCGCCGCCTCGCGCCGCCCCGTCCCCGCCCGTCTTCCATCGGACTCCGTATTCGTCGATGCGCAGGGGGAGTGACCACTCGAGCGACTCGATAGGCGTATTTCGCGTGTTGCTCATTCCCACGTGCACCGCGCTTGGGCCTGGACCGCGCGACGAGGCACCCTGACCGCCGCCAAGGGTTTCGTAAAAGGTCCACCCCGCTCCGCCGAACGTCACGTTGTTCATCGTTCCCTGCCCCTGGGCCGGAACGTCGATTCCCGCATCGGCCAGCGCCGCGAAGAGCGTGTCGGTCATCCGCTGCGAGAGCTCGACATTCCCGGCGGCGACGGCAGCGGGCCATTGCGCGTTCATCACGGTGCCCTTCGGGGCGATGATTTCGACGGCGCGCGCGATGCCGTCGTTCATTGGCACATCATCGTCGAGCAGAGTGCGAACGACGAAGACCGCGGCAGCACGCGCGACCGCGATCGGCGCGTTGACGTTCCCCCGCACCTGCGGTGACGATCCGGTGAAATCGCATACCAGCCGACCGTCGCGCTGCCGAACGCTCACCACGATCGGAACTTCGTCCTCGGACACACCGTCCCCCTCGAGCGCATCCTCGGCTCGCCCGATGCGATCGCCGAGCGCGCGCAGCGCGGCGCGAGCGCTCCGCTCCGCGTAGTCCATCAGCGCCTGCCCGGCCTGCTCCACGCGCTCGAACCCTTCGCGCGCCACGAGGGCGCGCCACCCGGCGCGACCGGCGGCGCACGCGCCGAGCTGGGCTCGCATGTCCCCGCGCCGCTCGTCGGGCGTCCGCACATTCGCGAGGAGGATCGACATGACATCCTCGGCGATAGCACCGTGACTGGCGAGCCGCACGGGAGGGAGCACCAACCCTTCCTGCACGAGCTCCGTGGCCCCCTGTGGCATGCTTCCCGGGCTCATTCCTCCGACGTCCGCATGATGGGCCCGGACGGCTGTAAACGCGGCGACCCGCCCCTCGTGCGCCACGGCCTCGACGATCGTCAGATCGGGAAGGTGCGAGCCACCGGCGAACGGATCGTTGAGCAGGAACACGTCGCCGGGCGCCGGTCGCTTCGCGATGACGGCGCGCACCGCCTCGGGCATGGCGCCGAGGTGCACCGGAATGTGCGCCGCCTGCGCGACCATGGCGCCGCGACTGTCGAACACGGCGCAGGACGAATCGCGACGCTCGCGAATGTTGGGGGAGAGCGCCCCGCGCACCAGCACCGTCCCCATCTCCTCCGCGATGGCGGCGAATGCGTGCGCCATCACCTGAAGGTCGAGCGGGTCGAACGTCGTCACGTCGCGCGCTCCATCATCCAACCTCCGATGGCGAGGGGAACGGCCGTCCACCCCCCCTCGACGCGCATCGCTGCGTCGGGAAGCGTCACGACCGCAGGTCCGTTGATCGAGCTGGTCGATGGAGCGCCGCCGTCACTCGTCAGGCGTACATCGCGGGTGGGCCCGAATGCGGCGTGTCGGAGGCTCACGATCTCGACCGGTCTCTCGAGCACGAATCCGGCTCGCGCGGAGTGAAGCGTCGCGAACCGCGCGGCCACGGCGGTCCCGTCGTCATCCGGTGTCACCGAGACGTCCAGCTCGTGTCCCTGCCCGACATACCGCGTATGCGCCCACCAGCGGCGGTCGACCGCGCCACCCACGCGCTCCGCCAGCTCCCCACACATCACCGCGATCGCGTCGCGGTCGAGCTGATCGGCGCGCCGCATCACGCTCCGCATGACGTCGCGTCGCTCAGTCGCCAGCGCCAGGCCTAACGCGCTCAGCACGCCGGCGTGGGGCGGGATGAGAATGCGCGTCATGCCAAGCTGCGTGGCAAGCGCGCACGCGTGCAGGGGACCTCCGCCGCCGAACGCCACCAGTGTGCACCGCCGCGGGTCCACCCCGCGCTCGACGCTCACGCGACGGAGTGCGCGAGCCATCGCCGCATCCGCGGCGGCGATGATCGCCTGCGCAATCCGTTCGACGGGCGCTCCGAGCCGCGTCGCGAGATCACCAACCACTCGCGCGGCCGCAGCCGGATCGAGCGTGACGCCCCCGCTCATTCGCGTTGGGTCGATGTTCCCGAGAACGATGTGCGCGTCGGTGACGGTCGCCTCCGTACCACCGCGGCCGAAAGCGGCCGGGCCCGGCTGGGCGCCGGCGGACCGTGGACCCACGCGTAAGGCGCCGCCGCTGTCGATCCAGGCGATACTGCCGCCTCCCGCGGACACGGTCTCAATGAGGACGCGAGGCAGCGCGATCGGAGCTCCGGCGACGCTTCCGCCAGGCTCGGCCAGCGGCTCTCCCCCGAGCACGAGTCCCGCATCGGCACTCGTTCCGCCAATGTCGATCGTGAGGGCGTCGCGTACGCCGACCTCCCCGGCGACGCGGGCGGCCCCATGAACGCCTCCCGCGGGTCCCGACAACGCGAGCGACGCCGCGGCCTGCGCGGCCTCGTTCGCGCTCCGCATGCCCCCCGCCGATGTCATCACCGACGGCGCTGGATAACCGGCCTGCGCGAGACCGTCCGCCAAACGGCGCAGGTACGTGCCGACTCGGGGGCGCAGGTAGGCTTCGGCGACCGTCGTGGCCGTTCGCTCGTACTCTCGTATCTCCGGAAGTACGTCGGACGACAGCACGACGTCCACGCCCGCGATCAGCGCCCGGAGCGCGGCGCCTAACGCGCGCTCGTGGCGACCGTCATGAAAGGCGTGAAGCAACGCCACGGCTACCACCTCCGGCGCGTGCTCCAGGACCTTCTGCGCTACGCGACGCACCCCGTTCGCATCGAGCGGCTTCACGATCCCCTGCGGCTCGACGCGCTCCGGAACCGCGACGACCCGTTCATGCGGGACGAGCGGCTCCGGATGATGGCGCGTCAGGTCGTACAGGGCGGCCCGTTCCTGTCTTCGCAGCTCGAGCAGGTCAGTGGCTCCCTCGGTCGCGCAGAGGACGACGCGCGTCCCGGTGCGCTCGAGCAGCGTGTTGGTTGCGACGGTCGTTCCGTGAGCGATGTGCCGGATATCCGCGGGCGCTACGCCTAACGCGCGCAGTGCGTCGCGCACACCATCGCTCTGGTCGCCGGGTGTCGACAGGACCTTGCGCGCCTCGATCCGACCGTCCTCGGCGACCGCGATGAGGTCGGTGAACGTGCCGCCGACGTCGATGCCGACGGAGTACCCGGTCATGCTCGCCGCCGGCGCACCCACCCAGCGACGAGCATCCCCACCGTGCCGACGAGCGATCCCAACCCGATCCAGTCTCCCCAGCGCATGAAGAGCGTGGTCGCAGCGGTGCTCTGGACCTGATAGGTTCGAGCGGCGCTGACCTCCAGCCCGGTCTCCTCGTGAAACCGCCCGAGCGGGTCGATGTACGCCGAGATGCCGGTGTTCGCCGCGCGCACGATGCCGAGACGGTTTTCGATCGCTCGAAACGCCAAATGTGCCTCGTGCTGGTATGGGGCGATGCTTTGGCCGAACCACGCATCGTTGGTGATGTTCACGAGGAGCTCCGCTCCACCCCGCTTGTATTCGCGCGAGAGTTGCGGGAAAATCGATTCGTAGCAGATCAGAATTCCCGCATCGCCGAATGCATAACGAAACGGCGGCTGGTCCTTCCCGCGTCCGAAGCCGCCAAAGTATTTCAGCCCGCTGAACCAGTCCGGATCGAGGAAGGGGACACGCTCGACGACGGGAACGAGGAACTCCTTTCGATACGGTGGCTGTGCGGCGATGCGCCCGGTGGAATCGGTGGTCATCGCCGCGTTGTAGATCTCGTACTCCTGCGTGCCGTCCGACGCTCGGCTGGAGAAGAACTCGACGTCGATCACGCCGAACAAGATCGGGATACGGGTGGGAGCCGACAGTGCGCGAAGCGTGTCCGCCCATTCCGGGTTCTGCACGAGGTATCCGGGAAGGGCGACCTCCGGCCAGACGACGAGGCGCGGCTGATTCGATCGCATACCCTGGCGCGTGAGGTCCGCCAACATGGACACAATGCGACCGAGGTTCTCCTTCTGCCACTTCTCTTCCTGCGGGATGTTCGGCTGCACGATCGCGACCGGCGCGAGCGGGCTCAACGCGATCGTGCTCAGCCGCCATCGTCCGTATCCCGCCACTGCGACAGCCAGCACGACCACGAGTCCCAGCCTCACGGCCACCTTTCGCCGCTCGGCCCGCAGGATCCACGCATCGACTATCAGACCGGCCGAAGCGGCGATCCAGAAGGTCACGCCACGCACTCCCGAGACATCGGCGAGCTGTGCGAGCGCCGGAAATCGCGATGTCGCGAGCCCGAGTGGCAGCCACGGAAACGCGAGGTCGCTCATGTAATTGATGAACAGCTCCGAGGCCGTCCACACCGCCGGGAGGAGCAACGCGAATGGCCACCGCGTTGTGCGACGCACGGCATGGAGCACCGCCGTCGTGATGCCGACCACCGGTGCCATGACGAGCACCGCGCCGATGTACCCGAGAAACGAGAGCTTGGTGTAGATCGACAGCGCGATGGCGATCCAGTAGAGCGTGAGGCCGTACGCCATGGCGCCGAACCAGAACCCGAAACGAAACGACGCACGTACCGGCTCCCCGGCATCCACTTTTCGCGCGACGACGATCGTCACCGGCACGAGCGTGAGGAAAGCTGGAATCAGAGCGCGAAAGGGCGGAAAGGCGATGAGGAAAAGCGCCGCCGACGCGAACGCCGGCAGCGCCTCCTCTCGAGTCACGAGCCAGCTCGGGCGTTTCACAGCCGGATCTCTTTTCCCTCGTCCGCCGATTTGTAGATCGCCTCGGCGATCTTGTGCACCGTCACCTGCTCCGTGGGCGGCTCATATTCGGCCTCCTCGCGCAGGATCGCGATGAAGTGCGCGAGCTCCGCCCGATACGATTGAATGAATGCGCTCTCCCGCGCCGCCGCGCCACCGGGCGACACGTCCATCGGCTTTCCGTTGATCTCCTTCACGACGCGCAGCGGTGCGAGCCGTGCGTTTCCTCGCGAGGCGAGGACCTCGAACCACCAGCGGTCCTCGTCGCCGACGTAGGACCAGGTCACGTCGAACGCGAGCGACATTCCGGGTGCGCACTCGAGGTACACGAACATCGAATCCTCGACGGCACTCGCCCCGCGCGCGCGCTCCATCTGCGCCACGACCCGCACCGGCTCGGGAAAGTCGGCGAGCCACAGCGCGAGATCGAGCAGCGGCAGCCCGTGCTCGAAGAACGCGCCCCCGCCCGCCTCCGCACGCCGATGACGCCACCCCTCGGAGCCCTTCGTCACCTGATAATGGCCCGCGCGAACGCCGGTCAGGCGACCAAGTTCCCCGCCGCGCAGAAAGCGGTCGAGCGCCTGGACGTCGCTCCGGAAGCGGTGATTGAGCGCGACCAGCACTTTTCGCCCGGTACGCTGCGCGGCGCCGAGGATGCGCTCGACGCCGCGTGATGTGAGCGCGAGCGGACGCTCACAGAGTACGTGCACACCGGCCTGCAGGGCGCTCAGTACGTGAGGCTCGTGCAGATGGCTGGGTGTGGAGATGACGACCGCGTCGAGCTCATCGAACTCGAGAAGATCCTCGATATCAGTGAAGACGTCCGGGATGGCGAAGCGATCGGCGAGTGAGCGCGCCTTCGGCCGATCGTTATCGCACAGCGCGACCAGCTGCGCGCCGCGCATCTTCGAGAGGACCGGGATGTGGGCGATCTGGGCGATGCCGCCGACGCCCACTACGCCGATTCTGATTGCGGGCTTCATTGCGGAGACGATGGCGGCTGGCCGCCGAAGAAGTAAGTGACCAGCGCACGGCCGGACCAATACCGCAAATTGCTCAGCAGGTTCACCCGCCCTTGTACCCCGAAGCTGAGACGCCCCACGGGCTCGGTGTCGAATCCGGCGAACGCGGCGAAGCCGGCGGAGATATTGTCGAGCGCGCTCTCCACGAACGTGTCGTTGATGAACGGCGACTCCGCGTTGACGATGTGCGCGCCGACGCCGCCGCCGGCATACAGGCGCACGGCAGTGCGCGGGCTCGGTGTGTAGCGCATGTCGAGCTCGAGCGCGATGTCGGAGACGTTGATCTGTCCAAAGTCCAGCGTGTCGTCTCCCGACGGATCGATGATGTGCCCCCGAACGCGATCCTCGAGCTCCTGCACGTACTCGTCGCGAAAGTGCGACCCCCAATAGGTCGCGGAGAAGACGACCCGCCACGATCGTGCGATGTAACCGTAGTCGGCATGAACGCCGAACGACTGCGCGGTCTCGGCGCGTGAGGCCTTCACCGGCCCCGCACTCGCGCCAAGCGCGGTGAGTCGGAGGCGGTCGAGGTTGAGACGTTCGAAGAGGGATTGCGCGGAGACCGTACACGGCATCGCGACCGCGACGATTGCGACCGCCACCAACGCGCGGCCCATGTCACTCGGCCGTAGCAAGCTCGGTCCCGGGATAGTACGTCCTCAAGATGCTGCGGAAATCGTGGCCGGCGCGCGCACGACCGATCGCCCCCCACTGACACATGCCGATACCGTGTCCATACCCTCCCCCATCGAACGTGGCGCTTTCCAACCGCCCACTCCGGTCTCGCTCCGTGCGCACGGAAAAATACGTGCTGTTGAGGATCTCGCCATTGGGCGCGCGCATCACGAAACGAACATCGTTCCCGCGAAGGAGAAAGCGGCCCGCGTCCGTTCGCACCGCGAGAGCGCCCACGCGGCCTGATGCCGTTTTCGAATCGACATCCAGACTACGCGGGGCGCCAACACGACCGCCGGGCACGTTCACGTATTCGCTCAGGTATCGCGCGAGGACAGTGGCGAGGCGGTTGCGCGTCAGCGTCGTGGACCAGCGAAAGCGCGGAGACGGATCGCAGTAGAACCGGTCGGTTCCTTCGATCCGGTCGCTGACGCGTCGCAGGTAGGGCTCGTCGCGGCTCCGATACCACACCTCGGAGACGGCCGCGGTCGACCCGCCACAGGTGGAGTGATATGGCGCGTTGACGAGACGACCGTCGTACGTGAGCACGAGCCCTCGAGTGGCCCAGACCGCGGCGTCCGCCATCGGCGTCTCCGCATCCGCTCCGCCGTACACCTGATCCTGCACGGTCGCGACGACATCGTACGCCCTGGCCTGCGCGCCGCCGACGCGCACGTAGGCGTAGCTTCGAGCCGCGACCGCCTGGGCCGCGACGGCCGCCTCCTCACCGGGTGCACGACGGCCGATCTCGAGCGGAACGACGCCACGCAGGTAATCCTCCATGTGAAGGCGGTTCACCACGAGCAGGCCATCGGGGCCGACCGTCAACACGATCTCGCCGCGGTACCGTTTGCCGTTCAGCGTCACGTAGCCGGACGGTCGATCCGGACGCGCGACGAGCGGCCCACCGCTCTCGGCGATGGCGAGTGCCTCTCGCGAGGCGTGGATCCGTGAGCCATGCGCCTCGATGGTCCAGGCATCACCCGAGGTCGCGTGAAGCAAGGCGCCGCCAGTCTGCTCCTCGATGAGGCGCCATCCGCCGGTTCCGCCGATTCTCACCACCGCCACGCCACTCGACAGCGCGACGCGAACGACTCGTCCCGATGCAATCGGCATCGAGTCGACCGGAGCGGGGATACGCCACACCGAATCCTGCAACCCGGCCGTGTCGGCCGGCGGAACGAGCGTATCGCGCCGCCACACCACCGGCTCGGACGGGCTTGGTTGCAGCGGTGGCCCGCAGGCGGCGACGGCGGCAATCGCGACGCTTGACGCCAGAATCCGCCGCATGTCAGGTCCGCGCCAGCTGCATGGCACGCTCGGCGCGCTCCAACGTGGCCTCGATGTCGGCGTCGCCGTGCGCCGCCGAGACGAATCCCGCCTCGAACGGTGATGGCGCGAAGTACACACCGAGGGAGAGCGCGGCGTGGAAGAAACGTCGGAAGAACGAGACGTCGCTCGCGCGTGCGTCGCTGTAGGAGCGCACCGGCTCCGCACGAAAGAAGAAGCCGAACATCGAGCCCGCGCTGTCGGCCGTGAACGGTATGCCGAGCCGCGCGGCGATCTCTCGCAGCCCGGCGACGAGCCGTCCCGTGCGCGCCTCGACCTTCCTGTGCAACGGCGTCGTGAGCATGCGAAGCGTGGCAAGTCCCGCCGCCATCGCGAGTGGATTGCCGGACAGGGTGCCCGCCTGGTAGACCGCGCCCGAGGGCGCGATCAGCTCCATGAGGTCGCGGCGTCCGCCGTAAGCGGCGGCGGGTAGTCCGCCTCCCAACACCTTGCCGAGTGTCGTTAGGTCGGCTCGGACGCCGAATCGCTCCGCCGCGCCGCCCGGCGCGATTCGAAACCCTGTCATCACCTCATCGAAAATGAGCAGCGCCCCGCAATCATCGGCAGTCGTGCGCAGTCCACGAAGAAAGGCTGAATCAGGTGCGATGAAGCCGGCATTGCCGACGACGGGCTCGACGATGATCGCGGCCAGCCGGTGCCCATGCGTGTCCGCGACCGCCTGCACGGCGGCCAGATCGTTGAACGCCGCCGTGAGTGTGAGAGACGCCAGTGCGTCCGGCACCCCGGGCGAGTTCGGCAAGCCGAGCGTCGCCACACCAGAGCCGGCGCGCACGAGAAAGCCATCGGCGTGTCCGTGGTAACAACCGTCGAACTTGAGTATGCAATCGCGCTTCGTGGCTGCGCGCGCGAGACGAATGGCGCTCATCGTCGCCTCGCTGCCGCTCGAGACGAACCGCATCATCTCCACGTGCGGCATGCGCTGCCTGACGAGCTCGGCCAGCTCGACCTCCAGCTCGGTGGGTGCACCGAAGGTCGTCCCGTCGTGCATGGCGGCGGTTATCGCATCGAGCACCGGCGGTGATGCGTGTCCGAGCGCCAGCGCACCCCACGAGAGCACGTAGTCGATGTACTCCCGATCATCGACGTCGAACAGACGCGATCCCGCCCCGCGCCTCACGACGAACGGCTCGCCGCCAACGCCGCCAAAGGCACGGACGGGTGAGCTGACTCCTCCAGGAAACACGTCGCGCGCGCGCGACATGATCGCGGCGCTCCGCGCCGTCACCGTCCAAAGCTCCCGACGCTCGACAGTGAGAGCACCGGCAGGCCAGCCCGCGCACGGGATACAACCGGCGGCGGCGCGATGACCGCGTGCTGGGTCGCGATGAAATCGTAGTCGTCCTCCACCCCCGTAATCGTCATTTCCACGATCGAGCCCGGTGCGGCGTCGCCCTCGAGGCGGGTGATTCCGTCGATGTCATCGGCCTGCCAGACGGCGCGCGCTTCGAGTGTGTCCCCGCGCCGATCGACGATCCCGCGCGTTCGGCGACCCACGAGGCGCTCGTACCGCTCGGACGTCACGGCTCGCTGCAAGTCGATGAGCCGCTCCAGGCGATCCCGCTTGACGTCGTCAGGCACATCGTCGGCGAGCTCGTAGGCCCGCGTGCCCTCCTGCGCCGAATACGTGAACGCTCCGACACGCTCGAACTGGATATCCTCGAGGAAGTCCAGGAGGCGCTGAAAATCGGCCTCGGTCTCACCCGGGAATCCCACGATGCACGTCGTACGGATGGCGACGTCGGGCACGGCGTCGCGAACCCGGCGAACCTTTTCGCGAATGGTGCGCTCGCGCTCGGGTCTCCGCATCCGCGCGAGCACCGCATCGGACGCGTGCTGGATCGGCATGTCGAGGTACGGCATGATGCGCGGCGCGCCCGACATGACCTCGAGCAGACGCGGCGTCAGCCCGGCCGAGTAGAGGTATAGCAGGCGGAACCAGGGGATCGACGTCTCGCGCAGCAACGCCTCGAGCAGCTCCGGGAGCCTCACACCGTCACGGAGATCGCGTCCGTAATGCGCGAGATCCTGCGCCACGAGATTCACTTCGACGGCACCCTGCCGCTCGAGCTCCCGCGCTTCGTTCACCACCTCGTCGAGCGCGAATGAGCGATGCCGCCCGCGCATGAGGGGGATCGCGCAGAACGCGCACCCGTGATCACATCCCTCGCTGACCTTCAGATAGCGGACGTGCGGCAGATCCCCGGTGTACAAACGCACGCCAGGGTGCGCGGCGATGGGGTCACCGAGGATGCCCCGCAGTTCCAGCTCGGGAACGAGACGGTCCATCTCGGATGAGCCGAGGAAGAGATCGACCTCGGGGAGGTGGTCGAGGAGCTCCTGCTTGTGGCGCTCCACCATGCAGCCGACGGCCACCACGGCCTGACAGGAGCCGTCCTCCTTGAGGCGCCCTGCCTCGATCAGGGCATCGATGGACTCTTTCTTCGCCGCGTCAATGAAGCCGCAGGTGTTGACGACGATGACCTCGGCGTCGGCGAGATCGCTGACGGGTTCGGCGCCGCGGCCGACGAGTCGCGCGAGGTAGCGTTCGCTGTCGACGGTGTTCTTGTCGCAGCCGAGGGTGATGAAGCCAATTCTCACCCTGAAAAACCTAGTGGAGGCGAGAGGGAAGAGCGACTGCAGGCTGGAGGGAAGAGACTGAGGGGTGAGGGAAGAGTTAACGAGGTTGGAGCCACTTCAGGGAAGCGGGAAGTGGGAAGGGGGAAGAGGGGACGGGCACCGAATACCGCCGGGCCCCCTCTTCCCGCTTCCCCCTTCCCGCTTCCCTTCGAGTCCCTCCAACCTCGTTAACTCCACCCCTCAGTCTCTTCCTTCTCACCTGTAGTTCCCGAACTTGAGCTCGACGCCGAAGTCCTGTCCTCGAAGCAAAGCCATGACCGCCTGCAGCTCGTCCTTCGACGCCGAGCTCACACGCACCTGTTCGCCGAGAATCGCGGCCGTCACCTTCTTCATTTTGGCTTCCTTGATGGCCGCGACGACCTTCTTTGCCGTGTCGCCATCGAGCGCCATCTTCAGCGCGATCTCGCGCCGCACCGTGTCGTTTCCTGCCGGCTTGACCTCGCCGATGTCGAGGTTCTTCACCGGAACGGCTCGCTTGATCAGCTTCGACTGAAGCACGTCGAGCAGCGCGCGCATCTTGTAGTCGTCATCGGCGACGAGGATGATCTTGCCTGGCGCGCGCTGGAAATCGATGCTCGCCTTCGATCCCTTGAAGTCGTAGCGCTGCGCGATCTCCTTCTGTGCTTGATTGATCGCGTTGTCGACCTCCTGAAGGTCGACGCCCGTCGTTACGTCGAACGAGTTGGTTTGAGCCACGGCGGCGCGGAGGTCAGGGGAGGTGGGGCTGGATGACCTTCGCCACCCAGAACCCCGTGTTGATGTCCGACACCATGATGTGCCCCTTGTGCGGGATCGCGCTCCACGCGAGCGCCTGGTTCGGACGATAACCGTCGAGGGCGCCCGTGTAGACGGAGCCGATCACACGCCCTTGCTCCCGCAGCTCGCCGCGCAGATCTCCGCTCACGTCGAGCACGCGGACGCCACCGTCGTAGGCGCCGATGTAGAGCAGATCGTCCTGGACCCACAGGTTGTGCGCTCCGAACTCGACCGGGTCGTACTGCGCGACCTTCCGGAGATTGCGAATGTCGCTCGCATCGAGCACGTGCACGATCCCGCGCGTCGGCATCCGCTCCCGCGAGAACAGCTCGAACGCGCCGTAGAGGGACTCGTCGGCAATGTAGATGTATTTCCCCGCCGGAAAGACGGCGTGCGTCCCCGCGAGAAAGTCCGGCGGGTAGAGCGACGCGTGATCGTAATTGAATCGCGAGACCACGGTCGGCGCCGTGATGGTGCCGCCCGCCATCCCATTGCCGACATCGAGGATGATCAGGCCATCACGCCAGTACGCGAGGTAGGCCAGACCATCTCGTACGTAGACGTCGTGCAGCATCCGCGTCCCGCGCTCCGACGTCTCCCATCGTGCGATCTGCTTTGGGTGCCTCACGTCGCTGAAGTCGATGATCCGCAGCGAGCCGGTCGCATCGTCGGTGGCAAAAACGTACCGCTTCCAGATGAACGCGCTGTGCACGCCGCCGGTGACGGTCTCCGTGAACTCCGACACGATCGTCGGATGACGAGGATCGCTCGCATCGAAGAAGACGAGCCCGTTACGGCGACTCGAGGCGCCCTCACGGGTGAGCACGCCGAGCTTGCCGTCTTCGGTGAGGCTGACGTCGTTGATGACGCGCGCATCGACCACGAGCGAGTCCGTGAGCTTCGGCGCGGTCGGGTCAGTGATGTCGAAGACGTACACGTGCGTGCCGATCGTCGAGGCGTACACAACGTCACCAAACGGCCACACCTCGGCTCCCATCGTTGCATTCGGGAACGGACGGTGCGCCACCGCCGTCACGCGGCGTGGATCCGCGCGGGGAACGACGTGCACCGACGTCGCACTGGCCACCGAGCCGACGCTCGCCGTCACCGTGTACACCCCCGGATCGACGGCCACGAAGTACCCGTCCTGATCCACCTGAGCGCCGGCGCCGCTGACGCTCCAGCGCACCGGCGCTCTGGTAACCGGTGCCCCGCGCGCGTCACGGGCCGCCGCCGTCAGCTTCACGACATCGCCCGTGCGGGCGGGCCTCGGTACGGGCTCCACTCGCACGCTGCGCACCGGATTGGGCCTGACGGCGATCTCGCTCGTCGCCGACAGGGCGCCTGCTTCCGCGACGATCGTCGCGCGACCCGGCGCTTTCGCGACCATGAGACCGTTCGGACCGACTTCGGCGATCGAGGGTGTGCGCGAACGCCAGCGCACCGAGGAGAGGCGCACAGTGTCGTTCGCGCTCGTCAGGCCAGTGACGTCGAGCTGCAATGTGCCGCCGACCACTGTTTCCTGCCCCTCGGCGCTCCGCACGAGAAGGCGCGATGGGGGACGTTGCGTGACGCGAACCGTGGCGCGGCCGGGCCGACCGCCCACGATGGCGAAGACCTGAACCTCGCCCGGATGAAAGGCAGTCAGCGTCCCCATGCTATCGATGCTCGCGACGTCGAATGGCGCGGCAGCCCACATCGGCGCGTGCGGAACGGGCACGCCTCTGTCATCGCTCGCCACCGCCCTGAGCCGGATCGATGACCCGACGACCATCGTCGTCTCGGCGGGCGTGACCTGAACCTGAGCGACATTTTGCGCCTGAAGCGCGATCGGGAACGCGATCGCGGCGAGGACGACTCTCATGGAAGCTCCGGAGAGGTGGGCACGGAACATTTCGGCGGCTTGCGCGGCGGTCAAGGGGCAGTCGCATGCGGAGGCCGGAATCCGAATGCACGGAGGGCGCCGATCTAATGATCGGCGCCCTCCAACAACATCTCCGCATTCCGTTTTCCGCGTTGGCCTCATGGCGACCATCGATCGTTCCCGCGCATCACATCCGGGAACACCTTGTCCGGATCGAGCTCGACGCTCACCACCCGCGGCGACGCGACCACGCGAACGGTGTGACGCGTCGCGCCCGACAACCAGGTACTCGCCGGCACCGTCACGCGATCCGCTTGACCGCCTTCGCGCTTGACGAGAAGGATGGCCGGCATGGGCGCCGGTTGGCGTCGCTCGATGTCGATCTCGACCGAGTCCCCGACCACCCGCCCGCCGGCGATCGCCAGATCCATCGTCCACGTTTCGTAGAACCACGTGCGCCAGAACCAGTCCAGCGGACGGCCGCTGGCGCTCTCGAACGAATTCCACAGATCCTGCGGCGTCGGGTGCCTGTTCCGCCACCAGCGTCCGTGATTCGTGAAGGCGCGGGTGAACGCGCTGTCTCCAATCACGCCGCGAAGCGCCCGGAAAATTGCCACTGGCTTTTCGTACGATGCGATCACGTACGACGCGGTCGTCGAGAACTTGTCGCTGTGCGTCATGAGCGGCACCTCGACGTCGCTGCCGGCCGCTCGCAAGTAGTTCATGAAGCCGGTGACGGCCGGATCGCCGGCGGCTGGCCCGAACTGATCGCGCGCGGCGCGCGTCTCGAAATAGCTGGCGAGCCCTTCGTCGTACCACGCGTACCGCTTCTCGTCGGATCCAATCTGCATCGGGAACCACATGTGCGCGATCTCGTGCGCGATCACCGTGTACAGCTCCTGCGGATCCGGCACCGCGGCGATGGCGGTGAGCATGGGATACTCCATGCCGTAGACCGTCGTCTCGACTGCCGTCATGTGCGGATAGGGATACGGCCAGATGTCGCGCGACAGGAACTCGATCGAGTGCTTCGCGAAACGGGCCGACAGCTCCCATGACGCGGCGGTGGCACGGAAGAGCGTGTGAATCTGCGTGGTATCAGGACGGCCATCACCGTTCGCATCGCCGACCGCGGCCCGCGTCGCATCCCACAACCACTGGTTGGACGTGCCCCACGCGAAGTCCCGAACACCGCGCGCGCGATACCGCCACTCGAGCAGGCCGTCCGCGTCCGCCCGCGTGCGCTCCGCGTCGCGGCGCCATACCACGTGCACGACGTTGGTGTCGGTGCGCGCTCGCTCGAGACGAGCGATCGCCGAATCGGTGAGGACCTCTCGCGGATTTTGCAGCTCGCCGGTGGCGGTGACGAGCCAGCCCGTGGGAACGGTGAGGGTCACGTCGTAGTCGCCGAACCCGTAATAGAACTCGCCGTTTCCGAGATAGGGATCCGTCTGCCAGCCGTTCACGTCATCGTAGACCGCGACGCGCGGATACCACTGCGCGATCATGAACACCTCGCCGTCCTGTCCCATGCGCGGTGCGCTGCCGGGCGGTACGCGGAATCCCCACGTGAAGCCAAGCTCCACGGAATCGCCGGGCGCGAGCGGACGAGTCAGCGGGATCCATCCGATGGTCCCCGCCACCTCGTAGCCGCCGTCACCTCCGGCCGCGATTTGCTGCCCATCCACCGTGACGCGCTCGAGTCGCAGCCCGCCGGTGATCGGGACGTTCTCGTTCTTGGGTGCGTTGCTCGCGAAGAGGTTCTGGAGGAGCTGAACGGCGACGCGTCGCAGCGTGTCGGGGGATCGATTGTGATATCGAACCGTCCCTTCACCCGTGAGCTGCGCGGCACGGGGATCGAGGCGGGCGGACAAGCGGTACGACGCCCACTGCTGCCAGTAGCGCGCTCCCGGGGGCCCGGAGTCGGTTCGTGTGCCGCGGCTGATCGCTCGGTTGTACGCGGAATCGACCGGAATGGCGGCGATCGGCCCGCTGACGACCACTGGTGCGGTAACCGCGCGCGAGCAAGCGGCGGTCAGGAGAAGTGCTGGAAGGAAGATCGTGCGCATTGGGTCACTGTGAGTGCGTGTCGTACAAAAGTGCATCAGCCCTTCCGAGAAGCAAGAACGGGGCGAGCCCGAAGGCCGCCCCGTTCATCGGTCAGCGGTGAGGCGTTGGTTACCCGAGATAGGACTCCAGCGCGCGCGCACGCGACACATGCCGCAGTCTCGAAAGCGCCTTCTCCTTGATCTGCCGAACGCGCTCGCGCGTGATGCCGAGGAGCGACCCGATCTGCTCGAGCGTCATCGGCTCTTCCCCGTCCAGTCCGAAGTACAAACGCAGGATCTTCGCTTCGCGTTCCTTGAGCGATGCGAGCGCTTCCTCGATCGACTCCGTGAGCGCCTTCTCGAAGGTCTGCTCGTCAGGCGTCGGGTTGAGATTGTCGGGCAGATAATCGAGAAGCTTGTTGTCTTCCCCTGGCGTGAGGGGCGCGTCGAGCGAGAGGTGCGTCTGTGAGATGGAGATCGTCTTGGCGACCTCTTCTTCCGTGATGTCCATTCCATCGGCGATCTCTTCGTGCGTCGGCTCGCGCCCGAGCTCCTGCAGCAGCGCGTTCGCGCGCTTCCCAATGCGATGCAGCGTCCCCGCGCGATTCAGCGGGACGCGCACGATGCGCGACTGCTCCGCCAGTGCCTGCAGGATCGCCTGCCGAATCCACCAGACGGCGTAGGAGATGAACTTGATGCCCTTCGTCTCATCGAACTTGTGGGCTGCCCTGATGAGACCGAGGTTCCCTTCGTTGATGAGGTCGGAGAGCGACACGCCCTGGTTCTGGTACTTCTTCGCGACCGACACGACGAAGCGCAGGTTGGAGCGCACGAGCTTGTCGAGCGCTTCCTGGTCGTTCACGCGGATGCGCTGCGCGAGCCGCACCTCTTCGTCGCGAGAGATCAGTGGGTAAATACTGATGTCGCGGAGGTACTGGTCGAGCGACCCTTCCTCGTACGAGATCCGTTTCGACGTCGTGACGGCCATGGGCGCAGCTGCTCCGGGGGAGGTGGGACGTGGCCGGCGCAGGGGCGGAGTCCGCGCGGGCCGGTGTTGCAGAGCGTGCGACCGCGCGCCGGCTAGTCGATGGCCTCCCCGATCCGGCTCCACCGGATGCGGGTCAGCCAGGCGAAGCCGTGCGCGGTGTCGGGAGCGTAGCTGTAATAGACGAACATGGGCCGCCCGCGGATCAGCGAGTCGGGGACGAAGCCCCAGTACCGGCTGTCGAGCGAGTTGTCCCGGTTGTCGCCGAGCATGAAGTACTTGCGCTCGGGTACGACGATCGGGCCCCAGTTGTTGCGCGACGGGTGAAACCCGGCGCTGGCCTCGGCGGTGCGCACGAGGTAGTTGCGCTGCCAGCGGAAGGCCTCCGCGACCTGGTCCGCGCCGTAGTCGCTGTGGCTGACGTACCCCTCCGCCTGCGGCTCGCCATTGACGAGCAGGACGCCGTCGCGCATCGCGAGCGTGTCGCCGGGGAGACCGACGAGGCGCTTCACGAAGTTCTTCGACAGATCCTCGGGGTACTGGAACACCACCACCTCGCCGCGCCGCGGCGCCCGCACCGCGGGCAGATGGTGGT